>JBARAK010000469.1:0-3822 GCA_049791955.1 Caulobacteraceae bacterium
GTGCGCGGCTGACCGTCCTCGACATCGGCGAGGCGGCCGCCCGCGCGGTCTACGAACGCGACCTGCTGCTGCTGCGGCCGGACATGCATGTCACCTGGCGCGGCGACCGCCCGCCGAACGACCCCGACGCGCTATGCGCGGTGGCGACCGGACATCGCGCCGCCGCCTGATCCGATCATAAGAAGCAATCCCAAGGGAGGAGAGGCCATGACGACCCAGACGCTCGACGCCGTGATCGACGACGTGGTCACCGCCAACCGTATCCTGGCCTCCGAGGGTGTGGTGGACGCCTTCGGCCACGTCAGCGCGCGCCATCCCGACAACCCACAGCGCTTCCTGCTGTCGCGGGCCATCGCGCCGGAGCTGATCGGCCACGAGGACATCGTGGAATATGCGTTGGACGGGACGCCGGTGAAGGCCGACGCGCCCAAGGGCTATCTGGAGCGCTACATCCACGGCGCTCTCTACGAGGCCCGTCCCGACGTTCAGGCGGTGATCCACAGCCACAGCCGCAGCGTCATCCCCTTCAGCGTCACCAGCGAACCGCTGCGCCCGATCGTGCACAGCTGCGCCACCATCGGCCATCATGTGCCCGTGTGGGATGCGCAGGACACGTTCGGCGACACCACGCTGCTGATCTCCAGCATGGAGATGGCGCGCGACTTCGCCAGGGTGCTGGGCTCGGGCAACAGCGCCCTGATGCGCGGCCACGGCTGCACGGTGATCGGGCGTTCGGTGCGCGAGGCGGTCTACACCGCCGTCTATCTGGAGGTGAACGCGGGCCTGCAGCTCCAGGCCAGCCGCTTCCCTCCGATCAAGTTCCTCACCGACGGCGAGATCGACGCCATCTGCGGCCGGCTGGCCGACGCCAAGCCGTCCGAGGGCTACGACCGCGCCTGGACCTACTGGCGCCGCCGCGCGGGGCTCGAGGGCTGAAGCATAACGAACGGGAGACGACGCTATGGATCAGCCGATGATGGAGCGGCCGGCCAAGGCCGCCTACAAGCGCATCGCCACGGAGGAGGCCTTCTGTCCCGCGGAGATGATCCGCATCTGGAAGGCCGTGCTCGACGGGCCGGATCCGGATCCGGGCTTCGTCAGCCTGATCGGCTTCTACATGACGAGCCAGGCCGAACGGCCGCGCCACATCATGGCCTGCCTCACCGACCTGGGCGAGATGCGGCTGAGGCACATGGACGAGGCGGGGATCGACCGCCAGGTGATGGCCCTGACCTCGCCCGGCGTGCAGGTGATGGCCGCCGCCGACGCCGCCGCCTTCGCCAAGGTGGCCAACGACGAGCTGTCCGAGGCCTGCCGGCGCCATCCCGACCGCTTCTCCGGCATGGTCGCCATCGCGCCGCACAGCCCCGCCGAGGCGGCCCGCGAGATCGAGCGGGGCGTCCAGAAGCTCGGCCTGACCGGGGTGATCGTCAATTCGCACACCCACGGCGAATACCTGTCCGACCCCAAGTTCTGGGAGATCTTCGAGGCGGCCGAGGCCAACGACACGCCGATCTACCTGCACCCAAACACGCCGCCGCGCGACATGATCCGGCCCTATCTGGAGGCGGGGCTGGACGGGGCCATCTTCGGCTTCGCGGCGGAGACCGGGCTGCATGCGCTGCGCCTGATCACCGCCGGGGTGTTCGACCGGTTCCCCAGGCTGCAGGTCGTGCTCGGCCATCTGGGCGAGGCGCTGCCGTTCTGGGCCTACCGGCTGGATTACATGCACGCCGCCACCGTGCGCTCCAAGCGCTACGAGGTCATGCAGCCGCTGAAGAAGAAACCCAGCGACTACCTGCGGGAGAACTTCCACATCACCAACAGCGGCGTGGCCTGGGAGCCGGGGATCAAGTTCGTGCAGGACGTGGTCGGGGTGGACCGGGTGCTGTACGCCATGGACTATCCATACCAGCACTCGATAGAAGAAGTGCACATCCTGGACGGCATGGACATGACCCCGGAGGTCAAGAAGGCCTTCTTCCAGACCAATGCGGAGAAGCTGTTCAAGCTGGTCTAGGCTGACTGGAGGAAGGTACGTGCAGATCGTTCCCTATACGCGCGAGGACGCGGGCCAGCCGCCGTCGCTGTTCGGGCCCTATGGCTCGACGGTGGCGCGTTCGCCGCGCGAGCCGCTGGTGAAGATTCCCCAGACCCTGACCGAGGTCACCGGCCCCGCCGGTGGCTGGGAGCGGCTGATGGGGGGCTCGGCCGCCGACCTGACCCGCCAGCACAAGGGCGAGCCGATCGGCCAGCGTATCCTCGTCTCCGGCCGGGTGCTGGGCGAGGACCGCAGGCCGGTCGCCAACACGGTGGTGGAAATCTGGCAGTGCAACGCGGCGGGTCGCTACATCCACGTCAACGACCAGTGGGATGCGCCGATCGACCCCAACTTCACCGGCGCGGGGCGGGTGGTGACGGATGCCGACGGCCGCTATCAGTTCGTCACCATCAAGCCCGGCGCCTATCCCTGGGGCAACCATAAGAACGCCTGGCGGCCCGCGCACATCCACCTGTCGCTGCTGGGGCCGGCCTTCGCCACGCGGCTGGTGACCCAGCTCTACTTCCCCGACGATCCGTTGATCGAGATCGACCCGATCGCCAATGCGGTCCCGCGCGAAGCCCGCGACCGCATGGTGGCGCGCTTCGACATCGCCACCACCCAGCCCAACCGGGCGCTGGGCTATCTGTTCGATGTGGTGCTGCGCGGGCGCGAGGCCACGCCCTTCGAGGATGACCATGGCTGACGCAAACCCCCTTGGCCGCGAGCAGCCGGCCCCGCGCGAGGACAACCAGGCGCCCGACCGCTTCGGCCAGACGCCCTGGCAGACCGTGGGGCCGTTCTTCCATTATGGCTTGCCCTGGAAGGGCGGCGCGGACCTGGTCGGCCGGTCCGACCTGGGCGCGCGGCCCGAGCTGTTTCCGGCCGAGCATTACGTCCTGAACCTCGCCCCACCCAAGGGCGAGGTGGCGGGCGAGCGGATCGAGATCGTGGGCCGGGTGAGCAACGCCGACGGCGAGCCCGTGCCCGACGCCATGGTGGAGATCTGGCAGGCCAACGCCGCGGGCCGCTACGCCAGCCCGGACGATCCGCGCACCGACCTGCCGCTGGACGAGGACTTCACCGGCTTCGGCCGCGCCTCCACCGACGCCCAGGGCGAGTACCGTTTCCTGACCGTGCGGCCCGGCCGCGTCCCGGGGCCGGGCAACCGGCTGCAGGCGCCCCACATCGCGGTCGGCCTGTTCGCGCGCGGGGTGCTGAAGCGGCTGGTCACCCGGCTCTATTTCGAGGGTGAGACCGCCAACGCCGAGGACCCGATCCTGGAGCTGGTCCCACCCGAACGGCGCGACACCCTGGTGGCGCGACCGGACGGGGAGGGCCGCTGGCGCTTCGATATCCGCATCCAGGGGGAACGCGAGACGGTCTTCTTCGATATCTGAAGACCATGAGCTCCTCGATCCGCGAGCGCGCCGCCTCCACGCCCGAGATGATCGAGGCCTTCGACGACGCCAGCCTGCTGCGCGCCGCCCTGGCGTTCGAGGCGGCCCTGGCGGAGGCGGAGGCGGCGGAAGGCCTGATCGATCCCGCTCACGCCGCCGCCATTTCCCAGGTCTGCCGCCAGGGCCGGTTCGACACCGAGGCCCTGGCCGAGGCCGCCGCCCATGCCGGCACGCTGGCCATCCCCCTGGTGGCGGACCTGCGTGGGCAAGTGGCCCAGGTCGAGCCCCTGGCCGCCAAGTCGGTCCACCACGGCGCCACCAGCCAGGACCTCGCCGACACCGCCCTGATGCTGCAGGCCAAGGCGGGCATGGCCATGCTGG
>JBARAK010000470.1:0-4922 GCA_049791955.1 Caulobacteraceae bacterium
GGCGAAGGTCATGGGCTCGGCGTGCAAGCCGCCGGCCCAGACGAACGGCGCGGCGGCGGCGATAAGCGCCGCGCGCACCGGCAATCTCGATGGCATGGGGAGGGTCCTGAGATCGGAAACGCCGGCCGTGGCGACGGCGGACGTGAAGGCTCAGCCCGGCCGCGGCGCGGACGGACCAAGGGTGTGGATCAGCGCGCGGTGCGCGCCCTCAGGCGATCCGTTTGGGGGGAGGGCTTTCGGCGTTTCGATCAGCCGAAGGCGGGACCTCTTCAGCCGTCGCCAGCAGGCGAACCGAGCGGAAGCCGACCTGAGCGACCGCATCCGAACTCGGGATCGAAGCCGCGGCCAGGGAAACCGGAGCGCAGACGGCCGCGCATGCCTTGCCGTTGGGACAGCAGGGCGTCTGATTGGCCGTCGAATGCGTCGTCCCCAAAGCCGCCATCGAAGCCGATGGGCTCGGACAGTGGCAAGACCCCGCCTGGGCGAACGCCGCCAAAGGAGCGAACGCCAGCATGATCACGGCGAAGATGGCGAACAGGCGTCTCAAGGTATCCGAGCTTGGCCGAAGCGACGCACTATATGCCCGCCGCCCAGCCGGCGTTCAAGGGCGTGGGCGCGAGCTTCGATCCCGACTGCCGCCAGGCCGGGGCGGCGCCTATATGTCCTGCATGAGCCAGTACACCCTTTTCGAAACGGCGGCCGGCTGGGCCGGCGTGGTGTGGGACGGCCAGGCGCTGATCGGCGTCCACCTGCCCGAGCGCGAACCCGAAACCGCGCGGCGCGCCCTTCACCGTCGATTTCCGCAGGCCGCCGAGGCGACGCCGCCGGCGTGGGTCGGCGCTGCGATCGGCGCGATCGGAGCCTTGCTGCAGGGGGAAAAGGTTGACTTGTCGGAGGTCCCGATCGACCTCGCGCGTGTGCCTGAGTTCAACGCCAGGGTGTTCGAGATCGCCCGCCGGATTCCGCCCGGCGAAACGCGCACCTATGGCGAGATCGCCGTCGAGCTCGGCGACAGGCTGCTCGCGCGCGACGTGGGCGCGGCGCTCGGACAGAATCCGTGGCCGATCGTGGTGCCCTGCCACCGGGTGACGGCGGCGGGCGGCAAGCTCGGCGGTTTCTCCGCCCGGGGCGGCGCGGACACCAAGCTCAAGCTGCTGGCGATCGAAGGCGCCCAGGTCGCCATCCAGCCCGCGCCCTCCGCCAAGCCGGGGCCCAAGGCCGTCGTGGACGGGCAGGGGAGCCTGTTCTAGGGCGGTGAGGCGTAGCCCGAGGGGGCGGCGTGCGTCTATCCTGGCATGCGCGCTGAGGTCCTTCGGGAGTCAGGTCGCCGACGATCGGGAGAGAGCATGGCTGGCCGTTACTTCGAGGAATTCACCGTTGGCGACCGCATCGTCCATCCGATCCGGCGCACCGTGACGGAAACGGACAACCTGCTGTTCTCGACCCTGACCCACAATCCCCAGCCGCTGCACCTGGACGCCGAATACGCCCGCGCCAGCGAGTTCGGCCAGATCGTCGTCAACAGCACCTTCAGCTTCAGCCTGCTGATCGGCCTTACGGTCGGGGAGACCACGCTCGGCACCCTGCTGGCCAACCTCGGCTACGACCAGGTGAAGACGCCCCATCCGGTGTTCCTGGGCGACACCGTCCACGCCGAGACCGAGATTGCGGAGCTGCGCGAGAGCCGCTCCCGGCCCAATGCGGGGGTGGTCGTGTTCGCGCATCGGCTGCTGAACCAGCGCGACGAGCCGGTGTGCACCTGCCTGCGGACCGCGCTCATGCATAAGCGCCCGGCCTGAAGCCCGGCGCGGGTTTCAGTTAGGCCGGGTGCGCGGAACCAGCCCCAGGGCCAGGCGCAGGCGTTCGCTCAGATGGCCGGCGCCCGGCACCGCCTTGTCCGCTTCGGACTTCGATTGCTCGTAGGCTATTCGATCCGCGGCCGGGGACTTTTGCAGTGGGGGCGGGTGGGGGTCCATATCCGTGCTCCTGCGGCGCCGTTCCGGCTCCAGAAACTATCCGATCGGGCGTGGGGCTTGCCCGTCTTCACCATTCCGCCCGGCCTGGTGAGGCCATTCTGCAAATGTGGGAAGCAATCAGGAGGCGACAAGATCGCGGATTGGGCGTCAGGCCGCGAAGAGTAAGGCTTGCGGGAGTGATGGGCAAGGGAACGCCAGCTTCAAACTTGGACGAACACCTCGGGCCTCGAGTGAATTTGATCTGTCGCAGAGATGTGCGAGTCTTTCTGCGCGATCGGCGCGTTCCTTGTTCTGGTTCCTTGCTTTTGAGCAGGCGTTATGGGGCGGCCAACCCAGGTTGGCGCCCGTCAGGAGGTTCGACGGTGCGACTTGTCATCTTGGAGGAAACGTCCGGCGCCCAGGTCGCCATCAATCTCGACGCCGTACAGAAGCTCACTGTGGGCCGCCCCCAGGAAACCATCATCTGGACCGCGAGCGGGTCTGGCGGGTCGGTCAGGGTCAAGGGATCGCTGCACGAAATCACCCAGACCATCCACGCGCCTCGGTTCCAGACGTCCGGCCGATCGGCGGATGTCCCCCGGGCGTGCAGCCGGGGTAGAGCGTGACAGCCGCCATCTGGAGCAACGGGCTCGGGCAAGCCGTTTATCCACAGCCCACGCGCCCATTTATCCACAACTAGGTCGCGCATTTCCCCACAGATAACTCGCGCCTGGGGGGAAACCGGCTTTTTAAACTTTGGGAATCGACTTAACCTTTGCGAGCAATGCGGTCGATGTCATCCATAAGATACGCGCATCGGGTGGAGTTCCTGCTCCGCTTTCACGTCTGGGCGGACAGGCGCCTGGCGAGAGCGGTCGAGACCGGCTCGGCCCGCCGCGTTGAACTCGCCGCCCGGCTACTGGCCTGGGAGCAGGCCAACTTCGACAAGGCCCTGGAGCAAAGCATCGCCTCGCCCTGGGGCGGGAGCGTTGTGGCTCCCGGCGCCGCCGTTCCCGCGGGCGCGACGCTTCATTAATGCAGGTCGCATCCCTGGGGGTAGGCCCGGGGAAAGGCCGCGGGCCTGTTCGCATAGTTTCGCAGCGAGATCCGTTCCGCTAACCGGCGGATGTCGGTTTCCTCGACCGCATCACTGTCCATGACCTGTCGGATTAGGGGATCGGCCAGTAATTGGCTCAGGCTGAATTCCTCATGCATGATCAAATCTCACTCTTGGACGGAGCATGCCCAACATGCTCCTCTTCAATTCGACGTCTTCACTTCTCGGCGGTCTGGTCGGCCCGGATCAGCCCGATCTCTTCCAGCGTCGTGGCTCCGTCCGGTGTGCGGACTTCGTGGTCGAGCACGGCGGTGTCGGGTCCGGTCTGGCGCACGCGGATGACGGCGTGGACCTGGCCTACCGGCGGCGCTTCAATGACAACGTCCCCATCGGCTTGGCGGCTCCCGGAAACTTTGAGCACCGCGCCGTCGACCGAGCTTGTGGACGGCGCGCCGGCGAAAGAGATGTCGTAGGCGCCGCGCGCGACCTCGGTCCCGTTGCGGCTCTCCACCAGCTCGTAGCTGAAGGCGTCGCGGTCATCGCGGCGGACGGTCAGCACCGCCTTGTCGGGCGCGGGACCCATGACGCTTTCCTGGAAGGTGGAGTTCTGGGGGGTCATCACCCACCGGCCTTGCAGCGACGGCGTCGCCGCGTAGCTCTCCATGCCGAGGCCCGCCGACAGCGCCAGGCCGAGGAACGCGATGCGTCCCAGCCGGCCGGAGCGCTGGCGCGGGGGCTGCGCCTGCGACTGAGGCTTCCCGGAGGCCGGGGCATGGCCCCGCAGCGCGTCCGCGATGGGGAGAGGGAGGCCGAAGTGGGTATCGATAATCATGGCGTTGATCCTGCGGACGGCGCCGACTCATCGCCCCGTCCATTCTGTACCGCGGGGTACATATGTCGGCGCGAGCTCGGGATCAAGCGAATTCTGTACTGACCAGTAGGCGTTGCGCATGAAGGGGTCGCGCGGCGGAGGAGGGGCTTGCTTCAAGGCTGGACGCGGGGAAGCCGCAATTCTATATTGGCTGGTATGGAAGTCCAAAGCGCCACCGACTGCGCCACCGCCGTACGCGGTCGTCCACGGGAGTTCTGCGTCGACGCCGCCCTGGCCGCCGCCTTGCGCGTGTTCTGGACCAAGGGGTTCGAAGGCGCCTCGCTGGACGAACTGACCAGTGCGATGGGCGTCTCGCGGCCGAGCCTCTACGCGGCCTTTGGCAACAAGGAGGCGCTGTTCCGCAAGACGCTCGATCTCTACGACCGGGAAAAGCAGGCGTTCATGAACGCCGCCCTGTCGGCGCCCACGGCGCGGGGTGTGGCCGAGCGCATCCTCACCAACGCGCTGGAGGTCCAGGCCGGGGCGTCCGACCCGCGCGGTTGCCTGCATGTCATGACCACCGTGGCCGGGGGCGGCGAGATGGACGCCCTCAAGACGGAGGTCCGCACCCGTCGCGCGTCGTCCGAGGCCGCGCTGGTCCGCCGGTTCGAGCAGGCCAAGGCGGATGGAGACTTCGACGAGCGGTTCGAGCCGGCCGGCCTGGCCCGCTATCTCATGGCGCTGGTCCTGGGCATGGCGGTGCAGGCGGGCGCGAAAACGCCCAAGGCCGACCTCGAAAAGCTGATCGAGACCGCGCTGCTGGTCTGGCCCGGGCGCTGATCGACGCGCTGATCGGCCGCCGGCCCCATGCTAATCGGGTGTGGATGAAGGGAATCGCCGGTGCGATCCCGTCTGCGCGCGAGGTGTCCTGGTGAGCGATTGGCGACCGTCCGGCGGGCTGGACGCCCTGGCCGGCCAGCTGGCGTCGGGCCGGACCACCAGCCGCGCGCTGGTCGAGGCCTGCCTGGAAAAGGCTTTGGATCCGGCCGGAGAGGGCGCGCGCGTCTTCCCGTTCGGCGTCGTCCGGCGGGCGCTGGAG
>JBARAK010000471.1:0-21999 GCA_049791955.1 Caulobacteraceae bacterium
GTCTGCGCCTGCGCCATGGCGGCGACGCCAAACTGCGCGGCCGCCACGGTGGTGGCCGCGAACCCGAACAGGCGGCGGCGGTCTTGGTCGATCGGGTCTGGGGCGTTGGTCATCGGGTTTCTCCGGGGTTTCTTGTTGCGAAGGGCCCGGGGCGTCCACCCCGGATCATATCGTATCAGTTTAAATCGGACGCGATTTATGGCGATCCAGGTTCCGCCAACCTGCAACCCTGCGGGTTTGCCGTATTGGCTTTTTGGGACCTGCCTAGGCCGGTCGCGCCCTGCGAACCGCTCCAGTGGCGCAGACCCTGGCCGCGCGGAGGACGGTCTCGATCTTGGTCACGGCGAGGGCCTCCTGGCTAAAACGTCATACGCGCATAAATAATTTAATCGCGTGCGATGCATATAGATCGGCGGGGACCAGAACGTCAATCCATACGATCTAATCGTATGCGCTATTTTTCGGAACGCCCGTTCCGCTCGAAAGGCCGTCCATGAAGCCCATGAAACAGACCGCCGCCGCCCTGAAGCCGCCCCTTCCGGAGCCGGCCGCGTCCCAACAGGCTTATCCGGCGCTGGCTGATTTCCTCTGCTTCGCCGTCTATTCCGCCAACCTCGCCTATGGCCGCGCCTACAAGCCGATCCTCGACGAGCTGGGCGTCACCTACACCCAGTGGATCACCATCGTGGCGCTGTGGGAGCAGGACAACCAGACGGTCGGCAGCCTGGGCGAGAAGCTGTTCCTGGAATCCAACACCCTGACGCCTATGCTCAAGAAGCTGGAAGCCCTGGGCTATCTGCACCGGCGCCGCGACCCCTCCGACGAGCGCCAGGTGCTGATCAGCCTGACCGAAGCGGGCCGGCGGCTCCGCGAAAAGGGCGGGCAGAAGACCCTGGTCAAGGCCAGCGGGCTGAGCCCGGATGAGTTCAGAAGCGTACAGCAGGCGGTGACCCGCCTTCGCGACAACCTGATAGCCCACGCCAAAGGCGACCAATGACCCCGCCTCACGGCCGTGATGTGAACGTCGCAAACGGTAACTAAAGCTACCGTACTTTCGGCTTGAGACGAACGGCCGGACGACCGCGGCGGGCGGCGACCTAAGTCAGAGGGGCTTCAGATGAATGGTATCCGGCAGGCCGGCTTCGTGCTGGCGGCGCTCCTGGCCATGGTTTGCGCGCCCCAATCCGCCACCGCTCTGCCCGACCGCGCCTCGCTCCCCCTCCGCGCCGCCGCGCCGGACCTGGTGCTGACCGGCGAGATCGGACCGCAGGACAAGCTGACCTTTCACGACGTCCCCTTCACCGTGCCCCAGGGCGTGGTGCGGATCAGCGTGGAGTTCGCCTACACCGAGCGCGACAAGCACACCGTCATCGACCTGGGCGTCTCCGATCCCGACGGCTTCCGGGGCTGGAGCGGCAGCAACAAGTCGAGCTTCACCCTCTCGCGCACCGACGCCACGCCTTCCTATCTGCCCGGCGCGATCCATGCCGGGACCTGGAAGCTGAACCTGTCGGTCTCCGCCATCCGGCCGGACGTGCATTCCCGCTACACCGCCAAGGTCTGGTTCTGGCGCCACGGCGACATCCCGGCGGTGTCCACCTTCTCCGCCGCGCCGCTGAAGAACGGCGCGCGCTGGTACCGGGGCGACCTGCACATGCACACCGCCCACAGCGACGGCTCCTGCACCAGCCTGGCGGGCCAGCCGGTCCCCTGCCCGCTCTACCGCACCGTCGAGGCGGCGGTGACCCACGGCCTCGACTTCATCGCCATGTCCGACCACAACACCGGCTCGCACTACGACGCCATGCGCGAGCTGCAGCCGGCCTTCGACACCCTCCTGCTGATCCCGGCGGTCGAGGTCACCACCTTCCAGGGCCACGCCAATGTGTTCGGCACGACCGAGCCGGTCGACGCCCGGCTAGGCGGCCCGACCGTGCCCAACGTCGGCGCCATCCTCGACCAGGTCCACGACCTGCACGCCCTGATCTCGGTCAACCATCCGACCTCGCCCACCGACGAGACCTGCCGCGGCTGCGGCTGGAGCCCGACCGACACCGACTGGTCCAGGGTCCAGTCGGTCGAGGTGCTGAACGCCGGCGAGCTGTGGGGGGCGATGGGCGACGCGCGGGTGAAGCGCCCGGGCGTCGCCTTCTGGCGCGACCTGCTGAACCAGGGCCACCACCTGACCGGCGTCGGCGGCAGCGACAACCACGACATGGAGTTGGGCCGGCTCGGCGTCGGCTTCCCCACCACCGTGGTCTATGCACCGGAGCTGTCCGAGCGCGCCATCCTGGACGCGATCAAGGCCGGCCACGTGTTCATCGACGTCCGCGGCACGCGCGACGGCCTGCTGGAGCTGACCGCCCAGGCCGGGTCCGGACACGCGATCATGGGCGACACCCTGGCGCTGCCCGCCGGCGCCGTGGCCCAGGTCAGCATCCACGTCGCCCACGCCAAGGGTGGCCACATCAGCCTGGAACAGGACGGCGCCCCCCTCGCCCTCGCCGACGCGGATATCAGCGGCGACGACGCAGTGAAGACCCTGCAGGTCACCGGCGACGGCAAGCCCCACTGGATCCGCGCCGACGTCCTGCTCGGCGGCCATCCGGCCCTGATCGGCAACCCGATCTACCTGGCGCCCTGACCCGGCAAGGTTCCGGGCGCCCTCACGCCAGGCGGTCGCCCAGGAAGGCCCAGGTCCGCCCGTTGGCCAGGGCCGCCGCAGCCGCGTCGTAGTGCAGGCCGGTGTGCCGGGCGAAGGCGTGGTTGCAGCCCGGATAGCTGTAGATCTCGACGTTGGCCTTGCCGGCCAGCGCGGCCTTGATCTCGGCCTGGGCGGATTTGGAGATGAACTCGTCCTCCTCGGCCAGGTGCATCAGCATGGGCGCGGTGATCGCCCCCGCCTCGCCGAGGTACTTCTCCGTGTCGCCGCCGTGATAGGCCACCGCGGCGTCCACCGAGCCGCGCGCGGAGGTCAGGAAGGCCATCAGCCCGCCCAGGCAGAAGCCCATCACCGCGACCTTGCCCGACGCGCCGTCGAGATGGCGCGCGGCCTCCACCGTGGCCATCACGTCGCCGACGCCCACGTCGCGGTCATAGGCGGTGTAGAGCGCCAGGCCCTTGCGCCACTCCGCATCGGTCCAGGCGTTGAGGTCGACGCCAGGCTCCTGCCGCCAGAACAGGTCTGGGGAGACCGCCAGGAACCCCTTGTCCGCAAGCTCGTCGCAGGTCAGGCGCAGGTCCGCATTGACCCCGAACACCTCGTGCAGCACCACCACCGCCGGGGCCGGCCGCACGGCGGGCCGCACGGCGGGCCGCGCCACATAGGCGCTGAAATCGCCGTCCGGCGTATGGACGCGCATCGTCTCGCTCACGTCAGGTCCTCCGAAGCCGATCCGGAGCTTGCCGCGGATCGGTCCGCGCCGCTTGGATGATGTGGCGCACGCCGTATCGTCCAAGCCCTTGGACCGACGTCTTAGCGGTCAGCCGCCCATGACCTCGATCACGGAAACACCGGCTTCGTTCAGCGCTTCCGAAAGTCCAACCGGCGGATCACCGTCGATCACCAGCGCATCGACCTGCTGCAAGGCCAACACCCTGAAGGGTGACGCGGCCCCCAGCTTTTCATGGGAAGCGAGCACCACGGTCTCTCCGCACTGACGGCTGATCGACCGCTTCACCGCCGCCTCCTCGGCGTCGCCCGTGGTCAGGCCCGCCTCGGCATGGACGCCGGTCACCCCCATGAAAAAAACGTCCGCCCTGACGCGCAGTATGGCCTCCATCGCCGAGGCGCCGATAGCGACCAGGGAGTGCTTGAACAGCCGACCGCCGATCAGCTCGACCTCGATCTCGGAATGGCTGACCAGTTCCACCGCCACGCTGGGACTGTGCGTGACCACCGTGGCCCGCAGGCTCGTCGGCAGGTGCCGGGCGAGTTGCACCGCCGTCGTGCCGCCGTCCACGAACACCACCTGCCCCGGCTGCACCATCGCCGCCGCAGCGCGCCCGACGCGCGCCTTGCCGTTCGAGGCAACCTGCTGGCGGGCGGCGAAATCGCCCATGGCCGGCGAGGCCGGAAGCGCGCCGCCATGCACCCGCTGGAGCAGGCCTGCGCCCGCCAGTTCACGCAGATCACGGCGGATGGTGTCCTCGGACAAGCCGAGTTCCTCGCTGAGCGACTTGGCGACCACGCGCCCGTCACGCTGCAGGACCGCCTGGATATGGAGCTTGCGTTCGCGGGTCAGCATCGGCTCGCCTGCACGATAATCATTGACTCTGCACGTTATTGCACGCTCCTGACGGCGATGCGAGGGACCAATGAGCCTTTCAGATCGCGTGCGGATCCAGTCGGTGCAGACCCTTTCAGACGACTGGTACGTGCTGAAGAAGACCACCTTCCAGTTCCGGCGCAGCGACGGCGGCTGGCAGACCCAGACGCGCGAGACCTACGACCGGGGCAATGGCGCGGTGATCCTGCTCTACGATCCGGCGCGGCGGACCGTGGTGCTGGTCCGCCAGTTCCGCTTCCCGGCCTTCGTGAACGGCGCCGATGATCTGCTGATCGAAGCGCCCGCGGGCCTGCTGGACCAGGCCCAGCCGGCCGAACGCATTCGCGCGGAGGCGGAGGAGGAGACGGGCTATCGGGTCCATGACGTGGAGCCGATCTTCGAGGCCTTCATGAGCCCGGGATCAGTGACCGAGAAGCTCTACTTCTTCAGCGGCCGCTACACTCCCGCGAACAAGGTCTCAGACGGCGGCGGTCACGCCGACGAGGGCGAGGACATCGAGGTCCTGGAACTCGACATCGACACGGCCATGGCCAAGATCGCCTCAGGGGAAATCAGGGACGGCAAGACGATCATGCTGCTGCAACACGCAGCGCTTCACTTGTTTTCCGACGAGGGCGGCGTGTCGCGCGCAGCATGAGTTGATCAGCGCTTGTGGCGGCTAGGCGCCCGGTATAGTTGCGATCCTGTGCCAGCCTCCCAGGTAGCCATGCTCTACACGTCGCTACAAGTCGTTCTGCTGCTCATGGCCGCCTCTGGTGTGATCGCCGCCGTCAAGACGCCTCGCAGCAGCTTTGGCCTCGGCAATGCGCGTTGGGTCATTGGCCTGGGCGCCACGGGGTTGCTGGCCATGGCCCTGTTCCTGCCCGACAACGCGCGTCACGGTCACCTGGCGTCCACCCTGATCTGGTCAGTGTTCTTCTGCGGACTGGTGCTGAGCCGCTGGATGTTCGCGAGCCGGGAAGCGCAGCGCTGACGAGACGCAGCGCGAATTTCGCCATCAGTAACAACAACTTACGGATGTGCGCTGCACGCTGACGCCCCCTGGCGTCCACCCATCGCCCTTGGTAGGAAGACGCTTCGGGCTGACGCGGGTCGCCCGTTCAGATGGCTTGGCCATCCAAGACCCGCTCCTACCCGCGCAAGCGGGCTGCGGAGCGTTGTCCGATGACCTTCAAGCGATACCTCGCCCCGAAACAGCGCTGGTGGGCCATCGCCGCCGTCGCGGCCTTGCTGGCCCTGGTCCTGACCGCCGTCGGCTCCCAGCTGATCCTGCCGGGACTGTCGGTAGCGCGTCAGGAGCCCTCAGGCGTGGAGGTCGCGGCCGCGACCTGGCTGCTCCATCACAGCGTTCCGGCCGCCGCGAAAGCCAAGATCAATCCGCTGGGGCCGCATCCCGATCCTGCAGCGGTCGCGGGCGGCCACGATCTGTTCGTGCAGAAGTGCGAGTCGTGCCACGCCTACGACGGCGGCGGAAAGACCGAGCTGGGCGCCGGCGAATTCCCCCGCCCGCCGATGCTGCACGCCGTGATCCCCTCGATGACCGACGGCGAGATTTTCTACCATATCCGCAACGGCATCCGGAACACGGCCATGCCGGCGTGGAACCTGCCGGACGATCAGGTCTGGCGCCTCGTCGCCTACCTCCGCAACCTGCCCCTGGTCGCCCAGCCGGCCGCCGAGCCCATCGCGCCCCAGCAGGAAGCGGCGGTCCGGAACGCCCATTACGTCGGCTCCGCGACCTGCCAGTCCTGCCACCAGGAAATCTACGCCCGCTGGAGCAAGACCCGGATGGCCAACGTGGTGCGCGACCCCAAGGTGCACCCGGACGCCATCATCCCGGATTTCACCAAGGCCAACCCGCTGGTCAAGTTCACGCCCAAGGACATCGCGCTGGTCTACGGAAGCCACTGGAAACAGCGCTATTTCAAGAAAGTCGGAAACGACTTCTTCCCGCTCCCGGCTCAATGGGACATCACCAACAAGAAGTGGCTTGCCTATCATGTCCCGGACAACGCGGACTGGTGGGCGAAATTCTATCCCGATCCCGGCGACAACTCGAAACGTCCGACCGGGCCCCTCTGCGACGGCTGCCATTCGGTCAACTACGATATCGCCACCAAGGCCGTCGCCGAGTGGAACGTCGGGTGCGAGATGTGCCATGGCGCCGGCAGCGCGCATGCGGCCAATCCGACCCGCGCCAACATCCTCAACCCGGCGCGACAGAACTACGTCCAGGCCAACGACACCTGCATCCAGTGCCATTCCCAGGGCCAGCCCCTGAACGGCCCCATCGGGGGCAAATACTACGACTGGCCCGTCGGCTATCACGCCGGCCTGAAGCTGTCGGACTACTGGAAACTTGAGGACCACAAGCTCGGCGAGCTGACCTTCACCCACTTCCCCGACGGCACGGCCCACAAGAACCGCATGCAGGGCAACGACTTCGTCCAGAGCCTGATGTATGCGCGCGGCGTCACCTGCTTCAGTTGCCACGACCCGCACGGGACGGGCAATCCGGCCATGCTGCGCAAGCCGGTCGACCAGATCTGCCTGTCCTGCCACGATCCCAACACCCAGAACGGGCCCCACGACGCCACTATCGAGGCGCATACCCACCACCGGCCCGGCAGCCCCGGCAGCCAGTGCGTGGCCTGCCACATGCCCCTGATCGAACAGACCGTCGGCAATGTGAACGTCGCCAGCCACACCTTCCGCTTTGTCACGCCGGCCGAGTCGGAAAAGCTGCACGTCCCCAACGCCTGCAACATCTGCCATGCGGACAAGACCACGGCCTGGGCCACCGCCGCGCTCAAGCGCTGGACGGACCGATCCCCGTGGCGGATGACGCAGTAAGGGCCCCTAGTCCTCGTTCCACGGCGGCGGCAGTTGGCCGGACTTGAACAGGATCACCGGGTTGTCATCGTAGTCGCCCATATCGACGTCGGCGGTAGCCGAGAAGGCGACGACGCCCAGCCGCAGAGGCGCAAGGCGCTCGGCCTTGCGGCGGGCTTCCTCGGCGGTCTTGCAGCCCACCTGGGGTTCGGCCTTCAGCCCCTTGCCACGGCCGGCGACATAGGTCTGGAGGATGTGGACGGTTTCACGGGCCATGCCCGCAAAGGCCACATCGCGCCGCCGATAGCCAGCCCTCCCCTCGCCCTGACCCTGACCCTGACCCTGACCCTGGCCCTGGCGCCCCTACGGCTTCAACGCGCGCTGAACAGGTTGGACATCAGATAGGCGGTCAAGGCGCAGCCCAGCAGGAACAGCAGGCCCGCCAGGACAAGGTCGAACCGGGCGCCGAGGCCGGCATGCTCTTCCGGCTGGTCGATTTCCCTGGCGGTCTTCAGGAATCGCAGCGCCGCCAGGACCACGATGGCGAGCCCCATGGCCATCAGTCCCAGCCCGGCGATCTCGCCGAGATGGGAGCCGCCCGTCGGCAGGCGCGAGGTGGCGGACGACAGCCGCGCGAACTGCAGGAACAGGTTGAACTTCTCGACCAGGAAGCCGAACGCCATCACCGCGATAGCCGTCCGCACCCAGGCCAGGAACGTCCGCTCGTTGGCCGCGTGGTCGCTGAAGTTCCTGATCATCTGCCTGCCCCCTCGGTGCGCATCTTATTGCTCAACGGCCCAGCTAGAGCGTGATAGCCGAAGGTGGAAGCCGGCTTCGGCGGCCATCACGCTCTAACTGTATGATTTATAGCATTTTTATCCCGTTCGAATGATTCCATTTGAACGGGAAAGGCTCTAGGTGGAAAGGCTCCATGATGACCACGCCCGAAGACGCCATCCGCGCCCGCCGCCGGCTGACCAACAAGATCATCGCCAGCCACGACGCGCCGCGGCTGAAGCCCTTCCTGCATTCCAAGGTGAAGCTGATCACCGGCGACGGGACCCTGCTGGTGGGCGCCGAAGAGGTGGTGGAGGCGTTCGCCAACCACTTCCGCGATCCGGAGTTCCTCGCCTATGTGCGCACGACCTCCAGCGTGAGCCTGGATCACCGGGGCGAACGGGCGGCGGAGACCGGCGACTGGATCGGAAGCTGGAAGCAGACGTCCACGTCGCAGCGGACCTCAGGCCGCTACTTCGCGGTCTGGTGCAAATCGGTCGGCCAGTGGGTGCTGGAGTCGGAGCTGTACGTCATCCTGGCCGAGGGAGACCCGCAGGCGAGCGACTGGGACCTTTAGAGAGCGTGATAGCCGAAGGTGGAAGCCGGTTTAGCTTCGCTGGCCTTCGGCTCGGCGGCCATCACGCTCTAACTATATGACTTAGAGCCGGCCTAGCGTATTCGGGCCACGTCCCGGCCCGCTTCCCAGGGGCCGCACGCCGGTTCCCGACGTCCGGGCCGAAGATCCCCACGCTGGACCCCCGACCCGTCCGAAGGTCATTTCGCGACGGAAGTGAGGCCCAGGGCTGAGGCCACGCCCGCGCCATAGGCCGGATCGGCGCGGGTGCAGTTGGCGACATGGCGCTGCTTGATGTGCAGGGCCGCGTCGCCCATGGCGCGCGCGGTGTTGTCGAACAGCGCTTGCCGTTGTTCGCCCGACATCATGCGGAACAGATCGCCCGGCTGCTCCCAATGGTCGTCGTCGACCCGGTGGTCCCAGTGCGCCGCGTCGCCCTCGATCGGCATCGGCGGCTCGGCGAAATCAGGCTGGTCCGCCCAGAGCCCCTCGCTGTTCGGGTGGTAGCTCCTGGTTCCGCCAAGGTTCCCGTCCGTCCGCATCGCCCCGTCGCGGTGATAGGAATGGAACGGGCAGCGCGGCGCATTGACGGGGACGTGGTTGAAGTTGACGCCGAGACGGTAGCGCTGCGCGTCGGCATAGGAGAACAGCCGCGCCTGCAGCATCTTGTCCGGAGAGAAACCGATGCCGGGCACGACGTTCGCGGGTGAGAAGGCGGCCTGCTCGACCTCGGCGAAGTAGTTGTCGGGATAGCGGTTCAGCTCCATCTCGCCGACCTCGATCAGCGGATAGTCGCCTTTCGGCCAGACCTTGGTGAGGTCGAACGGGTTGTGCTTGCGCCCCTTGGCCTGCGCCTCGGTCATGACCTGGATGAACATCTTCCACCTGGGGAAGTCGCCCTTCTCGATCGCGTCCAGCAGGTCGCGGCCGTGGCTCTCTCGGTCCCCGGCGACGATGGCGGCCGCTTCCGCGTCGGTCAGGTTCTCGATCCCCTGCTGGGTGCGGAAGTGGAACTTGACCCACACGCGCTCGTTGGCGGCGTTGATCATCGAATAGGTGTGGCTCCCGAACCCGTGCATGTGGCGGAAGCTCTTGGGGAGGCCACGCTCCGACATCACGATCGTCACCTGGTGCAGCGCCTCGGGCAGCAGCGTCCAGAAGTCCCAGTTGTTGTCGGCGCTGCGCAGGCCGGTGCGCGGATCGCGCTTGATGGCGTGGTTGAGGTCGGGGAAGCGCAGCGGATCGCGGAAGAAGAACACTGGGGTGTTGTTGCCGACCAGGTCCCAGTTGCCTTCCTCGGTATAGAACTTGATGGCGAAGCCGCGGATGTCCCGCTCGGCGTCCGCCGCGCCCCGCTCGCCCGCCACCGACGAGAAGCGCAGGAACAGGTCGGTCTTCTTGCCGATTTCCGAAAAGATCTTCGCGCGGGTGTGGCGGCTGATGTCATGGGTGACGGTGAAGGTTCCGTAGGCGCCCCAGCCCTTGGCGTGCATCCGCCGCTCCGGGATCACCTCGCGATCGAAGTGGGCCAGCTTCTCGATCAGCCAGACGTCCTGCAGCAGGGCCGGCCCGCGTGGCCCCACGGTCAGGATGTTGGTGTTGTCGGCGACCGGAACGCCGGCCGCGGTCGTGAAGGGGCGGTTCGCGTTGCTCATCTCGGTTCTCCTGGCGAATGGGATCGGGCGCGGATCAGGGCGATCGGGTGGGCGTATGGAAACGGGGAATGTGTTCGGTCCCGCGCCATGCCGACACCCTGCCGAAGCTGGCGCGCGGACAGAGTTAGACGTCACCAGGGTGCGTTAGAAACTGAAATCCGATCCCTCTGACGAGGGATGAAACCGCGTCCGCTACGGCGCCGCCCGCGTCAAAGCGCCGACCATCTTCGCGATCCCCCGATGGACGTTGACCTTCACCAGAGCGCTCGACTGTCCCGACCGGATCGCCGCTTCCCGGATGGAGAAGCCCTCGATCTTCACCAGCCGGATCGCCTGGCTCTGGGCCGGCTTCAGCCCGGCGAGCAGCCGCTTCAGGATGGTCGCGCTGACGACCGCCGAATGGTGCTCCTCCACCGCCAGGCTCTCGTCGGGTTCATTGAAGCCGGCCGGCTTCATGGCGCGGATCTGATCGACCCATTTGTAGTGGGCGATGCCGACCAGCCACGCTTCGAGCGGCCGGCCCGCATCGTAGGTGTGGCGCTTGTGGTGGATGGTGATCAGCGTCTCCTGCACCGCATCCTCCACCATGGCCGACGGCAGCCGCCGCGAGAAATACCCGATCAGCCAGGGCCGGATCAGGCCGAGCAGCCGCCGGTAAGGCGCCGCCTCGCCGCGCTGGGCCCCGACCATCAGCGATCGCCAGTCGCCGCGCGATCCCGGGTACGTGCGGATGACGCGGGGACGGTCGGCGCTGACGGCTTCGGGCGGGTCCAAAGCCCGGCCTGGGTCGGGCGCGAGGAGCCCGGCCCTCATAGCCGTCCCTCCCCCGCTGTATCGCTCATCTCGGGCAGGAGGATGGTGATCGACGTGCCCCGGTGCGACGCCCGCTCGAGCACGTCCCCTCCCAGGCGCTCGACCAGGCGATGGACCAGCTGGCTCCCCACGCCCCTCGCGGACGAGGGAATGCGTCCTATGCCGTTGTCGCGGACCACGCAGCGCCAGCCGCCCTGGTGCGGCGCGAGCTCGACTTCGACCATCCCTCCGAAAGCGATCGGAAAGGCATGCTTGGCGGCGTTCAGCACCAGCTCGCAGATGATCAGCCCAAGGCGTTCGCAGCGGTAGGCTTCCATCTGGCCCTCGGCCACCGAGACCTCGCACCGGATCCCCGACGGCTCCAGCACCGCACGCGACAGGCTGTGGCAAAGCTCGGAGATGTAGTCGCCCACCGCCAGGCGTCCGCCCCGCGCGCCCACCACCAGGCAGCGGTGGAGATCGCTATGGGCCAGGACCATCCGCGCCGATCGTTCGAGCGTGGTGCGCACGCATGGCGCCGGGGTCCTCAGCTCCCGCTGCAAGGTCGCGTACATGATGGCGAAGGTGTTCTGCAGCCGATGGTGGGTCTCGTGCCGCAGCAGCTCCTCCTCCCCCCGGTCTTCGGAACCGGCAAGCGCCATGCTGGCGGTGAGACCAGCTTCCGTCTGGGTGGGATCGATCACGACGCAGCCTCCTGCATGCCGGGTGGGCCGGCCCCGAGGGGGAATATGTCCGAGCAGGGGACGGTCGCTTCGTTAGGCGTAGGAAGACGGCGTTAGAACTTGAAGCAGCCGAAGCCTTGCGGTCGAAAGCCGGAATTCGTCAGTTTCACGTAACGTTCTGAAGGATGATGAGGCGGTCGATCTTTCCGTCGCGCCCCGAGAAATGCAGGCTCAGGACCAGGGGATCGGGCAGGCCGCGGCGGTCGAAAGGTCCCTCGGCATGGGCGGTGACGATGATGGCGTCGTAGTGGACCAGCCAGCTCACCGGCTTCAGCCGCAAGCCCAGGCCGACGATGTCCTGGCGCGCCCAGTCGGTGATGGCGCTCACCCCCCAGATGTCGCGGAGCTGGTCGTTCACCAGCGCATCCTGCTCGAAGGTCGCGACCAACCCCACAAGGTCGCCGGCGTTGGTCGCGCGGAAATAGGCGTCGACGAACGGCGGGAGCGGTTCAAAGTCGGGGGACTTCGACAAGGCAGTCTCTTCCATGCACCTTGGGAGCGGCAGGCCCCCAGGTACGCAGGGTGAGCGCGCGTGCGCGGCGGCGCACGTTAGGAGTTGCTAAACTTCGAAAAGCGGCGAAGGCGGCTTAGAGGTTTCCGCCTGCCCGCGCATCGGGCGCGCGGCCCGCCTTCCACGCCGCCAGGCGCCGGCCGGCCACGCCAAGGTCAGCGGTATCGAGCCCCTCGGAAAACCGCTCGTACACCGGCAGGAGCAGCGCATGCGCCTCGCCGAACCGGCCCCGGTCGGCCCATAGCTGGGCGAGGCTGCCCGCCGCCCTGAGGTGCAGGCCGTGGGCTTCCTGGCTTTCGGCCAGCCGTATGGCCTTCCACAGCAGCGCTTCCGCCTCGGCCGCATCGATGCGCCCCGCTGCAAGCCCGACCTCGGCCCGCGTCCTCAGCAGCTCGGGCAGGTCGAAGGTGTCGCCCTCGGCCTCGACCCTGGCCAGGGCCGTGGAGATGACCGTATCGGCCTCGTCGACCTCTCCGCAGCCGGCCAGACCTTCGGCCAGGGCGCGATGGAAGGTCGTCGTCAGCACGTGATGCTGTTCGACGTGCAGCGTTTCGAGGGCTTCGCGCAGCGCGGCCACGCCCGTGGCGAAGTCGCCCTGTGAGATGGCCAGCTCGCCCGTCATCGCCAACCCCACCGCGGCGTAAGGGCCCAGGGAATGCTTCTTCGCGTGCCGGATCAGGGCCGCGAGGTTCTCGGCGGCCTCATCCGCGTCGCCGCGCCAGATCAGGACCGTGGTCGCATAGATCATGGCGATCGAGCGATCGATCGGATCGTTTCTCCGCCTGGCTTCCTCGATGACCTGCCGGGCGACCAGCAGGGCCCGGTCGGGCCGCCCGCAAAGCCATCTCACGCGGGCCAGCACCACCAGGGCCCGGATGCGATGGTCGAATCTGAAGAAGTCGAGGCCGGCCGATCCCAGCGGGGTCGAAAGCGCCAGGCCCTGTTCGCAATGGCGCAGCGCCCCACTCTGGTCGCCCGCCAGGTGATAGGCGGTCCCAAGCATGAACTCGGCCATCACCCGGGCCGCCGGCTCTCCGGTCTCGTTGGCGACCTTGACGCTGCGCTGGGCCACGTCCAGCGCCCCACCGAAATCGCCGATCCGGGTCATGAAGATGTGCAGGCCGGCGAGCAGGTTGAGCTGATGCTGGCGTTCGCCCAGCCGGTCCGCGAGCTGGAGCGCCTGTTCGATGGCGCTCAGGATCTCCGGCGAGTTGCCGCGCGTGAACATGGCGGACACGGCCAGGCTCTCCTGCAGCTCAAGCTGCAGCGTGCTGTCGGCCGGCCCGGTCTTCAACGCCAGTTCGCACCAATGCCGGCATTCGGTGAGCAGGGATGAGCCGAGCAGCAGCGTGGACGCCCGCGCCGCCAGCTCGCAGCCGACCGTGTCGTCTCCCTGGGGCGAGAAGGCCCAGGTGAGCGCAGCGCGGATGTTGCCCGCCTGCTGGGCGAACCGGGCCTTGCCCGCCGCATCGGCCCGCACGCCGTCGTGCGCGTGGGGTGTCTGCAGGGCCTCGGCATAGTAGCGGGCGTGCTTCCCCCGCAGGCTCTCCGCTTCGTTGAGAAGGGCGAGCTTGTCCGCTGCATAGCTGCGGGTGGTGTCGAGCAGGCGAAGCTGGGTGACGCCGCCGACCACCGAGGACGCCAGCAGCGATTTGTCGATCAGGCTGGAGATGGCGCCGGAGACCTCCAGGTCCGACAGCCGATCGTCCGACGCCACCGCGTGGGCGGCGTCCAGCTCGAACGGTCCCACGAACACCGACAGGCGGCTGAACACCAGCCGTTCCCGTTCCGACAGCAGGTTGTAGCTCCAGTCGAGCATGGCCTGCAGGGTCTGGTGGCGGGGCAATGCGCTGCGGCGCCCCTCCCAGAGCAGCCGGAAACGGCTGTTCAGCAGGTCGGCCGTGCCGTGCACCCCATAGGCCCCGACCCGGCTGCCAGCGAGTTCGAGCGCCAGCGGCAGGCCATCGAGGCGATGGCAGATCTCGGTCACCACGGTCGCTTCCTCGTCCTTGAGGTCGCTCAGCTTGCCGCTCGCGAACGCGCGCTCCATGAACAGCTGGACAGCGGGCGAAGCCATCGCATTGGCCGCCGTCAGCTCGGTCCCGGCCGGGGCGGCGAGCGGGGCCAGCAGGTGGACCTGCTCGCCTTCGACCCGCAGCGCCTCGCGGCTGGTGGCCAGCAGGCTCACAAGCGGCGCGTCGACGAACAGCCGCTCGGCGAGGCGGGCCACCGCATCCACCAGGTGTTCGCAGCTGTCGAAAACAATGAGGACGGAGCGCTCCGCCAGCCACGAGAGCAGGCTGGGAAGCGGATCGTCCGCCTGGATCGCGACCCCGAGGGTGGACGCGACCGTGGCGGCCACCAGCAACGGATTGGTCAAGGTTCCGAAGTCGACGAAATAGACCGCCCCCTCGAACACCTCCAGACAGCTGTGGGCGACCGCGATCGCCACGGTGGTCTTCCCCATCCCGCCGGGTCCGACGATGGTGACGAAGCGTTGCTGGGCCAACTGCTCGCAGAGCTGGGCCACCGCCTCGGCCCGCCCGACCATGCGCCGCAGCGGCGCGGGCAGGTTGGTGGGGAATGTGGGCGCCAGCGCCTGCAAACCGGGCGCGGCGGACGGGGCCGGAGACGGGCCCATGCCCCGCTCGACGGCGGCCACGAAACAATAGCCGCGGCCGGGGACGGTGACGATGTAGCGGGCCCCGTCCCGGCCCTCGCCAAGCGCCTTGCGCAGGCCCGAGACCATCACCCGCAGATTGCCGTCCTCGACGATGAGGCCCGGCCACGCCTGGGCCATCAGCTCCCGCTGGGACACCACCTCGCCGGCGCGCTCGACCAGGGCGATCAGGATGTCGAGCGAGCGGCTGCCGATGGGGGCGGGCTCGCCATCCAGGCACAGCAGGCGTTCGGTCGCGTTCAGGGCATAGGGACCGAAGGTGATCGTTTCACTTTCCGCCATACGATCCCCGCCCCCATTCCAAACATTGGAATGCGCTATAGCGCGACCCGGGCCTTTAGCCGATGGCTGGGCGTATACGGACTACGTTAGAAGTTGAAGCCGTTCCCCCGCGAGGCGCCGCCCTACAATTCGATCAGGTTGGCGGCGACGGCGGTGGCGACCGCATCCGGGTGTTCGGGCTGTTCCTGGCCCTGGTGCTGCTGCTGGGCGCGTTCGCGCTGCATGAGCTGGGCGCCGTGGACCGGGTCTCCACCGATATCCGCGACCGCTGGCTGCAGAGCACGCGGGTGCTTGGCGACCTCAACAACTACACCTCCGACGCCCGCGCCGCGGAGGCCAGCCGCCTGCTGGCCCGCAGCCCGGCGCAGCAAGCTGACGTCGACCGGCAGATCGCCGAGCTGAACCGTTCGATCCAATAGTCCGACCACGAATACGGCAGGCTGCCTCACGAGCCGGCCGAATGGGGGCAGTCGGCGGTTCGCCACGGCGTTGCGGACCTACCAGGGGGTGCGCGAGCGCGTGCTGGCGCTGTCGCGGTCCGATGCGGGCGAAGACATGGACGGCTCATGGCGGGCCTACAGCGCGGCCAGCGACGCGCTGGGCATGCTGACGGCCAGCACCGTGGCGCACGCCGCCCAGGTCAACAACCGGGCGATGGCGACCTATGAAAGCGCCCGCATCGTCATCGTCATCGCCGTGGCGGGGGTGAGCCTGCTGGGCGCGGTCCGCTACATCAGCCGCCACATCACCGGCCCGATCCTGAGCCTCGCCGCCCGGATGCGCTCGCTGGCCGCCAACGACATGAGCGTCGAGATCGACGGCGTGAAGCGCAACGACCTGCGCCAGGCGCTCAGCAACCTGATCTCCAACGCGGTGAAGTATTCACCGGACGGCGGCCAGATCCACGTCGGCGCCACCCGGTCCGGCGAGGCGCTTGTCCTGACGGTGGCCGACCAGGGCATGGGCGCGCCCGTGCAGGACCAGGATCGCGTGTTCGATCGAGCCGCCTGCGCCGGCCTGACGACCTCCGCTACCCCTTACCGGCGGCTTGCGGCGCGATGATGCGGAACTCCCCGCTGCAGTGCATCATGCTCATCAGATAAAGCATGCCGTCGAAATAGCGCTGTTCGCCGGCGGGCGTGGGCGTGTCCCACAGTTCCTGCAGGAAGGCCTTGGAGGCCTGCCCTGGCGTGGCCGCGAAGCCGCCCACCGCAGTAGCGGCGACCATGCCGGTCGAATGCCGGGTCGACAGCGGCTTGCCGTCCAGGGTGTAGCGATCGGGGAAGGTGTGGACGCCCTGGCCATAGAGGAACGTCTGGATTCGATCGCTCAGCACCTGCTCGCGCGGGTCCTTGCCCCACCAGCTGTAGTCCACCGACCAGTTGCTGACCGTGCGCCAGCTGTCATAGCCGAACGGGTCGGGCTGGCCGTCGCGGGCCAGCACGGTCGAGCCGTCGAAGTGGCTGCGGTCGGGCGAAAGGCCGGTCTGCGGTCCAGTCACCTTGGAGAACAGGTCGCGGCTGGCGTCGGCGGCCTTGGCCCAGAAGGCGCGGTCCTCAACCGGACCCCAGCGGGCCCACAGCTCGTAGAAGGCCGGCAGGTGATAGGAGGCGTCGGTGCCCCCCGCGTTCACCTCGGGCACGAAGCGGATCATGGTGTGGGCTTCGTCCACCATCGGCCCCACCGTCACCTGGCGCGGCGCGCGGCTGAAGTGGAACGGCGGCCAGGGCTTGCCGTCCTTGGCGGCCTGGGCCTGCATCGCCCGGTTGTTGAGGCTGGGCCAGGGCGCGTCGGGCCAGACGAACGGCGGGTCGCTGGGGTGGATACGGAAGGGCGAGGTCCCGCTCAGCACCGGATGGTGGCGCATGCCGCGCAGGACCTTGTCGGCCTCGGCCTTGTAGTTGTAGATGCCCTTGCCCGAGCCCCAGCGGTTGGCGGCGAAGTAGAGCGCCATGGTGAAGTATTCCTCGCCGTCCGGGGCGGCGCTGTCCGAACGCGGCGCGCCATCGGTGTCCATCGACCAGGCGAAGTAGCCGACCGACGGGTTCTTCGGGTCGGTGACCAGCATGTAGGTCTTGGCCCAGTTCCACAGGGCGTCGAACTCGCGCTTCTTGTTGAGCTGAACGGCGATCATCATGCCGTAGCTCATGCCCTCGGTGCGCGCATCGTTGTTGGCCCAGTCGGTGACATAGGCCAGCGTCCCATTGGCGTTGGCGCCGGTCTCGAAATAGACCCGCTGTTCCTGGCCGTCGCCGTGGAACAGCTGCTGGAACGCCTTGTCGACCTTGGCCCGGCTCTCGGCGGGACTATGGCCCAGCTGCTCGGCGAACAGGTCATGATAGCGGTGGGTCTTGTAGGCGCCCGCGCCATCGCCCGGCATGCGCTGGATCGGGTCCTGCGGCTTCTCCTGATAGGCGCTGTCGACCGTCATCGGCGGCGGGGTGGAGGCGGCGGGCGCCGGCTTCTGGGCCTGCGCCTGGGTATGGACTGCGAATACAGCGCTGGTAGCGCTAACTAAAGCGATCAGTCGGAAACGGCTCGGCACGTCGGTCAGCCCCTCGCTGTGAAACGGCGCCGCGGCGGGGCTGAAGCCCTCTTCACCAGCGCCTGCGTCTGCTCCCGCCGGGCGAAACGCGCCGGCCGCTTTTCATCGCACGGATAAGGCGAAGGGCGAAAGAGCCGAGCCGCGGGAAATAGCCGCCGAGATTATTCCGGCACGGCCTTGAGCCCCTCGATCAGCACCCTGATCCTTTCGAGATCGGCCGCGGCTGTCGGATTATAGATCACCATGCTGAGGTCCGGCCGGCCATCGACGGCGAAGGCCGAGTATTCGAAGGCGAGCGGACCCAGCACCGGGTGGCGGATATGCTTGACGCCCTCGCCATGGGCGTGGACGTCGTTGTCGCCCCACATCGCCCTGAACTCGGGGCTGAGCCGGCAGAGTTCGTCGATCAGCGGCGCCACCTCCGCCGCGGCTCCCGCCCGCGCCGCATCCACCCGGAACGCGCCGACTACGAAGCGCGCCACGCTTTCCCAGTCGTACTGGGCGGCGCGGGCGCGCGGATCGAGGAAGATCATGCGCAGGATGTTGCGCTGCTCGGGCGGCACGGCGCTGTAGTCCATCAGCATCACGGTGGCCGCCCGGTTCCAGGCGACCACGTCCCATATCGCGGTCCGGATCAGGGCGGGGCTCGGGTCCAGCGCGTCGAGCACCCGCTGCAGCCGTGGCGTGACCCCCTCGTCCCTGCGGTAGCGCACCTCCGGCGGGCGGCCGAGACCGAGCAGGAACAGGTGCTCGCGCTCGACATCGGTCAGCATCAGGGCGCGGGCGATCCGGTCGAGCACATCGGCGGAGGGCGAGCCGCCACGGCCCTGTTCGAGCCAAGTGTACCAGGTCGGACTGATATTGGCCCGCTGCGCCACCTCCTCGCGCCGCAGGCCGGAGGTGCGCCTGCGCTCGGAGGGAAGACCGAAGGCGGCCGGGTCGAGCTTCGATCGCCGGTCCTTCAGATAGGTCCCGAGCGGGTTTTCGCGCCCTAGAGGGTTTTCGTGCCCAAGACGGTTTTCGTGGATGACATGCTCGCTCATCCTGTTAGCCATTATACCATGATAAGGTCACTACTTTACCAGGATACACCATAGGCCGACATTCGTCTCCAACGAACCTGGAGACCTTGGTCATGAGAGTATTTGTCACCGGCGCGACGGGCTTCATCGGCTCGGCCGTCGTCAAGGAACTGATTAGGGCGGGCCATGAGGTGCTCGGCCTCTGCCGTTCGGACGACAAGGCGCCGGCGCTGGCGGCGGCAGGCGCCGAGATCCATCGCGGCTCGATCGAGGACCTGGACAGCCTCAGGGCCGGCGCCGCCCGCTCGGACGGCGTCATCCACCTGGCCTTCAACCACGATTTCTCCAGGTTCGTGCAGAACTGCGAGGACGACCGGCGCGTCGTCACCGCGCTCGGCTCGACCCTGGCCGGCTCCGACCGGCCGCTGATCGTGACCTCCGGGACCGCGATGGCCATCGCCACGCCCGATCATCCGAGTACGGAAGATGGCCCGATCATGGACTCCAGCGTGATCCCCCGCGCAGCCTCGGAAGAGACGGCCGCAGCCTTCGCCGCGGAAGGGGTGAACGTGTCGGTGATGCGCCTGCCCCAGGTCCACGACACCGTCAGGCAGGGCCTGGTCACCTACCTGGTCGCGATCGCGCGCGAGAAGGGCTTCCTCGCCTACATCGGGGACGGACAGCAGCGCTGGCCCGCGGCTCACGTCAGCGACGTAGCCCGCCTCTACCGGCTGGCGTTCGAAAAGGCGGAGCGGGGCGCGAAATACCACGCGGTGGCGGAAGAAGGCGTGCCGCTCCGCGATATCGTGCAGACCCTGAGCCGTCGCCTGGAGCTGCCGGCCCGGTCGATCGCCCACGACGAGGCCGAGGCCTACTTCGGATGGCTGGCGAGGTTCGCGGGACACGACATCCCGGCCTCCAGCGAACAGACGCGCAAGAAGCTGGACTGGCGGCCGACCGGACGCGGCATGATCGCCGATCTGGAAGAACTGCAGCTCTCCGGCGGCTGAGGCGCGAGACCGGGATCCGGCCTGGCGCTTACTGGGCCGGAACCGGGACAAACGTCGAGATCTTCCAGCCTTGCCGGGTCCGCACCGCCATCTCGTTGATCAGAAAGGTCAGCGTGTTCGCGGGTTGGCCCAGCGCGCCGATGGTGATCTTGCAAGGCGCGTATATCTGCGCGACGTCAGCCGTTATCGGGATGATACGGATCGCGGCCTGATCCGGCTCCATCGCCCAGACGCCGCCGAACTGCTTGCGGAAGTGCTCCATCACCGCATCCCGCCCCCAAAAGGTATAGGCCCGGGCGACGAACGACACGGGATCCGGAGCGCCCTCATCTACGCGGAGGATAATATCATCCATGGCGTCGATATCATGCGCCGTCTCTGCAGCCGCCTGGGAGATGAATAGCCGCCGGATATCTTGGATATCGCTTTCGCTCATCACGTCAGGGCGGAAGGACGTCATGATCATTTCCTCAGGTCACTGGGGTTATACGGCAAGGTGAGGGGTCGCATCCTGCCCGTCAATCGCAGCCGATTAATGACAGAGCTGGAACTTCACGTGCACGCTCAGGCGGTCGTCGAAGGTCTTGCACTCCGCGTCCAGCCGCCCCTCCAGGTTGTCGACCCGGTTGACCACGCTGCCCATCCGCCGCAGCTCGCTCTTCAGCACCGGACAGTCACGGGGCAGGAAACGGGCGTCCTTGTCCTGGCCCGGGATGTCGGCGTCGATGACGTCGCCCGCCACCGGATCGTGGATCAGGGTGAGTTGCTGGTCGGGGGCCTCCCGGTCGAAGATCGAGACGCCGTAGAACGACTTGGGCTGGCCGGAGCTGCAGGCGTTGGCGGCCAGGCTCCAGTGGCCGACCACCCGGCCGTCCGCCACCACCGTCCCGCTCGCCTGCGGCCGGCGCAGGCCGGGCGGCCCCTCCCCCACCGCCAGCGGGGTCGAGATCGTCAGGATCAGGCCGACCGCCATCACCCCGGCGGGGAACAGCAGCCATTTGAGGCCGATGCGGCTGTCCTTCACCCCGAAGGGCTTGAGGTCCACGTGATAGCGGGCCGGGCGGGCGGGATCGATCAGCACCATCACGCTGGACGGCAGTTCCTCGATCCAGCCGGCGGGGCGCAGATACCAGTCGCTGCGGTAGACCACCTCGCGGCCCGTGGACGGCGCCGCCCCGGCGCACAGCAGCCGCACCGGCGTGACCCCCCAGATCTTCACGTTGCCGAGCTGGCGGCCGGTCACCCTGGCCCGCACCGGGATGCTGTCGTCGCGCAGGCGCCCGATCCAGCGCACGTGCGCCCACTCCTGCAACATGCCGAACAGGCCGATCGGAACCAGCAGGCCCGCCGCCAGGAAGGGGCCCATGCCGACCATGACGCCGACGATGCTGAAGAACAGGCCGAACAGCACCAGCCCCGGCGCCGACATTGCGAACATGAAGCCCTCCTCAGGGCGCGACGAAGCGGGTCCGAACGGCCGTCACGCGTTCACTCTACGGTTGAAGACCTTCAGGGCGCCAGACTTAGGGCGCCAGGCTCAGGCCGCCATCGGCCAGCCGCACCACCACCCTCTCCCCGTCGGCATAGGTCCTGCCGCCGCGGGTCGCGGTTCCGACCAGGGCCCCGGTCGCCGTCAACGGGTTGCGGCGCCGGCCTTGGCCGAAGCTGTCCGGCGCATAGGCCCAGCTCACCGTGTTCCACAGGCTCACCCCCTGGACGCGATAGGGCTGGCGGGAGTCGAAATAGACCGTGTCCAGCGACCCGTCCCGGTTCAGGCTCATGCTGCCTGTCTGCGGAAGGTCGCGCCCGATCTGCGGCGCGAGGATGGGCTGGCCGGTCGCGAAGGCCAGGCGGACGATGTCAGGCGACGGAAGTTCGAGAATGGTTTCGGCCGGAAGCCGCCAGCCCTTCCACCGGGTCTCCTCTCCCAGGTCACACCCGACCAGCCGACCAGCCGGGGTCAGGTGCACATTGACGGTTCCGCATGGCCATCCGTCGATCGTCTGCGGGCGGGCGAGCTGGACGATCAGGTTCCCGCTATCCTGCCGCTCGATCTGGTCCTTGACCATGACGCCGAGCACGGGCGCGGGGCCGGGCAGGTCGGCCTTCCACAGATGGGTGCGGGTCGCGTCGGTCCAGCTCATCTGCGCGCCGGCGGGCATCAGCAGGCCGTCGATGGTCTGCGCCTTGGCGAGCACGCTGTGGGTGGCGGCGTTGTCCCGCTCGATCTGCGCGTCGTTCACCCGGGCGGACAGGTAGAACGCCAGGCCGCTGGCCAGGTCCAGGC
>JBARAK010000472.1:0-5082 GCA_049791955.1 Caulobacteraceae bacterium
GCACTCCGTCGATCACTTCGGCCCCGAACGGCTGCTCCCGCCAGGCGGCGGCGTCGCCGACCGGCACCACGTCGGTATGGCCGGCGAAGCAGAAGTTGGGAGCGGCCTCGCCGTGGCGGGCGTAGAGGTTCTCGATCTCGCCGAAGCGCAGCCGGCGGCAGCGGAAGCCCAGCCCCTCCAGCGCCGCCTGCAGCAGGTCCATGGCCCCGGCGTCGGCCGGCGTCACCGAGGGCTTGCGGACGAGGGCCTGGGCGAGCTCGACGGTATCCACGGAGGTCATCAACGGCGATTAGCCCGGCGGGGAGCGGGCTGCAATGGAGAGGGCGCCTTCTCCCCCTGCGGGAGAAGGAGGGGACCCGCGCAGCGGGGAGGATGAGGGGTCGACGAGCGGTGGGTTTCGGGGATCGTTGGCAGCGCAGCGCGACCCCTCACCTTCCCATCGCAAGCGATGGGCCCCTTCCTCTCCCGCAAGGGGAGAGGGGGATCAGGTTATTCCGGGTCTTCCAGGCTGAAGGTCTGGGACTGCTCGTCGTAGGCGAACAGCTCGGCGTAGCGGCCCCAGTTGATGGCGGCGTCCAGGGTGTCGTCGGCATATTCCTCCGACATCACGTCCTCCAGCTCCTCGGAGAAGCGGCGGTAGGGCGCCTTGTGGCTGGGGCGTTCGTCCAGCACCCGCCGGATCAGGGCCACGATCGGCACGTGGGCGATCAGCTGCTGGCCGAACAGCAGCTTGCGGACGTCGGACTCGCCCTCGACGAACTCGCGGCCGGAGTCGGTGAGCTGGATGTCGCCGTGGGCCACCTCGGCGAAGCGCAGGAGCTGCAGCGACTCCGCGATCGGGAACAGCTCGTCGATCTCCATCTGCAGGTCTTCGCCCAGCTCGGGCAGGTCGGCGCGGCCGTTGAAGGGCGCCGAGGCCAGGGCCTCCATGAAGCCGGCCAGCAGGTTGGTGGAGATGCTCTCCAGCCCCATGCGCACGCCCGCGCTGGCGGCGACCTCCGGGGTGGGCTGCTCGGCCTTGAACTTGGGGTCGAGCGGGTTGGTCATGCGCCCGTAGATGTCGTCGACCAGCTGGCGGAACTCCGGCATGGCGCGGTCGCGCGGGTGGGGCAGGTTGACCTTGATCTCGTGGGCGATGCGGCCCGGGTTGGCGGCGAAGATGATGATGCGGTCGCACATCAGCACCGCTTCCTCGATGTTGTGCGTGACCAGCAGGATCGAGGACAGCGGCAGCTTCTTCTCCTGCCACAGCTCGACCAGATCGGTGCGCAGGGTCTCGGCGGTCAGCACGTCCAGGGCCGAGAACGGCTCGTCCATCAGCAGCAGCTCGGGGTGCACCACCAGGGCGCGGGCGAAGCCCACCCGCTGGCGCATGCCGCCCGACAGCTCCTTGGGATAGGCGCTCTCGTAGCCGTCCAGCCCGATCAGGTCGATGGCGGCGATCGAGCGCGAGCGGCGCTCGGCGGCCGGCACGCCCAGCGGCTCCAGCCCGATCTCCACGTTCTCCAGCACGGTCAACCAGGGGAACAGGGCGAAGCTCTGGAACACCATGGCGATGCCCTCGCTGGGCCCCGTCAGCGGCTTGCCGCGCCAGCGCACGTCGCCCGACACCGGCCGGTTGAGGCCGGCGATGATGCGCAGCAGGCTCGACTTGCCCGAGCCCGAACGGCCGAGCAGGCCCAGGATCTCGTTGGAGTGCAGGTCGAGGTTGATGTCGTCGAGCACCAGCAGGTCGGCGCCCGAGCCCTTGGGATAGGCCTGCCGGACATGCTGGATCCGCAGCAGGGTGTCGGAAGCGTCCCCGGGACGGGCGGCGAGGGTGGCGTCGGCCATGTCTCTGCTCCTATGAGCGTGATTGGCTTCAATCACGCTCAAGATTCCTTATGGGGATAGAGCGTGATGGCCGCCGAAACCGGCACCCACTTTCGGCTATCACGCTCTAGTCCAGTCGGAGACGGCGGGAAGCGTACAGGAACAGTGGCCGCCACAGGAAGCGGTTGAACAGCACCACGAACACGCTCATCACCGCCACGCCCAGCACCACGCGGGGGAAGTCGCCCCGGGTGCCGGCGTCGGTGATGAAGGCGCCCAGGCCGTGGGCCTCCAGGTGGGTCTTACCCCAGCTCACCACCTCGGCGATGATCGACGCGTTCCAGGCCCCGCCGCTGGCGGTGATCGCCCCGGTGACGAAGTGGGGGAACACGCCCGGCAGCATCACCTTGCGCCACCAGCTCCAGCCCCTGACCCCGAAGCTGGACGCCGCCTCGCGCAGGTCGTTGGGGAAGGCCGAGGCCCCGGCGATGACGTTGAACAGGATGTACCACTGGGTGCCCAGGATCATCAGCGGCGACAGCCAGATGTCCGGCGCCAGGTGGAAGCGCACGATCAGGAACGCGGCGATCGGGAAGAACAGGTTGTTCGGGAACGCCGCCATGAACTGGACGATCGGCTGCACCGTCTCCGCCACCTTGGGACGCAGCCCGATCATGACCCCGATCGGCACCCAGACCAGGCTGGCCAGCGCGATCAGCACCAGCACGCGCACCAGGGTGATGCAGCCCAGCCCGACCACCGCCAGGGCCTCCATCGGACCCACCTCGGCGCCGATGTACTGGGTCACGCGCCAGGCGGCGTAGATCCCGCCGAGCAGCAGCAGGGCCAGCCAGATCAGATCGGTGCTCTTGCTCGACCAGGCCTGGGCGAGACGGCGCGAGGGCGAACGGACGCCGCCGATGTGGACCCGGGTGACCATGCCCGCGACGTTGGCGAAGGGCATCCACACCCGCCGCGCGAGCTGGGCGCGCTGGATGAAGTTCAGCAGCCAGGACTGCGGCGGCGGCGCGGCGCCCGCGGACAGCTCGACGGTGAATTTCTCCGACCAGGCGACCAGGGGCCGGAACAGCAGCTGGTCATAGGCCAGGATCACCAGGCCCATGGCCAGGATCGCCCAGCCGATGGCGGCGATGTTCTGGTGCTGGATCGCCAGGGCGACATAGGAACCGATCCCCGGCAGGGCGATCGAGACGTTGCCGACGGTGACCGCCTCCGACAGCACCACGAAGAACCAGGCGCCGGACATCGACATCATGGCGTTCCAGATCAGCGCCGGGGCCGCGAACGGCACCTCGAGCACCCAGAATCGCCGCCAGGCCCCGAGCCGCAGCGAGTCGGACACCTCGTTCAGGTCGCGCGGTATGGTCTTCAGCGACTGGTAGAAGCTGAAGGTCATGTTCCAGGCCTGGGCGGTGAAGATCGCGAAGATCGACGCGAACTCCGCCCCCAGCACCTGGCCGGGGAACAGCGCCAGGAAGAACGTCACGGTGAAGGTCAGGAAGCCCACGACCGGAACCGACTGCAGGATATCCAGCAGCGGGATCAGCACCATCTCCGCCCGCCGGCTCTTCACCGCCAGGGCGCCGTAGACGAAGGTGAACAGCAGCGAGCAGGCCATCGCCGCCACCATGCGCAGGGTGGTGCGCAGGGCGTAGTTCGGCAGCACCCGCGGATCGAGGCTGATCTGCGGGCTGTGGGCCAGCGGCTGCAGCGTCTCGCGGCCGCCCACCGTGATCAGAACGAAGCCCCCGATCACCAGGGCGAAGATGGCCAGGTCCCAGATGCTGGGGGCGAAGCGCCAGGGACGGCGCACGGCCAGCATGGGGTGCAGCGCAGTCATGGCTTGTCCCCCTCCAGGCTACGCGTATGCGGATGATTTGGACGCCCTCTAGCCGGCTTATCGCGGCTCGGCAATCTCAGCCGTGTGACGCCCCCATGAAGCGACGCCGAAGCTTCATTCCGTGGGCGCCCGGAAGTAGGGCTCGACCTCGCCCTGCAGCTTCACCGTCATGGGCTCGCCCTTGCGGTTCAGGGTGGTGCCGACGGTCAGCCGGACCCAGCCCTCGCTGACGCAATATTCCTCGACGTTGGTCTTGTCCTGGCCCTTGAAGCGCACGCCCACGCCGCGTTCCAGCAGGTCGGCGTCGTAGTAGGGGCTCTTGGGGTTGGCGCAGAGGCGGTCGGGAAGGGCGTCGGTCATGGTCAGGATCAATCGGTAAAGCGGAGGGCGGTAGGACGGAAGGGACGGATCAGGCGGTCAGGCGTTCGAGCTCGGCCTCGTCGATCTCCTCGTTGGAGAAGACCATCTGGACGTCGTCGTCGTCGTCGAGCGCGTCGATCAGCTTGAGCAGGGTCGCGGCCTGGTCGCCGGAGACGGGGGTGAGGGACTTGGGCCGCCAGACGATGCTGGTCGACTTGGGCGTGCCGAGCTTGGCCTCCAGCGCCTCGACCACCCCATTGAGGTCCTCGAAGGCGGTGTAGATGGTGTGGCCGTCTTCCTCGTCGGACTCGACATCCTGGGCGCCGGCCTCGATGGCGGCCTCCATGATGGCGTCCTCGCTGCCGGCCGAGGCCGGGTAGAGGATGCGGCCGTTGCGGTCGAACATGAAGGCCACCGAATTGCTCTCGCCCAGCGCCCCGCCGTTCTTGCCGAACACCGCGCGCACATTGGCGGCGGCGCGGTTGCGGTTGTCGGTCAGCACCTCGACGATCAGGCCGACCCCACCGGGGCCGAAGCCCTCGTAGCGGATTTCCTCGTAGGTATCGGCCTCGCCGCCGACCGCCTTCTTGATCGCCCGGTCGATATTGTCCTTGGGCATCGACTCCGCCTTGGCGGCGGCGATGGCCAGGCGCAGGCGCGCGTTGGCCGTCGGGTCTGGCAAGCCGGTCTTGGCCGCCAGGGTGATGTCGCGCGACAGCTTGGAGAACAGCTTGGACCGGATCTTGTCCTGGCGGCCCTTGCGGTGCTGGATGTTCTTGAACTTTGAGTGGCCGGCCATGGGTCGATTTCTGAGCGTCTGGATCGGGACAGGCGCGCCATGACGGCGCTGCGCAAACGGCTCCTTTAGCGCCAGCAGACTTCCGCGTCACCCCGTCGCGGCGGCGGAACCCCGGCCGGGCGGCGCCGTTGACCGCTCATGAGCGACGCCGAGACCGCATCTGAGATCGACAATCCGGAGCTGGTCCACTGGTCGCCGCGGCTCGGACCGGCGGTCGGCGACGGGACCAGCCTGGGCGTCTGCCTGCTGG
>JBARAK010000473.1:0-5345 GCA_049791955.1 Caulobacteraceae bacterium
GGCCGGCCTGCGCCAGCAGGTTGTCCAGCGACACCGCCGCCGGAGCGAACCGCCGGTCCAGCGCCAGGGCGGCCCGCAGGCTGCGCTCGGCCGGCTTCAGGTCGTCGACGAGCAACAGCACGTCGCCAAGCGCCAGGTGGTAGATCGGCTTTCGCTTATCGAGACTGACCGCCGCCCGGTAGTCTTCCGCCGCGCCGGCCAGATCACCCAGCTTCTCGCGGGCCAGGCCCAGCAGATAGCGGGCGTCCGGGACGCGGGGCTGCGCCTGCGCCAGCGGCGCAAGTATGGCGTAGGCTTCCTGCACCCGCCCCAGGCGCAGCCGCTCGAAAGCCGCCTGCAGGGTAGCGCCAACCAGCGCGGAACCGGGTCCCACGGACGATCCGGCGCGCTGGGGCGGAGGGAAGCTCACCGCCTGCGCCCTTTTCCGCTCCGCGATGCAAACGGATCATTCTCCGCCTCGTGCTCGTCGAAGCCGAAGCGGGCGAAACCAGCCTTCATCTCGGCGCTCAGCGGCGCCTCGAGCACCAATTGCCCGCGCGAAGGATGCGGCAGCTCCAGCCGGCGTGCATGCAGCTGTAGCTTGAGCCCTTCGGACAGGGGCGCAGAGCTCTCGTCGCTGTACTTCGGATCGCCGAGGATTGGGTGGCCGATAGCCTTCATGTGGGCGCGGAGCTGGTGGGTGCGGCCGGTATAAGGCTGTAGCGCCATCCACGCGACCCGATGCGCGGCGCGGGCGATGGTGACGTATTCGGTCTCCGCCGGCTCCGCTCCGAACTCCTTGGGGTCAGCCGGCACCACCAGTTCGCGGTCCCCCACCCCCTTCTTGACCAGATGAAGTTCGATCACGCCTTCAGGCGGCTTCGGATTGCCGGCGACGATGGCCCAATAGACCTTCCTAGCCCGCCGCTTGGCGAAGGCGCCGGCGAGCCGCGCCGCCGCCGCCGGGCTCTTGCCGAGGAGCAGCACCCCGGAGGTGTCACGGTCCAGCCGGTGGACCAGCCGCGGCCGGTCCACACCCTCGCCCCAGGCCGACAGCAGACGGTCGACGTGCTTGACGGTCTTGGTGCCCCCCTGGACCGCCAAACCCGAGGGCTTGTTGAGGGCCAACACCTCCTCGTCCTCGTACAGCACCAGCGAACGGGCGTAGGCGATGTCCCGGTCCGACAGGCCGCCGCGCTTCTCGTCCGGCGAAGGCGCATCGGGCAGCGGGGGCACGCGCACCTGCACCCCGGCGACGAGGCGGGTGTCGACCTTGGCCCGCCCGCCATCCACGCGGATCTGGCCCGAACGGACCAGTTTATTGATCTGGATATGGTTCAGGTGCGGCCAGCGCCGCTTGAACCAGCGGTCCAGGCGTACACCATCCTCGGCCGCGCCGACCGTCAGGGTCCGGACTTCCTTCACCCCACTCACGCGAGCGCCTTACGCATCACGAACATGCCCACCATCACCGCCAGGATCGACAGTATCACCGATCCGGCGACATAGCCGGCCGCCGCGCCAAAAGCGCGACGCTCGATCATCAGTACCGTATCGAGCGAAAAGGACGAGAAGGTGGTGAAGCCGCCAAGCACCCCCACCGCCAGCAGCAGCCGCCATTTCTCCTGGGCCTCCCCGCCGCGTAGCGCGAGATAGCCCACGAGCACGCCCATCAGCAGGCCACCAAGCACATTTATTCCGAAAATAGCGAGATAGGGCTGTTTGGGCCCGAAGGCGCGGCCGTAGCCCACCCCTGCGAGGTAGCGGCAGATCGCCCCCGCGCCGCCGCCAAAGAACACCAGAAGCAGATTGACCATCGACGCCTTATAGCGGATCGCCGTCGCCCGCCAACGCCGCACCTTGCCAGGAGGCTCCACATGCCCCCCACCGAGCCCAAAGCCCCCGAAAACTGCCAGGACATGGCGGAGGTGCGCGCCGGCGTGGACGCCCTGGACCGCCGGCTGGTCGCCCTGCTCGCCGTGCGTCAGGGCTATATGGAGGCGGCCGCCCGCATCAAGCAGGATCGCGACAAGGTCTACGACGCCGCCCGCATCGAGGACGTGGTGTCCAAAGTGAAGGCGACCGCCCGCGACGCCGGCCTGTCCGAGGCCATAGCAGAGCCGGTGTGGCGCACCCTGATCGATCGCTGCATCGCCCATGAACTCGAGCGATGGGACCGCCTGAGACAGTAGGGTCCGGGAGGCGGAAGCAGCGCACGAGGGCGCAGTCTTTGGCCCAAGAGCGTGCTATGATGCCGCAAGGCCGGGTCACGGCGCGGCCTTCGGGACGCATGACCGGTCCCCGCCGGCTTCCGCCCCGCTCCAAAAACAAGACGGCGCGGCCGTCGCGCTCCGGCCGCGTGGAGGAAAACCATGGCGGCGAATGCAATCGTCCACGCGCCCACCCCAGCCCACCTCGTCGGCGTGCGACGGATCGGTTTCGAAGACCTGAAGATCGCATTGCAGAGGGGTTTCGCCGACTACCGGGCCAAACGCGGCGAGATGCTGTTTCTGGGGGTGATCTATCCGATCGTCGGCCTGCTCGCCTGCGGGATCACCTTCGAACGGGTCGACATGCTGCCCCTGGCCTTCCCGTTGGTGGCCGGCATAACCCTGATGGGGCCGCCCCTCGCCTCCGGCTTCTACGAGCTGGCGCGACGGCGCGAGCGCGGCGAGGACACCGGCTGGAAGCACGCCCTGGACGTCCTGAAGACCCCGCCGTTCGCCTCCATCGCGATCCTGACCCTGTTCACGGCGGCGCTGTTCGGCCTCTGGCTGCTGTGCGCCTGGGCCATCTACACCGTGACGCTCGGCATCGAGCCCCCCACCACGGCAGGCGACTTCTGGCTTCGCCTGTTCAACACGACTGAAGGCTGGACCATGATCCTGGTCGGCAACCTGATCGGGCTGGTGTTCGCGATCGCGAGCCTGGCGGTGAGCGCCGTCTCCTTCCCGATGCTGGTCGACCGCCGCGCCGGCCCCCTGACCGCGGCGGAAACCTCGCTTCGGGCGGTGGCGGCCAATCCGGTGGCCTTCGGGACCTGGGGACTGATCGTGGCCGGCCTGCTGGTGCTGGGCTCGATCCCGCTGTTCATCGGCCTGGCGGTGGTCCTACCCGTCCTCGGCTATTCGACCTGGCACCTTTACAGTCGGGCGGTCGAAGGTTGAAGGCTGTCCGCTCGCGCATTGACCGGACTTCTCCGCGCGCGTACAAGCCCACCCCTTCGGCGCCATCCCTGATCGCGCCCTCCACCGCCACGACCCCGATCCTTATCTGATCGGACGAGGGCGGCGAGGCCCCCCGTCGACGTTATCGTCCACGGGGGTCGTTCGCGTTTGGGCGATCGGGGCGTGGCGCAGAAACGAGGTACGAGCGCATGTTCGAGAGTTTGGGCGACAGGCTGACAACCGTCTTCGACCGGATGACCGGTCGTGGCGTGCTGTCGGCCAAGGACATCGACGAAGCCCTGCGCGAAGTCCGCCTGGCGCTGCTGGACGCCGACGTGGCGCTGCCGGTGGTCAAGGACTTCGTCTCCAAGGCCCGTGAACTCGCCACCGGCGAAGACGTCCTGCGCGCGGTCAAGCCGTCCGAGCAGGTGGTCAAGATCGTCCACGACGGCCTGGTGGACATGCTGGGCGGCCGCGCACCGGTCGGGCTGAACCTCGCCACCACGCCGCCGACCGTGATCATGATGGCCGGCCTGCAGGGTTCCGGTAAGACCACCACCTCCGGAAAGCTCGCCGCCCGCATCCAGAAGTTCGAACGCAAGCGGGTGCTGATGGCCTCGCTCGACACGCGCCGCCCCGCCGCCATGGAGCAACTGGCGACCCTGGGCCGCCAGGTCGAGGTCGAGACCCTGCCCATCCTCGCCGGACAGTCGGCGCCGGACATCGCCCGCCGCGCCCTGTCGGCCGCCCGCCTCGGCGGCTTCGACGTCCTGATCCTCGACACCGCCGGCCGCACGACCCTGGACGAGTCGATGATGACCGAGGCGGCGGAGATCGCCAAGATCGCCGCCCCGCACGAGATTCTGCTGGTCGCCGACGCCCTGACCGGCCAGGACGCCGTGCGCACCGCCAAGGCGTTCCACGAGCGCCTGCCGCTCACCGGCCTGGTCCTCACCCGCACCGACGGCGACAGCCGTGGCGGTGCGGCGCTGTCCATGCGCCACGTCACCGGCCTGCCGATCAAGTTCCTCGGCGCGGGCGAAAAACTCGACGCCATCGAGGTGTTCGACGCCGAGCGCGTGGCCGGCCGCATCCTCGGCTCCGGCGACGTGGTGGCCCTGGTCGAGAAGGCCGCCGCCGAATTCGATCAGGCCAAGGCCGAGAAGATGGCCAGGAAACTGGCCAAGGGCGTGTTCGACCTGGACGACCTCGCCGAACAGCTCCGCCAGATGCAGAAGATGGGCGGCATGCAGGGCATCATGGGCCTGCTGCCCGGCGTGCAGAAGGTCAAGAAGCAGATCGCCGAGTCGGGGATAAACGATCAGGTGTTCAAGCGTCAGGAGGCGATCATCTCCTCCATGACCAAGGCCGAGCGGCGCAAGCCGGACGTGTTGAACGCCTCGCGCAAGCGTCGCGTCGCCAAGGGCGCGGGCGTGGACGTGTCCGAGATCAACCGCCTGCTCAAGCAGCATCGTCAGATGGCCGACGCCTTCAAGATGATGAGCAAGGACGGCGGGAAGAACATGGCCCGCATGGCCTCCGCCCTCGGCATGGGCGGCGGGGCGATGCCGGGCATGCCCCGGGGCGTCACGCCTCCCGGCGGCATGATGAACGCGCTGAAGGGCTCGCCGCTGGCCGGCGGCCCCGGCGGCGGCGTGAACCTGGACATGCTCAAGGCCCTGGGAGGCGGCAAGCCTTCCGAGGCCGGAGACGAAACCCCGCCCTCACAAGGCGGTTTTCCGGGCCAATTCCCAGGAATGGGGGGCGGAATGCCCGGGCTCGGCGGCTTCCCCGGATTCCCGGGCGCCAAGAAGAAATAGCCTGAAGACGATAGACAGACAGACTGAAGGACTGAGACTGCAATGCTGAAGATCCGCCTCGCCCGTGGCGGCGCCAAGAAGCGCCCCTACTACTCGATCGTCATCGCGGACAGCCACTCCGCCCGCGACGGCCGCTTCATCGAGAAGGTTGGCACGTTCAACCCGCTGCTGGCCAAGGACCATCCCGAGCGCTTCACCCTGAAGCTCGAGCGGGTGCAGGAGTGGCTCTCCAAGGGCGCACAGCCCACCGACCGCGTGGCGCGCTTCCTGTCGACCCAGGGCCTGGTGAAGTGGGAGCACGGCAACAACCCGCAGAAGGCCAAGCCCGGCAAGAAGGCCGAGGAACGCGCCGCCGAACGCGCCCAGCGCGAAGCCGACC
>JBARAK010000474.1:0-3817 GCA_049791955.1 Caulobacteraceae bacterium
GCGGGGTCTCGGGACGGCCCTTTGGCTCCAGTGACCTCGCCACCAGCCGTCGTCCCCCACAAGGGACGCTGCGCTCAAAGCCCTTGTAGCACCCGCCGGCTGTCGGCGCGGGGCGGTCACGAGCCGACGGGCTCGCACCCCAACCCCGAAGGGACTTTCCCATGCAGCTTTCTCCCCCTCCCCTCTCAACCGATCGCCTGACTGCCTACGAGGCCCAGACTCTCCTTCTGGAGGACACCCGCAGCCATCCGCCGGAGGCGGCGCTTCACCAACTCGGCCACAGCCTCATGACGGAGCTGCTGGACGTCGTCGGCGAGACGGTGCTGGAGGACCACCATGTCCTGATCTGCGAAGCCCTGATCGGCGCCTTCCACTCCGCGGCCCAGCGAATCGAACGTGACGCCGACAAGGTTCGGGACCAGCTTTCCGGTCTCGTGCGGGACTTCGACGGCTCCGAAGTGCTCGACACCGAGATCCAGGACGCCACCCGCAAGGCGCGCGCCTCCGATATCGCTACCCTGGCCATGGAGATCGTCCGCGATGCAGCCGCGGCCACTTACACCACGACGACGGGCGAGGTCTGGAGCCCCTGGAAGGGGTCGGTGAAAGCGTCCCGCACCACGGCGGCCCAGATCGAAGCGCGCGATGCGCTCCGCTCGGCGAGGGCCCGCAAGCACGCGGCGACCGATCCGGGCGCGACCGTGGTGGCGTTCCGGGCGGCTCCGCAGGCCGACACGGCCGAGGACGCTGGGCGGATCTTCGACGCCCTGAACTGGGCCCGCGAGCAGTGGCCGGACATGGCGCTAGCCACCTCGGGCGCCAAGGGCGCGGAGAAGCTCGCGATCAAGTGGGCACGCCAGAAGGGGATCACGCTCGTCCTGGCGAAGGCGGATTTTGATCGGCATGGCCGAGCGGCGCCGTTTCGGGCCAATGACGAGATGCTCGAGCTCGATCCGGTCTGCGTGCTCACCCTGGTCAATTCGATAAACGCCAGCCGGGCGTCAGACCTCAAGCCGTTCGGGCCGGCGTTGAACCTGGCGCAGAAGGCGGCTGAGCGGGGTCTGCGTCACCATGCGGTCAAGGCGCGAGCCTGATCCCACGGGGCGGCGGCCGAAAGGTCGTCGCTCCTTTTTCGCCAACAGTCCGCTAGGGGGCGTGGTGACCGGCAGCGTCACCGAGTGCTGGCCGAGGCCTCCGAAGTGGGCCGGGCGGTCTGAACGCGATCTCTCAGGCGAACCTGGGACGGGGCCGGTCGGGCTCAAGGCGACCTCGCCGGTGGCGAGGCGTCGGCGCGGGACCCTCCGACCTTCCTTTGCTTCGCGCCGTGCAGGCCGGTTTCCAGCGCCGCCGACCCTGAGCCCGCCCCTCTCCCCGTCCTGGCCGGTCGCACGATCGCGGGATGAGCCCGCCGGTCGAACAGCGGAGGCCGAGATGGCGAGCATGGCGATGGCGCAGGCGGTTCTGGAACACGCCCATCAATTCTACGACGTGGACAACTGGTACGTGGTCGCCGAGTGCTGGGACGTCTGGTCGGTGCTCGAGGAACTGGACCAGCACGAAGCGAAAACCCAGGTTTCCTTCAGCTTAGACGGCGCGGCGATTTCCTTCTTCGCGCGACTGATGGCTGACCGGCGTACCGTACACTGATGACCTCGGGCGGCCTCTTGCGGGCCGCCCTTTCCTTTTCCGGCGGAACAGGCACCGAACGGATTCCAAGTCCTTGTGGGTGACGGCCTCGGCACCACGAGCCCTTGTGGTTGGTGATTCGTTCTCGGCGGCTAGTCTTCCTCGCCCGTAAGGTCCCTCCAAAAGGTCAGGTCGACATCGATAAACCGGTTGGACTGGCCCGAGCAGAACCTGGCCGACGAGGCGTAGGCCCTCAGCGCCCCCCGCCGGCGGATCGGGCGGGGCTTTCGTCTTGAGGTTTGGAATCATGGTAAGGCGCTCACCGTTGGTTGGTCGATTCTCCTCGACCTAAACCGGGCGGAGGTTTAAGGGCCGCCTCATACACTCACCCACGGTTAGCCAATGGACAGTAAGTTAAACCTATTGCAGACTCTGCTGCCGGCGGGCCTACTGGTCGACGCCGAATGGCTAAGCGCGCGTGGGTACTACAGCAGCCTGGTCGCCAAGTATGTCAAACGCGGCTGGCTGGATCAGCCGACCCGCGGCGCCTATCGGCGCGCGGGGGCCGCGCCCGTCCGCGATGGCGTTGGGCGCGACGGCGAGGACTGGCCTACCGTCGTGCTGTCGCTACAGCGACTGCGCCCGCCCCTTCTCGTCGTCGGTGGGCGCACCGCCTTGGAGCTGTCGGGCTACGGCCACTACCTAGCGCCGACAGGTCCTCAGGAGTTGCACCTCTACGGTGCCGCGCCCCCGCCAGTTTGGGCCCGACGGTTGTTAGGCCCTCGGCTGGTGTTTCACCGGGCGCGCTTGTTCGCCCAAGACCCGGTACTGGACCTCTCGCCCGATCCCAAGCATCTGGCGGAGCATGTCCGCCATCCCGACCAGGAGGGCGTGATCGGTCTTCTCCAGATGGCCACCCCCGAACGCGCACTTCTGGAGCTCCTCGACGAGGTGCCCCAGGCCGCCAGCTTCCACGAGGCGGACAAGCTCGTCGAGGGTTTGACCACGCTCAGTCCTCGTCGGCTCACCGACCTCCTAGCGGCCTGTCGGAGCGTCAAGGTCAAGCGATTGGCCCTGTGGTTTGCCGATCGCCACGCCCTCGCCTGGGCTAAGCGCCTGGACCGAGACCGGGTCGACTTGGGCCAGGGCAATCGGGTGCTTGTCCCGGGCGGGCGGCTCGACCGGACCTACAAGATCACCGTCCCGCGCGAGATGGAGCCAGCATGAGCGCCGCCCAGTATCGCGCCCAGGTCCGCCTGCTGGTTCGCCTGATCCCACTAATCGCCGGCGAGCCGCACTTTGCGCTGAAAGGCGGCACGGCGATCAACTTGTTCTGGCGTGACCTGCCGCGCCTGTCGGTCGATATCGACCTGACTTATCTGCCGGTCGCCGATCGCATCGCCTCGCTCTCGGCCATCGATGCGGCGATGCGCCGGCTGGCCGCCGCGATCCGCGCGGCCATCCGCGGCACCGTAGTCGACCTACAGGGTGGTGAGGACGGGCTGATCCGACGCCTACTGGTGCGCGCTGATGCCGTGCAGGTGAAGATCGAAGTCACCCCGGTCCTCCGCGGTGTCGTTTTCGCCCCGGAACGGCGCGACGTCGCCCCCGCTGTCGAGGCCGCCTTCGGGTTCGCGGAAGCCAATCTGGTGTCCTTCGCGGATCTCTATGCTGGCAAGATGGTCGCCGCCCTCGACCGCCAGCACCCGCGCGATCTGTTCGACGTGCGGGACCTGCTCGCCAACGAGGGGCTGACTCGTCCGCTGATCGACGCTTTCCTGGTCTATCTGGTCAGCCACAACCGGCCGATGGCCGAGGTGCTGGCGCCGAACCGCAAGGACCTAGCCGAGGAGTTCGAGCGCAACTTCGTGGGTATGACGAGCGAGCCCGTCGCCTTGGCGGCGTTGGTGCAGGCCCGGGAGGACCTGATCGCCGGGCTGCACGCGGCGCTTACCGACACCGACCGTCGCTTCCTGATGAGCGTCAAATCCGGTGCGCCGGACTGGGCCATGGTCGGCCTGCCGCAAGCCGCAGCTCTGCCCGCCGTGCAATGGCGGCTGCAGAACTTGGCGGGCCTTCCCCTGGCGCGTCGGCAGGCCCTGGCCGACCGGCTGCAGGAGGTGTTGAAGCTATGACTTTCCTCGCTTTTTGCATCTTACCAATTGGTAAGACCCTTACCCGCCCCCCCCCC
>JBARAK010000475.1:0-40511 GCA_049791955.1 Caulobacteraceae bacterium
CCCCAGGGGGCATGGCCGCTGCGATAGAGCCTCACGCCTTTTTCCGAGCGGGTCAGCAGCACGGCGGCGCCGGTCAGGGCCGTGATCCGCGCGCCGCCCGCATCGCAGGAGGCGTCGTCCTCGCATGGCTCGCCGGTGGCCAGCCGCATCTCCTTGCGGTTCGGGGTGAGCAGGGTCGCGCCTGCGAAGATCGAAAGGTCGGCCTGCTTGGGGTCGACTACGACGGGGATGTTGTCCGCCGCCGCTGCTTCGATCACCGCCTGCACCACCTCGGGACAAGCGACGCCTTTGGCGTAGTCGGAGATCACCACCGCCTCGCAGGAATTGATGTGGGCCTGCACGGCGGCGATCACCTTTTGCCGCGTCTCGTCGTCCAGGCCGATCCGCTCGCGGTCGGCGCGCAGCAGGTGGCGGTCGCCGCCGAGATAGCGGGTCTTCTGGGTGGTGGGCGCGCCGGAGACGCGGATCAGGGCGTTTGTGATCGTTCCGTCCTGTCGGGCGATCAGGTCGGCGACCTGGGCGCCGCCGGTGTCGTGGCCGATCACGCCGACCAGGACCGCGTGCCCTCCCAGGGCTGCGATGTTGGCGGCGACATTGGCCGCGCCCCCCAGCATGGAGCGCTCTTCGGTGACATTGACCACCAGCGCCGGCGCTTCGGGAGAGACCCGCTCGACCACCCCGGAGACGAAGTGGTCGAGCATGACGTCTCCGACCACCAGCACCCGCCGGCCCTGGATGTCGTCGATCAGCATGGCCCTATGCTCCCGCGAGCCGGGCCAGGTAGGCCCGGGCCGCCCCGATGTCGGCGCCCATCATAACCTCGAACCCTGGCGCTTGCAGCGCCCGGGCCTCGGTCCGTTCGGTTTCGTCGCCGTGGCCGGTGGAGACGTGCAGTCCGCCCGCCAGACCGGCCGCCTTGCCCGCGGCCAGATCGGCCGCCTTGTCTCCAATGATGAACGAGCGATCCAGTCTGACGCCCAGCCGGGTCGCGGCCTCGTGCAGCATGCCGGCGGCCGGCTTTCGCCAGGGGTGGTCCGCGACCGCGAAGTCGCCCAGTCCCTTCTCGTGGAAGGCGCAGGCGAACGCCGCGTCCACGTGCGCGCCCGAGTCCGCGAGCCTGCGATCGATATCGGCCTGGACCGCCTCGAAGTCGCTCCAGCTGAAATAGCCACGGCCGACACCGGACTGATTGGTGACGACCACGACGGGGACGCCGGCCCGGTTGAAGGCGGCGATGGCCTCGGCCGCGGCTGGGATGAGCGCCACGTCTCCCGGTCGGCCGAGATAGTGGGTCTCTTCGACGATCACGCCGTCGCGGTCGAGGAACAGGGCTGGGCGGCCGTCGAAGCGCCGTGACCCTGTCCAGGCCCAGCAGCCGATTCCGTCGAGAAGCGCCGTCAACTATCGAAACTCCAAACGGCGTCAGGCGCCGCTGGGGCTGCATAGTCCAGGGAGCGCTGGAAAGTCCAATCCACCAGCGTGCGGCTCACCAGACGCCCTGGGTCCGCGTCACCACCTCGGTCTTGTCGGAGAGGCTGTAGCCCATCCGGTTGCGGGGCTTAGGAGGGGGCGAGAGGCTCGCCGGCCAGCCGTCGCGAAGCTCGCGGGTGCGGAGGTCCAGGTGCCCGTGCACGGGTACAGGCAGGGTCAGGACGACGCCCGAGGCCGGGGGAGCCTGGAAGCTCACCTCGGACCAGCGTCCCCGGCGCCCTAGAAGGTGAAGGGAGCGGCCATCGAGTTCGACGGTGTCGAAATCGAAGCTTGGCTGCACCAGCAGATCGATGGCTTCGGCGCCTGCGGAAGAGGGGGTGATGGCGAGGGTCGTCTTTCCCGGCGCGACGGCGACCTTGACCTGCGGAGTGGGCAGGGGCGCTCGCCGCGCTGGGGCGTTCCAGATCGGGACGGTGGGGAAGGCCGTCAGCTTCGTCCGCCTTGGCAGGCCGCCGTCAGCGCTCAACACGGTCCTGGCCCAGGGATCGAGGCGGGGCAGGGCGTCGACGCGGAAGGCGCGCGGCGCCCCGGGTGCGGTGTCGTCAGCGACGTAGGTGGCCTCGGTCAGGCCCGGGCGCCGGGCGGTCGGCCCCAAAGTTCCGGCCAGCGTCAGCAGCAGCGCGCCGAAAACCATGATCAGCAAGGCGGCGAGGCGTCCGGGGGAGGTGGAGACCACACCGTCGGCCAGCGGCAGCAGGGCGGCGAATGCGATCAGGACGCTCGCCGCCAGGATCGCGGGGAGCAGCACGCCGAGCGCGTCGAACAGGGTCACGCTCCAGACCGCGGCCTGGGCGATCACAAGGGTGGCGGCGAGGCCGGCGATCCATACGGCGCCGGGCGCGCCGACGCGGGTCTCACCGGTGCGAAGGGTCGCGAACGCCGCGGCTGAGGCGATGAGCAGCGGCCACGCCAGCATGAAGGCCCCGGGGGGAAGCAGGATCTGCACCAGGGCTGCAACGGCCACCCCGCCAAGCAGGGCGCCGAGCCAGCCACCCCAGGAATCGACCGGCTTGCCGAGCACCAGGGCGCCAAGACCGGCGGCGGCGAGTCCAAGGATGGCGCCCATCGGATCGATGCCCCCTGTCAGGCTGCACGCGGCGCCGGCCAGCAGGGCGAGGGCGACCACGGCGATGCGGCGCAGGCCGATACGCATGGCGCCGACCAGGCTCAGGCAGACGCCGAGCGTCAGGATGGATGCGCCGGCCAGCAGCAGGTCGAAATGGCCGATCAAAGCGTATTCGCGATCCGCGCCCGCGCCGAACGCCCGCTCGGCCAGCCGCAAGGCCAGGGCCGAAGCGGTGGTCGCCAGCAGCAGCCCGCCCGCTCCGCGCGAGATGGCGCTCCATGACGTCAACGCGCCTCCGACATGCGTTGTCCGCCTGGCGTCGCGGATTGTCCCGGCGCTCAGGGCGGCGGCGGCCAGGATCGCAACCCAGCCGAACCAGGGCGGATAGACCACCAGGATGAGGCCCATCAGATCGAAGAACACAGACTCCGATCGGGGCGGTGGCGATCTGGCGGCGTCGGCCAGGGCGCGTGCGGCCGCCATCACCTGCTCGCCCATGTGCTGCAGGCTGCCCTGGTCCAGATGAGCGGGCGTGGCCAGGGGCGTGTGGTAGGCGAGTTCATCGCCGATGAAGGCGAAGTTCAAACCGGTATGGCCGGCTTCGAACGCGCGGGTCAGATCCGTGCCGTTGGGCATCAGGCGATAGACCGCCGTCGAAAGGGAATTGGCGTCGGGGTGGGCGATCGTGCGGCGATAGAGGTCGATCAGGGCGCCGTTGCGTGGTCCGGTTTCGAACATCGCGGCGCGACCAGCGTCGCCGCGCGTCTCCATGTTCAGCACCTCCCCGATGTGATCGCGGAGGGGATCGGCGGCGAAGAACGCCTGCGCCCCCAGGAGGCCGGCTTCCTCCCCGTCGGTGATCAGGAAGACCACGTCCCGCCGGTGAGGACCGCCTGCCTTGAGCCCGCGGGCGATCTCCAGCGCCGAGGCGACCCCGGCGGTGTCATCCGCCGCGCCGGGCGAATTGGGCACGCTGTCGTAATGGCACATGACCGCCACCGCCGGCGTGGCGGGGTCGCCGCCGTGCAGGATGGCGACCACGTTGCGCACCCGCGCGGCCACGGCGAGATTGGGGGCGGAGCGGAATTGATCGTCGACGCCTTCGCCCTCATGGATCGAGACGTCCAGCCCAAGGGCGCGGAAGCGGTCGGCGACGTAATTCCGCACCCGCTCTATGTCGACCGAGCCGGTGGGATGGGCGCGCTGGGCGATAGCCCTCACGTCGATCATGGCCCGTGCGGCGGAGAAACCGTCCAGCGCCGTGGAGGCCGGGCGCGGCGAGGGCGGGCGCAGCGCCAGGGCGGCGAGCAGCAGACCCAAGGCGACGGCCAGGACGAAGATTACGGATCGCACGTCGCGGCCCCCGCCGTTTACCTTGCCTGGACCACTGTTTCCGAACCGCCAGACCCAGACAAGGCCCTTGGAGTCTTTCTAATTTCAGCCGGCATGCTCCAGCGCTTCTAAAGGCCGTTCACAGAAAGTTGGGATCGACGGATCGTGATCCACGCGAAATGATCGTCTCTCACCCGCGCGCGTTGCGGAGGATGAAGGCGAGCGGCGTATGACCATCGACACCCCGCATCATCCGCACCTGCCGTCCCTGAAGCCTCGCGTCTGGGTGCTGCTGTTCGTGGTGGCCGGTTTTCTGGCCCTGATGACCGGGGTGGCTGTCGTCAACAGCGGCGGGGCCTGGACCTTGGCTCCGCAGATCAATCCGCTCTATTCGCTGTCAGGCTTCATCGTCGGTGGGCTGGTGGGTCTCACCGGCGTGGCGGGCGGGTCGTTGATGACCCCGATGCTGGTGCTTCTGTTCGGGTTCCACCCCGGAGCGGCGGTGGGGACCGACCTGCTGTTCGCTTCCGGCACCAAGACCGTGGGGACCGCGGTCCACGGCATGAATCGCACCGTGGACTGGAAGATCACCGGGCGCCTGGCGCTCGGCAGCATCCCTGCCGCCGTCGCCACCCTGGCTCTCCTCTACGTCCTGGGTATCCGCAGCGAGAGCGCGTCGCGGCTGATCACGGTCACGCTTGGCTTCGCCCTGATCCTGACGGCGATCTGCCTGGTGTTCCGCAGCCGCCTGCTGGCCTTCGCCGCGGCGCGCTGGCCGGCTCCGGATCCCGCCAAGACCGCATGGCTGACCACGGTGCTGGGTGCGGTGCTGGGCGTGCTGATCACCCTTTCATCGGTCGGCGCCGGGGCCATCGGGGTCACGGTCCTGGTGTTCCTCTACCCCCGCATGCCGATCGCCAAGGTGGTCGGGTCCGACATCGCCCACGCGGTGCCCCTGACCCTGATCGCCGGGCTGGGGCACCTCTGGCTGGGGACAGTGAACGTGGGGGTGCTGGGTGAGCTTCTGGTGGGCTCGGTCCCCGGCATCATCATCGGCAGCTATTTCGCCGCCCGGGTTCCCGACCTGATGCTGCGGCCGATCCTGGCCGCCATGCTGGTGGTGGTCGGGGCAAAGCTGACGCATTAGGGCGATATCGAAAGGAAAAGACGCCAGTTGGCTTGTCGAAGGGCCGCCCTTTCGTGTTTTAAGACGCCATGTCCGACGTCTCTCCAAACAGCAGCCTGACCCAGGTCGAGGCCGACCTCTCCGCCGCCATCGCCGTGGCGGCCGACCTGAACGCGCTGGAGGCGATCCGGGTGGCGGCGCTTGGCAAGTCCGGCTCGATCTCAGCTCTGCTGAAGTCGCTGGGCGCCATGAGCCCCGACGACCGGCGCGAGCGCGGGCCGCAGATCAATGGCCTGCGCGACCGGGTGCAGGCCGCCATCGCCGGGCGGCGTGAGGCCCTGGAGGCCCAGGCGCTGGACGCCCAACTCGCCGCTGAGCGGCTTGACCTCAGCCTGCCAGCCGAGCCGCGCCGCAGGGGCGGACTGCACCCGACGCTGAGGGTGATGGACGAAATGATCGCCATCTTCGCCGAGATGGGCTTCGCAGTGGCCGAAGGGCCCGACATCGAGGACGACTTCCACAACTTCACCGCCCTGAATTTCCCGCCCAAGCATCCGGCGCGGGAGATGCACGACACCTTCTTCTTCGCCCCCGACGAGAAGGGGGAGCGCAAGGTCCTGCGTACGCACACCTCGCCGGTGCAGGTGCGAACCATGATGAGCCAGGAGCCGCCGATCCGCATCATCGCGCCCGGCCGCACCTATCGCTGCGACAGCGACCAGACCCACACGCCCATGTTCCACCAGATGGAAGGCCTGGTGATCGACCGGGCCGTGAACATGGGCCACCTGAAGTGGACGCTCGACACCTTCATGGCGCGCTTCTTCGAATCCGAAGGCGTGACGACGCGTTTCCGCCCCCACCATTTCCCTTTCACCGAGCCTTCGGCGGAGATGGATGTGCGCTGCGATCGATCGGGCGGCGAGATCAAGATCGGCCAGGGCGACGACTGGCTGGAAGTGGTGGGCTGCGGGATGGTCCACCCCAACGTGTTGCGGAACTGCGGCCTGGATCCGGAAGAGTGGCAGGGTTTCGCCTTCGGCTTCGGCGTGGATCGGCTGGGGATGCTCAAGTACGGTATCCCGGACCTGCGCGACATGTTCGCCAGTGATGTGCGCTGGCTGAAGCACTACGGCTTCTCCCCCTTCACCCCTCTGTCGCCGCTTACGCCGGGCTGAAGTCTTCTAGTCCGCCGGCTATTTCCCGCCGGCCAGACTGGTCTGGCGGCTGACGGTGTCGATGGTGGCTTGTTTGGAATCCGCGGCGATCTGATCCCACTGCGCCTTGGGCCGGCAATCCCGTTCCGCGAAGCGGGTGCCAGTGGTGGCGTAGTATTTACAGACAATCTTGTCGCCGTCGGTCGCGGCCTTCTGTGCGACGGCAGGCTTGGCCGTCGTCGCAGCCGGGATCGTGGGAGCCGGAGGTGAAGGCGCCGCAGCTGAGGCTGCGGCCGCTATGATGGAGATCCAGGCGATCATCAGGGTTCCTCTTCAAATCCCATAATTCCGCATGGCCCATCCAGTGCGGAGGAAGGGGAGGCTTTGACCGCGCTTGATGAAGCTCCCCAGGAACAAAAATCTTTACCTAGTCCGTGGACCTCACAAGGCTGTCATCTGTTGCGCCGTCAGGCGCTGCGCGTCTCGCGCCTACCTGCCCGGGGCCTTGGACCCAAAAGCCCTATTTTCCGGATGCATTTATTGGAGTGTGTCTGATGGCGTCCTGAGCGTCGAGGCTCATTTGCTTCCATTGCGCCCGGGTGTGGCAGGTCTTGGTGGCGAAGCGGCTGCCGGTGACCTCAACCCGCTGGCAGACAACCTGGTCGGCGTCGGCGGTAGCTAGGTTAGACGTGGCGGAAGTCTGGCTTGGGGTGGCCGCCGCATCCGGCTTTGCGGGGGTTGCAGCATCAGGCGTCCCCGTCGCGACGGCGGCCAGGGCTACGAAAAGCAAAACGCTCACGAAAATCTCTCCACTTCCTGCAGGCATGATGGCGTTGAGCGATTGCAGGGGCAAGAGGCGGGGCCGTCAGGCCGTGGCGCGCTGACGTTTTCGCGCCGGTTTGCTCAAGGCGTGAACTCGACTGCGCCGTCTTTGCTCATGGCGATCGAGCAGTTCGGCGAGATATTTGCCGGTCCAGCTTTCCGAATCCTTGGCGACTTGCTCCGGAGAGCCCTGCGCAACAATCCTGCCGCCTCCGTCGCCCCCTTCCGGCCCGAAATCGAGCAGCCAGTCGGCGGTCTTGATCACATCGAGATTGTGCTCGATCACCACCACGGTATTGCCCTGGTCGACCAGTTCGTGAAGCACTGCGAGCAGCTTCTTGGTGTCTTCGAAGTGCAGTCCGGTGGTGGGCTCGTCGAGGATGTAGAGGGTGCGGCCGGTGGCCCTGCGGCTCAGTTCCTTGGATAGCTTGACCCGCTGGGCCTCGCCGCCCGAGAGCGTGGTGGCCTGCTGGCCGACCTTGATGTAGCCGAGCCCCACGCGCTTCAGCGTCTCCATCTTGTCCCGGATGGAAGAGACCACCTTGAAGAAGTCCGCCGCCTCCTCGACCGTCATGTCCAATACGTCGGAGATGGATTTGCCGCGGTAGAGGATCTCCAGCGTCTCGCGGTTGTAGCGCTTGCCCTTGCAGACGTCGCAGGTGACGTAGACGTCGGGCAGGAAGTGCATCTCGATCTTGATGACGCCGTCGCCCTGGCAGGCTTCGCAGCGACCGCCCTTGACGTTGAAAGAGAAGCGGCCCGGTCCGTAGCCGCGCGCCTTGGCGTCGGGCAAGCCGGCGAACCAGTCGCGGATCGGCCCGAAGGCGCCCGTGTAGGTGGCGGGGTTCGAGCGCGGCGTGCGTCCGATCGGGCTCTGGTCGATGTCGATGACCTTGTCGAAGTGCTCCAGCCCCTCGATCTTCTCGTAGGGCGCGGGGGCGTCGGAGGCGTTGTTCAATCGCCTAGCCGCCGCCTTGTAGAGCGTCTCGATGGTGAAGGTGGACTTGCCGCCCCCCGACACCCCGGTGATGCAGGTGAGCAGGCCCACCGGGATCTCGCCGGTGACGCTCTTCAGGTTGTTCCCCCGCGCGCCGATGACCTTCAGCTTCTTCTTGCCGGCCTTGCGTCGCTCCTCGGGCACGGCGATCTCGCGCGCGCCGGTCAGGTACTGGCCGGTGATGCTGTCCTTGGACGCCTTGATGTCGTCGGGGGTGCCTTCGGCGATGATGTGGCCGCCGTGCACGCCGGCCGCCGGCCCCATGTCGATGACGTGGTCGGCGGTGAGGATGGCCTCCTCGTCGTGCTCCACCACCAGCACCGAGTTGCCGAGGTCTCTCAGGCCCTGGAGGCTGTTCAACAGGCGGGTGTTGTCGCGCTGGTGGAGACCGATGGACGGCTCATCCAGCACGTACAGCACGCCCGTCAGGCCCGAACCGATCTGGGAGGCGAGCCGGATGCGCTGGCTCTCGCCGCCGGACAGGGTGCCGGAAGCCCGCGACAGGGCCAGATAGTCCAGGCCCACCTCGACCAGGAAGCGCAGCCGGTCGTTGATCTCCTTCAGGATCCGGCGGGCGATCTCGAGTTGCTTGGGCGTCAGGCCCGGTTCCAGCGAGGTGAACCAGTCACGCGCGTCGCGGATCGACAGGTCCGAGACCTCGGAGATCGACTTGGCGCCGATCTTCACCGCGAGGGCCTCCGGCTTAAGGCGGGCGCCGTGGCAGACCTCGCAAGGCGTGTCGGTTTGGTAGCGGCCGAGTTCTTCGCGCACCCAGGCGCTGTCGGTCTCGCGCCAGCGGCGTTGCAGGTTCGGGATCACCCCTTCGAACGGCTTGGTGACCTCGTATTTCCGGGCTTGGTCGTCGTAGGTGAACTTCACCTTCTCCGCGCCCGCGCCGTACAGGATCACCTGCCGGGCCTGATCGGGAAGGTCGCTCCAGGGCTTGTCCATGGAGAAGCCGAAGTGGCGCGACAGCGCCTGGAGGGTCTGGGTGTAGAGCGGGGAGGGGCCACGGGCCCACGGCGCCACCGCGCCCTTGTGCAGGGTCTTCTCGGGGTCGGGGACCACGAGATCTGCCGCGAACGCCTGCTTGAAGCCGAGACCGTCGCAGGCCGGGCAGGCCCCGAACGGGTTGTTGAACGAGAACAGCCGGGGCTCGATCTCGCTGATGGTGAAGCCCGACACCGGGCAGGCGAAGCGCTCGGAGAACAACAGGCGCCTGGGCTCGGTCTCGCCCTCCTCGACCGTCGCCCATTCGGCGAAGGCGATGCCATCGGCTAGCCGTAGGGCCTGCTCAAGGCTGTCGGACAGGCGGCTTTCCAGCCCCGGCTTGGTGACGATCCGGTCGACCACCACGTCGATGTCGTGCTTGTACTTCTTGTCCAGGGTCGGCGCGTCCTCGATGGCGTAGAACTCGCCATCGATCTTCACCCGCTGGAAGCCCTGGCGCTGCCAGTCGGCCATCTCCTTTTTGTACTCGCCCTTGCGGCCGCGCACGACCGGGGCCAGCAGGTACAGGCGCGTCCCCTCCGGCAAGGCGGTGATCTTGTCGACCATCTGGCTGACGGTCTGGCTCTCGATCGGGAGGCCGGTGGCTGGAGAGTAGGGTACGCCCACGCGCGCCCACAGCAGGCGCATGTAGTCGTGGATCTCCGTCACCGTGCCCACGGTGGAGCGGGGGTTCTTGGAGGTGGTCTTCTGCTCGATCGAGATGGCGGGGGACAGGCCCTCGATCAGGTCCACATCGGGCTTGCCCATCAACTCCAGGAACTGGCGGGCGTAGGCCGAAAGGCTTTCGACATAGCGGCGCTGGCCTTCCGCGTAGATCGTGTCGAAAGCCAGCGAACTCTTGCCCGACCCCGACAGCCCCGTGAGCACGACCAGCCGGCCGCGGGGAATATCGACGTCCACGCCCTTTAGATTGTGCTCACGCGCGCCACGCACGCGAATGAAGGCGTTGTCGGGTTCGGCCATGACTCGCTCGGAATGCGCGCCCGCCACCCGGCGGCGCGCCACATGATGTAGTGCGCAGGCGCGTGTACGCCACCACCCATCTCGCCGCGCCCTGACAACCTGCGTCAGGAGTGTTCAGGCGATGAAACGTCGATCAGCAAACCATTGAGAGGTCGCTCTTTCGCCCCGGATCACCGGGGAGACAGGTCGACGCCGCCGTTCAGGTCTCAAAGGATTGATCGTCGCCCGGCTTTGGCGACGATCAATCGTCCCGGTGGACGCGTTCCCGACGTTCGTGCCGTTCCTGGGCCTCAAGGCTCAGGGTGGCGATCGGGCGAGCGTCCAGGCGGGCCAGCCCGATGGGCTCGCCGGTCTCCTCGCAATAGCCGTAGGAGCCATCCTCGATCCGGCGCAGCGCCGCGTCGATCTTGGAAATCAGTTTACGCTGACGGTCCCGGGCCCTCAGTTCGATGGCCTTGTCCGTTTCGGAAGATGCCCGATCTGCGACGTCTGGATGATTCTCGGTGGCCGTCTGGAGATTGGTCAACGTCTCCCGCGATTCGCGCAGGATATCGTCTTTCCATCTCAAAAGCTTTTTTCTGAAATACTCGATTTGCCGAGTATTCATAAACGGTTCGTCTTCGCTCGGCCGGTACTGGTCCGCCGATACGCAGTCGGGCGTCTCAACCACTGACGCGAAAGCCTGCATTCACGCCCTCACGTAAAAAACCGTGACAATTGCGGCCATATAGCGGCCTCGTCGCTCCGCTGCAAATAGCACTATCTCGAAAGCATGCGACTATTTAGCGGTCGGCCAGTTCAGATAGCGGAACCACCCTGTCCCCGCTTGGCCAATTCGACCGCCGCGCGAAGCTCAATGTGGTCCAGGACCTCGTCGAGATTGGGGTCTTCCGTCTCGTCACGGGCGGCCCTCACAGCTTCCTGGAGACGCTGCAGCGCTCCGGTCTCCACATCCTCCGGGTCCAGGACGGCGAGCTTGAGCGCGTCAAGCGCATCGAGGATGCCATGGCCGCGCTTGGTGGCGCGGCGTCGCTTCTCCTGCGGTGTCAGGGTTTCCTGAAGCGCAAGAAGGATGTCCAGCGAGGTGGCGGGCGCCATGGCGGCTGGCCGCTCGGTCGCGGCCGCCTGCGTGCTTTCGCTGGCGCTGGAGGGGGCGAAGCCCCCTTCCGTGTCTCGTGCGGGGCGGGGCGTCGTCGCCCCGGCCACGCCCATGGGCGCAGATCCGTTGACCTTCATGGCCCTATAATCCGCCAGAACGCGAGCGATTCCCAGGAATCGGTTTGCAACTGTCGCACTCTGGTTCGAGGCGAGTTTTGCCCGCGAGTCTTGGCGAATGGTTAATGCGCCCGGCAGCTTTTGCCCTCTGGACGGGGCGAGGCGGGGCGGCTCGTCGAAGGTTCAATGTGATGCATTGAATTCATAGGGGAAAATTGTCGCTGGGCGACTGGCACGGCGGTCGCATGGCCGAGGCTGCGGCGCGGTGGCGTCCGCACGGGAGTCCAGTGGAAATGTGGCGTGTCTTTCCTGGTTCGGCGGTGCTGCTCGGAGCGTTCCTGGCCCTGACGGTCCTGGGCGCCCCCGCGTCGGCGCGCTCCCGCATCAAGGACGTGGTCTCTTTCGAAGGGGTGCGCGAGAACAAGCTGGTGGGTTACGGCCTCGTGGTCGGTCTGAACGGCACCGGCGACACCCTGCGCAACGCGCCGTTCACCCAGCAGAGCCTGCAATCGATGCTTGAGCGCCTGGGCGTGAACACGCGCAGCACCACCAACATCGATACCAAGGACGTGGCCGCGGTGATGGTCACGGCCAACCTTCCGGCGTTTTCCGCTTCCGGTTCGCAGATCGACGTTTCGGTCTCGGCCATGGGCGACGCCAAGAGCCTGCTCGGCGGCACGCTGGTCGGCACGCCTCTGCTCGGCGCAGACGGCGAGGTCTACGCCGTGGCCCAGGGCACGGTGCAGACCGGCGCGATCTCCGCGAGCGGGGCGTCGGGCTCGTCGATCACACGCGGCGTGCCGACAGCGGGCCGTATCGCCGAGGGCGCCACGGTAGAGCGCGAACTCGGCTTCGACTTCGCCCACATGGCCAGCCTGCGGCTGACCCTGCACAACCCAGACTTCACCACGGCCGAGCGTATCGCCCAGGCGGTGAATGCGCGTTATCCCGGCGCGGCCTCGGCCGACAATCCCACCATCGTCACCCTGAAGCCGCCGGCTGGCGAGGGGCTGGTGAACTTCATAACCGCCGTCGAGCAACTCGAGGTCGATCCGGACACCCCAGCCAAGGTGGTGATCGACGAAGTCAATGGGGTCGTGGTGATGGGCGACGACGTCCGCATCTCGACCGTGGCCATCGCCCAGGGCAACCTGACCATCTCGGTCCAGGAGACGCCCCAGGTCAGTCAGCCCGCAGCCTTCTCGCAAGGGCAGACGACGGTCGTGCCGCAGTCGACCCTCAAGGTCGACGAGCAGAAAGGGCGCAAACTGATCATGCTCAATTCGGGCGCGTCGCTGTCGACCCTCGTGAAGGGACTGAATGCGCTGGGGGTCACGCCCCGCGACATGATCTCCATCCTTCAGAGCATCAAGGCCGCGGGCGCGCTCCAGGCCGATATCGAGGTGCTGTGATGAACCTTTCCGCCGCCATGGCCGCCGGCATGTCGTCGCCGCGGCCAGCCACCGTGGCCACCCCGGCTCAGCGCGCCCAGATCGAGAAGACCGCCAAGGGTTTCGAGGCCTCGTTCCTGTCCACCATGATGGGGCAGATGTTCGAAGGCGTCGAAGTCGAGGCGCCGTTTGGCGGAGGGCAGGGCGAGGCCGCCTTCCGCTCCTTCCTTATGGACGCCATGGCAAAGTCGATGACCGAGCGGGGCGGGGTGGGCATTGCGAACACCGTCGCCCATGAGATGCTTAAGATGCAGGGACTGAGCTGAGATGACGCTCGCCGCCAATGACGCCACCGACCGGGTCGAGCAGCTTATCGCCCTGACGGAGCGGCTGACCGTCCGTCTTGAGGCCGAGACGCGCCTGTTCGAGGCCCGCCGCCCGCAGGAGGTCGCCCGCACAGCGCCCGAGACGCTGGAGCTGACCAACCTCTACCGTCGCGAAGCGACCCAGGTGAGGGCCAATCCGAGCCTGATTTCAGGCGCGCCGGGGGCCAGGCGGAATAAGCTGATCGAGGTCACCAGGGTCTTCGAGGCCGTGGTCGCCCGGCACGGCAGTTCCGTAAAGGCCGCCCGCATTGTTACGGAGGGCGTGGTCCGGGCCATAGCGGAAGAGGTTGTCGCCAAGCGCATGCCGGCCGCCGGCTATGGTCCGCGCGCCAGGGCGAGGCAGGGCGACGCCTCAGCCATCACCCTGAACCGGCGGGCCTGAGCTTCAATCGGCCGGCGCATTAGGAACGCGGAGGCGCCAGCAGCAGGGTTGTCTGCACGCCGCCCCCGTTCAACGCCCATTCCACCGTCCAGCTTCCGGGCGCGCCCGTGGCGGCGTATGCGCCGGCGAGAGGCGCTGGCGGGGTGAGCATGACGGTTCGGCGCACGACGCCCGCTGTGGTCGCCGCCTCGACTTCATGTGGTCCGAAGCCCGGCCTGCGGTTGGCGTTGGCCGCCAATATGGCGAAACGACCCTGGGCGTCGGCTTGCGCGACGCCGGCCGGCAGGCCGTCCACGGTCAGGCGAACGCTCGAGCGGGCCGGCGCGAAACCGGAGACGCCCGCGAAACCACCCGGATCATAATCCACCGAGACGATATCGGGCGCCCTTACCATGCCGAAGGGCTGGGCCGGGTAGCCCGCCCTCACCAGAACGGCCGGGAAAACGGCGTGTGGCACGGTCACCAGCGCGCCCTCGGCATGAACCGCCCGGCCGCGAGCCTGTTGGCTGGAGATGGCGAACAGCCGGGGCAGGCCCGCCTGCGGCAGGCGCACCGTCCAATTGCCCTCGGCGTCCGAGGTGGTGTGGAAGACCTCGCCTTCGGGGGTGGAGAAGGTCACCTGGGCGGTGGCTGCGGAGCGGCCGGAAATCGCGATCGCGCCATCGGCGCCGATCACGGCGTTGACCACCCGGGGCGGGGCCAAATAGGCCTGCTCGGCAGCCCCGTTGCCAATATCCAGGTGCGCAAAGGATTCGCGGGGGGGGCGCTGACGCTCGCAGCCGCATGCCACGGCGCAGCAGAGCAGCACGCCTGCGGTGCGGCCGATGGCTGCGCTCGGTGCGCCCAGGCGGGCTCCAAGGGCGAAGGCGCGGAAATGGAATGAGCGGCGGTCTCCCATGCCGCTGAGCCGTAGAGCCTTTTCTGACGGGATGAAATCGTCCGCGTTGGGTGAATTGAGGCTGGGGCGCGGGTCCGGCTTGAGCCGGAGCCTCAATTCCCATGTCGCGCCGGGCCATGCTACATCCAGCAGGAAGGGCGCTTCGGCAGCCCGGACAAGACCCTTCTCTCAAGGATCGAAGATGCCAGACGGGGCGTACGCCGGGCGAAAGCCGGCGGGTTTGTCGATTTGTTTGTTCTGCGGTTCGTCGGACGCCACCGATCCTGATTTTATCGCCGCGGCGCGCGACTTCGGTCTGGAGCTGGCCCGGTCGGACGCGCGCCTGGTCTACGGCGGCGGCGGCATCGGGCTGATGGGCGCGGCGGCGAAGGCGGCGCACGGGGCGGGCGGCAAGGTGTTGGGCGTGATGCCGGACTTCCTCCGGCGACGTGAGGTCATTTACGACGACGTCGAGACCGTCGTGGTCACCAACATGCACGATCGCAAGCGCATCATGTTCGAGCAGTCCGACGCCTTCGCCGTGTTTCCCGGTGGGATCGGAACCCTGGAGGAAGTGGTTGAACTTCTTTCCTGGCGCAGGCTCGAACTGCATCACAAGCCGATCCTCTTCCTCAACGCGAAGGGATTCTGGGAGCCGTTCTACGATTTCATCCGCCATACGGCGGATCTGAAGCTGACCCCACCGTGGGTGAGCGGAACCTGGCTCTCGGTTGACCGCGTGGAGGAGGTTCTCCCGACCATCCGGGCCGCGCTTGCGGAAGCCGAGGCCCACGCGCCGGAGGCGGTCTCCGCAAAACTGTAGGACGCTGCGGGAGTCCGGGGGGGCAGAGGCGGAACGGGCGTTCCAGGGCGCTGCTCCAAGGGAGCGGGCGAGCGTGTCCTGAGAGCGACAGCCGCTGTGTCATCAGCTGGATTTCAGCTGCTGGACGTCGAGAAAAACGTCCTGTGACGCTTGAACCTGGCCCATCGCGAACGACCTAAGACCGCGAAGCTTGTTCGAAGGCGACGCGACGCGATGCGATACCTCCACACCATGGTCCGCGTGGCCGATCTGGATGCGGCGCTGGATTTCTATTGCGCGAAGCTTGGTCTGGTCGAAAGTCGGCGTATCGAGAACCAGGCCGGCCGCTTCACCCTGGTGTTCCTTACGGCGTCTGATGACGCCCACCGCGCCGCAGACGAAAAAGCGCCGCTGGTCGAACTCACCTACAATTGGGATCCCGAGACCTATTCCGGCGGCCGTAATTTCGGTCACCTGGCTTACGAGGTCGACGACATCTACGCGCTTTGCGCGGGCCTGCAGGACAAGGGCGTCGTCATCAACCGTCCCCCCCGTGATGGGCGAATGGCCTTCATCCGATCGCCTGACGGGATATCGATCGAGCTGTTGCAAAAGGGAGACGCGCTACCCCCGGCTGAACCCTGGTCTTCAATGGGGAACACGGGGGCGTGGTGAGAATTGTCACAACGCAGACATAGTGTTTCCTATGTGAAGCGGGCGAAGTTATGCCGCATTGGTCGGTATTACGCACACACGAGCTCCCGGAAACGCCTCACGGCTCTGACTGGGAAGGGAACGGCCTGACGTGATCGTGCTTCTCGGTTGGATAGCCGCCGGCATCGGCGTGGCGGGAGCGGCCTTCGCGGTCGCGTCGGCGCGTTGGGCCGGCGCGCATATGTCCGGCCGTTTCGGCGCTACGCCGAAAGGGCTCTCCACGCATGGGGTTACGATTCTCAAGCCCTTGCACGGGGCCGAGGATGGCCTGCGCACCAACCTCGAGAGCTTCTGCCGGCAGGAGTATCCGGGGCCGGTTCAGATCGTCTTCGGCGTGCACGGCGCTGAGGACGGCGCCATCCCGGTGGTGCGCGAACTTCAGCGCGCCTATCCCAATCTGGACATCGACCTGGTGATCGATGCGCGGGTCCATGGGGAAAACCGCAAGGTCTCCAACCTGATCAACATGGCGCGGGCCATCCGCCATGAGATCGTGGTGCTATCGGACAGTGATATCCGGGTCTCGCCGGATTATCTCGGCCACGTGGTCGAGCAGCTTTCGCGGCCCGGCGTGGGCTTCGTGACCTGCCTTTATACCGGCGAGGACGCCGGCGCGATCTGGTCGCGGCTGGCGGTCATGGGCATAAACTATCAGTTCCTGCCCAACGTCGCCGCCGGACTGAAACTGAACATGGCCGAGCCCTGTTTCGGCGCCACGGTGGCGTTCAAGCGCTCGGTCCTGGCTGAGATCGGCGGTTTCGATGTGCTCCGCGATCAGCTCGCCGACGATTACGACCTGGGCCGCGAAATCCGCAAAGCCGGCTATCGTGGCGAGGTGGCCGCCGTTTCTGTCTCCCACCTGTGCGCGGAGCAGAGCCTTGGGGATCTCTGGCGGCACGAGGCCCGCTGGGCGCGCACTATCCGCATGATCGATCCCGGCGGCTTCCTCGGGCAGGGCCTGACCTACACCACGCCTTGGGCCCTGATCGGATGCGTCTTGACGGGGTTCCATCCCGCCGCCGCGGCCGCGGTGCTGCTGGCGATCGGAGCGCGTCTGTACGTGGTCCACCGTGTTGATCTTGCAACGGGTGCTCGCGTCGAAGCGACGTGGCTGCTACCGGTGCGCGACATCTTCTCATTCGCCGTTTTTCTGAGCGCGTCCTTTGGTAAGACGGTGACCTGGCGCGGTCGCCGTTTCCGCATCGGTCGGGATGGCGCCCTGACACCCGCCAAGGAGTCCTACTTCCATGCTTCGCACCCTGTTTCTGCAGGCGCCTTCCTTCGACGGTTTCGACGGCGGCGCGGGCTCCCGCTACCAAGCCAAGCGCGAGATCAAATCTTTCTGGTATCCGACGTGGCTCGCCCAACCGGCGGCCTTGGTCGAGAACAGCAAGCTGATCGACGCCCCGCCGCATAAGCAGAGCCTGGCGGACGTCCTTCCCTATGCCCGCCAGCATGACATGGCGGTGCTGCACACCTCCGTCCCGTCCTTCAAGTCGGACGTGAAGGTGGCTGAGGCGCTCAAGGCCGAGAATCCGAACCTGAAGATCGGCATGATCGGCGCGAAGGTCGCGGTCGACGCCAACGGCAGCCTGGAAAGCGCGCCGGTGATCGACTTCGTCGCGCGCAACGAGTTCGACTTCACCATCAAGGAAGTCGCTGACGACAACGACTGGTCCCAGATCAAGGGCCTGAGCTACCGCAACTCCGAAGGCGTCATCGTCCACAACGAGGATCGCGAGCTCCTGCAGGAGATGGATAGCCTTCCGTGGGTCACGCCGATCTACAAGCGCGACCTGACGATGGAGAACTACTTCATCGGCTACCTGAAGCACCCCTACATCTCGATCTACAGCGGTCGCGGCTGCAAGAGCCGCTGCACCTTCTGCCTGTGGCCCCAGACCGTCGGCGGCCACCTCTACCGCACCCGCAGCGTGGAGAACGTGGTCGAGGAGATCGCCTGGGCGGCGAAGGCCTTCCCCCAGACCAAGGAATTCTTCTTCGACGACGACACCTTCACCGACGATCTGCCGCGCGCCGAAGCCATCGCCAAGGGCCTGGGCAAGTTGGGCGTGACGTGGTCGTGCAACGCCAAGGCCAACGTGCCGCGCAAGTCGCTGGAAGTGTTCAAGGCCAACGGCCTGCGGCTGCTGCTGGTGGGCTACGAGTCCGGCAACCAGCAGATCCTGTACAACATCAAGAAGGGCATGCGCATCGAGGTGGCCGAGCGGTTCACCAAGGACTGCCACGAGCTCGGCATCGCCATCCACGGCACCTTCATCATGGGCCTGCCGGGGGAGACCGAGGAGACCATCCGCGAGACCATCGACTGGGCCCGCCGGATCAATCCGCATACCATCCAGGTGTCGCTGGCCGCACCCTATCCCGGCACCTTCCTGTACGACCAGGCGATCGAGAACGGCTGGCTTGACGCGGACAACGCCGAACTGGTGGACGAGCACGGCATCCAGATCGCGCCGCTGACCTACCCGCACCTGAGCCACCAGCGGATCTTCGAAAACGTCGAGACCTTCTACAAGGCGTTCTATTTCCGCCCGAAGAAGATCGCCTCGATCGTCGGCGAAATGCTGACGAGCCCGGACATGATGAAGCGCCGCCTGCGCGAAGGCGTTGAGTTCCGCGAGTTCCTCAAGGAACGCAAGTCGGCGGCGCAGAACGTGGCTGCGTGAAACGCCTGATCGTCACCGCCGACGACTTCGGCGTCGCCGCCGAGGTCAACGAGGCGGTGGAGCTGGCGCACACGCGCGGTGTGCTCACCGCCGCCAGCCTGATGGTTGGCGGTGGGGCGGTCGAGGATGCGGTGGAGCGGGCCCGGCGGCTCGCTTCACTGCGGGTCGGACTCCATGTGGTGCTGGTGGAGGGACGTCCTGTCCTGCCGCCCGCAGCGGTCCCCGACTTGGTTGACGCGTCTGGGTTCTTCCGGCGGGACATGGTCGCGTGCGCGGTGGATATCTTCTTCAAGCCCGCGGCCCGCCGCCAGCTGACGGCGGAGATCGAGGCGCAGTTCGAAGCCTACCGCGCCACTGGGCTCCCGCTCGACCACGTCAACACCCACAAGCATTTCCATCTGCATCCGACGATCGCTGGAACCATCCTGAAGGTCGGCCGAGGTTTCGGGCTCAAGGCCATGCGGGTGCCGACCGAGCCGCGCGCGGTGCTCGCCAGGGCGGAGCCCGAAGCGGTCTTCGGCCCGGCCTATGTCACCGGGCCCTGGTCGGAATTGGTGCGGCGGCGCCTGAAGCGGGCCGGAGTGGCCACGGCCGACCACGTTTTCGGCCTGCGCTGGTCGGGGGCGCTCACGGCCGTGCGCCTGGAAGCGCTATTGCGTCATCTTCCGGACGGGCTCAGTGAAATCTATCTGCATCCGGCCGTGCGCGGAGGATTCGAAGGCGCGGCCGAAGGATACCGCTACGCCGAGGAATTCGCGGCCCTCACCGATCCTGGCGTGATCGCCGCCATCCACGCCGCCGACGTTCAGCTTGGCGGGTTTGTGGACTTTACCGGAGCGCCGCGCCTCGCGGCTTGACTATGGACGCACGTATTTCACCTCAGGACGGCCCCGTCGCGGCCGTCGCCGCGCCTTCGACCTCCAGCCGCAAGGCCCGGATCGGCATAGCGGTGGCGGGCGGGCTGGGCGCGCTGCTGGCGATCGGATTGATCGGCTGGTTCGGCGTCGGCTCGGTGCTGTCGGCGCTGGCGCGGATCGGCTGGGGCGGTTTCGCCATCTTCACCCTGACCAGCCTGCTGGTGTTCCCGCTGACCGGAGGGGCCTGGGGCGTGCTGGCCAAGGAGGTGAACCCCCGTAGCCTGGCGATTTTCATCTGGGGGCGATTGCTGCGCGAGGGCGCCTCGGACCTGCTGCCGTTCTCCAGCCTCGGCGGCGTGCTGATCGGCGCGCGTGGCGTGACGCTCCGCGGGATCAGCAACGCCTCGTCCTACGGATCGCTGGCGGTGGACCTGATGACGGAGATCGTCGCCCAGATCGTCTACATGGTGCTGGGTCTGGCGCTGCTGTCGGCGCACCTGTCACACACCAATTCGGGCGGAGTGTTCTTCGCCTGTTTCGGAGGGGCGATCGCGCTGTCCCTGTTCATGATCGGCGGGATCATGTTCGCCCAGAACCGGGGCCTGGACCTGTTTGGCAAGGTGCTGGAGCGAATCGCTCCCGACGCCGTGCAGCACATGCAGGGGGTGCGCGAATGGATCGTCGAGCTGAACCGTCGCCCTGGCCGGCTGGCCTGTAGCGTGATGCTGCACCTCGCGGGGTGGATGGCTTCGGCCGGCTTGAGCTGGCTGGCGCTGCACCTGATGGGCGTGAAGCTGTCCTACGGGTCGATGATCGCCATCGAGAGCCTGCTGTCGGCGGTTAAGAGCGCCGCCTTCATGACGCCGAGCGGCCTCGGCATCCAGGAAGCCGCCTACGCCCTGCTGGGCCAGGTGTTCGGCCTGACGCCGGAAGTCTCCATCGCGCTCAGCCTCCTGAAGCGCGCCCGCGACCTTGTGCTGGGCGCGCCTGCGCTGCTGGCCTGGCAGGCTATGGAGGGGCGGCGAATCCTGCGTCCGGCCGGCGCGTGACGTTGCGTGCTCGCATGAGCGTGCGCGCTCTGGCCCCCCGCCGGGTTTCGCCCTAAGGTCCCGGCCGCTTTTCCAAGACCTTGGGTACCGATTGCGCATGTCGACGCCACCGCGTCATTATCTGGATTTCGAACGGCCCATCGCCGAGATCGAGACCAAGCTCGACGAACTGTCCAAGCTGTCCGAAACCGCCGAGCCCGGCGCGTTCGAGGCGGAGATCGATGCACTGCGCGTCCGCGCCGACCGTTTCCGGCGGGATGTCTACGCCCGTCTCGATCCCTGGCAGAAGACCCAGGTCGCCCGACATCCGGACCGGCCGCATTTCACCGATTTCCTGGCCGGGCTGATCGAGGACTTCGTCGAGCTTCGAGGCGATCGCGCCTTCGGCGACGATCAGGCCATCGTCGGCGGTCTGGGCCGCTTCCGGGGCTCGCCTGTCGTGGTCATGGGCCATGAGAAGGGCCGCAATACCGAGACGCGCCTCAAGCATAATTTCGGCATGGCCCGTCCCGAAGGCTACCGCAAGGCGGTGCGCCTGATGGACATGGCCGAGCAGTTCAGCTTGCCGGTCCTGACCTTCGTGGACACCGCCGGCGCCTATCCCGGCGTAGGGGCGGAAGAACGTGGGCAGGGCGAGGCCATCGCCCGCTCCACTGAGCGTGGCCTGACGCTGGGCACGCCGATGATCGCCACCATCACCGGCGAGGGTGGTTCCGGCGGCGCGCTGGCCCTGGCGGGGGCGAACAAGGTGCTGATCCTCGAGCACTCGATCTATTCGGTGATCTCGCCCGAGGCCGGCAGCTCGATCCTGTTCCGCGACCGCGGCCAGGCTGCGCACATGGCTCGCGCCATGCGCATCACCGCTCAGGAGCTGATCGGCCTGAAGATCGTCGACCGTATCGTGACCGAACCTCCGGGAGGGGCGCACGCCGACGCTGAGGCTGCGGTCAAGGCGATCGGCGATGCGGTGCAGGAAGAACTCCAGGCCCTCTCGGCCCTGTCGCCCGACCAGCTCCGCAAGCAGCGCGCCGATCGCTTCTACGCCATCGGACGCAGTTTCGGCTGATTGGCTTTAATCGCTACACCAGCGACTTCAGGGCCTCGCCCAATTCCTGGACGGCAGCTTCCGTGGTCGCCCACGAGCACATGAAGCGCACCGAGCCGTCGGTGAAGCGATAGACGTTCCATCCCATGCCGCGCAGGCGCAGCAGCGTGGGCTCGTCCATGGAGACGAACACGCCGTTGGCGTCCACCGGATGGGTGACGGGGAAGGGCATCAGGGCGGCCAGCTTCCTCGCCATGGCGTTGGCGTGGGCGCCGTGACGGGTCCAGGCTCCGCTGGACAGCATGCCGAGCCAGGGGGCCGAAATGAAGCGCCCCTTGGACGGAAGCTGACCCGCCTGTTTCAGCCGCGCGTCGAAGCGGTGCGACAGGCGCTTGTCGAACAGCACCACCGCCTCGGACAGGGGCATGCCGGCCTTGGTCCCGCCCATCACCAGGATGTCGACGCCGAGGGTCTTTATCGCCTTGACGTCGAAGCCCGAGGCGACTGCGTTGGCGAGCCGCGCGCCGTCCAGGTGGACGGACAGGCCGGCCACCTTGGCGATGCCGGTCAGCTCGGCGATCGCTTCGGCGGTATAGACGGTGCCGTATTCGGTGGCGTTGGTCAGGGACAGGGCCGCCGGCGACTGGCGGTAGGACGCCTCGGGAACCGCAAGCGCCGCCCTCAGCGACAACGGATCGATCCGTCCCGATGCACCGGACAGGGGGGTCAGGCCGAGGCCGTGGCCGAACAGCCCGGGAGCGCCGGTCTCGTCCGTGATGATGTGGGCGTGATTGTGGGCCAGCACCGCCTCGAACGGACGACAGAGCGCCGCACAGGCGATCGCATTGGCCGCGGTGCCCGAGGACACGAAGCGCACGTCCGCGTCCGCGTCGAGCAGGGCGCGCACGGCGTCGGCGGCCTTGGCGCTGACAGTGTCGGTCCCGTATCCGGAGGTGAAGCCGGCGTTGGCCTCGATCAGGGCCTGCATGGCCTCGGGCGCTGCGCCGGCTGTATTGTCGGAGGCGAAGTCGAAGCGGGGGGCGGTCAAGTTCAACTCCTGTGGATGTAGGTGCTTATCAAACCTCGGCCCTGTCGAGCCGGTCGGCTTCGCGCAGAGCCGGGAACAGCCGCGACCAGGTTCCGGTCACCACCAGCGATCCGACGCCGCCGAAGATAGCGGCGCTGACGGGCCCTAGCAGACGCGCGACCATGCCGGTTTCGAATTCGCCGAGTTCGTTGGAGGCGCCGATGAACAGGCTGGACACCGCGGACACCCGCCCCCGCATCGGGTCGGGGGTGACGATCTGAACCAGGGACTGACGGACATACACCGAGATCATGTCCGCTGCGCCCAGCGCCGCCAGGGCGATCACCGAGACGGTGAGGGACTTGGATACGGCGAACACCAGGGTCGCGACGCCGAAGGCCGCCACGCCGGCGAACATCCAGCGCCCGGCGTTCCGGTGCAGCGGCCAGCGGCTGAGGGCGAACGCCATCGTCGCCGCGCCGATGGCGGGACCGGAGCGCAGGATGCCGAAGCCGTGGGCTCCGACCTTGAGCACGTCGCGTGCGAAGACGGGCAGCAGGGCTGTGGCGCCGCCGAGCAGGACGGCGAACAGGTCCAGCGAAATGGCCCCCAGCACGATCTTGTTGCTCCAGACGTAGGCGATGCCTTCACGGATCTGTTCGAGACGTGAGCCGGGCTGGACCTCTGGACGGGTGTTGGCGCGCATGGAGAGCAGGGCGAGCGAGGCTGCGACGTAAAGCGCCGCCGACCCCCCGTAGGCCGCCGCTGGTGAGATCGCGCACAGCGCGCCGCCGATCCAGGGGCCGATGATCGAACCACCCTGGTAGCCCAGGGAATTCCAGGCGATGGCGCGCGGCAGCGCCTCGCGCGGGACCAGCATCGGCCCCATCGCACCGCTGGCTGGGGAGAGGAAGGCGCGGGAGGCGCCGAACAGCGCGGCGATGATGAAGATGGGGGCCAGGCTCGGGCTCGGATGCAGGGCGAGACCGGCCAGGGCCAGCACGCAGATGATCTCGATCCCGGTGCAGGTCAGCATGATGCTCCGCCGATCGCGCCGGTCGGCGGTGGCTCCGGCGATGAAGGTCAGGATGAAGAGCGGGACGAACTGGGCCAGACCGACCATCCCGACCAGGAACGCGCTCTGAGCCACGCTGCGGGCGTGGCGGGCCACGGTGTAGACCTGCCAGCCGATGGTCACGCTTTCGGACTGCACCGCCAGGGTGGAGAGCACCCGCGCGCTCCAGAACAGGGCGAACGCGCGATGCTTGAACACCGACGGGGAGGGGGTTGCGGGAGAGTCCATGTGGCGGCGCACCATGGCGATCCACAAAGCTTCGCGCAATCGCATGTTGACCCGGCGTGGCCTTCGATCTTATGCGCTTCGCGCCGCTCCCGCCGTTGGCGGCTCTCGCACCCCTGAAATGAACGCTATCGCCTCTCCTCCGCGGTCTGTCCCGGCTCCCGATCTCGTCCGCTTCCAGCCGGAGCGGGCGGAGGATGCTGCGTGCGTGGACAGGCTGATCGAACAGGCGTTCGGGCCGGGCCGCTTCGCCAAGACGGCCGAGCGCCTGCGCGAGACCGCCGCCCAGCGGATGGAATTGTCGATCTGCGCCTGGTCGGACGAGACGCTGCTCGGCGCAGTTCGCCTGTGGTCGATCCGTATCGGCGAGGCGCCGGCTCTGTTCCTCGGACCGATCGAAGTGAGGCCCGACCATCGCCGGCAAGGCCTGGCGGCCGCCCTGACCGAACAGGCCTGTGAAGCCGGGCGGCTGGCGGGCGAGCGCATCGTCCTGCTGGTCGGCGACCTGCCGATCTTCGCCTCACAAGGGTTCGAGCCAACGCCGTCGGGACGGGTCACGCTGCCGGGCCCGGTCGATCCGCGCAGGGTGCTCTGGCGCGGGCTGGCTCCTGGCGCACTCGAGCTGGCGGGTGGGCTTGTCTCGGGACTGAAGCTCAAGACCTGACTCCGCCCGGGTGGCTTAACAATATTTCATCCCGCCCTTCGCATCCGAACGGGTCCGTGGGAGCCTCCTGTATGTGAAAGCCGGTTCTATCCGGTCGTCACATCCACGCGCTGGAGGCGCCAAAGCGATGTCTACCTTCATCATCTTCGCGTTTCTGGCGGCGATCATCATCGTGCCGCAATACCTGCGCTATCGGGACCGCGCCCGCCTGCACGAAACCCTGCGTGTGGCGTTCGAGAAAGGCCAGCCGGTCCCGCCGGAACTGATAGACGCGCTTCAGGCGAGGCGGCGGGGCGTCCCGCCTGTGGACCTGCCTGTTTACCCCACTGCGGACGCGCCGCAGCGGGACCTGCGCAGAGGCGTGATCTGGCTGGCGGTCGGGCTCGGCCTGGTGGCGGTGGGCGGGGCCTTCTACGGCGGTCTGTATAACGTGGGTGGGTCGGAGGAGACCTTCGGCACCTTCGCGGCTCTGGGGGCCATCCCCGCCTTCATAGGGTTGGCCTACCTCGGGCTCTGGTTCTTCGGGCGCAACAGGACGCGGGTCTGACGCGCGCCCGGGGGGCCTTTGGTCATGGTCAATGAGACCGGAACGCGAGGACCGCCTTTGTCAGCCTTGCCTGACGTGGAGCTGGCCGCTCTCGCCGCCGCTGGGGGGCGGGAGGCGTTCGGCGAGTTGGTGAGGCGTCACGGCTCGGCTGTGCGCGCCCTGTTGAGGCGCATGGGCGCCGACGCCGCCACCGCCGACGATGTGGCGCAGGACGCCTTTCTGACCGCCTACGAGCGGATCGGAGAATTACGGGGCCATGGCGCCTTCGTCGGCTGGATCAAGCGGATCGCGGCGCGGCTCTACATCAAGCGTTGGCGGCGGCGCGGGCGGCTGGAGATGTTGGACGATGTCGATGTGGAGGATCTGAGCGTGGGCGGGGAGGGGATGGCTGCGGCGCGGCTGGACTTGGACGAGGCCCTCCAAGGCCTGAGCGAATCCGAACGGCTGTGCGTGTCGCTGTGCTGCGGGGCGGGACTGACCCATGCCGAAGCGGCCGAAGCTCTGAAGACGCCGCTGGGCACGGTAAAATCCCATGTGAGGCGGGGCTTGGACAAACTGAAGGCGCGATTGGCGCCACAAGATGGGGCGATGGCGGCGGGAAATGGGGTCGGAGGCGGGACCGACCACAGGACGACGAGAGGCGAGCATGGCTGAACCCTCTTTCGAACGGCATTTGCAGAGGCTTTACTTGGAGGCGCCGACGTTCCCGGACGCGGGTGCGTTCGCGGCCGGGGTGCAGCGCAGGCTGGACCGCGCCTGGGCGCTAAGGCGCGGCCTGATCGGAGTTGCGGGTGTGATGGGCGGCGTGATCGCGGCGGCCCAGTTCGTGGGCTCCAACCTGGCTGAACGTGCGAGTCTGGCTTCCGCCGACGTTTCTGTCCGGCTCCACGACCTGGCGGCGTGGCTGACCCGCCGGACCGGCTGGGAGATCGACACCCATCACAGCCTGCCCATGGGCGGAGAGGCGCTCTGGCTGGTGGCTGGGCTGGCGGTGCTGGGGCTGGGGCTCCTGGCCGCACGGGTGTTCGAGACGCTTTGAGGCGGTGAACGGGCCGGACAGGTCCGGGGCGTCGACGACGCCACACCCCCGAAGCTTTCGAACGCTCTAGCGCAGCGGCCAAAATAAAGTCATGAACCCCAGGCTTTGCGGGTTTACTCCTGGGCTCAGGCGTCGCGTTGCCGCGCCCGGGTCTGGCCGATAAGTTCGCGGCCTTTCGTCTTGTGGGTGCGGAGCCTCGTAAAAAGTGGCCGATGTCTTTCTAGAGGTCGACGAGCAGCTTCGCTCGGCCCGTCTGCAGATGGTGTTCCGCAAGAGCTGGCCCTACGCCCTGGGCGTGCTGGTCGCCGCAGGCGTGGTGGCGTTGGGCGTGTGGGGTTATCGCCAACACGAGGCGGACACCGCGGCCAAGTCCTCCCTCGCCTATTCCGACGCGGCCCAGGCGCTCGCCTCCGGTGACGCCAAGCTGGCTCAGCAACGGTTCGAGACGCTGGCCAAGTCCGGAACCCCCGCGTACCGCGCCCTGTCGCTGATGCAGGAAGCCGGCTTGCGACTGAAGGCGGACGACGCTACGGGCGCCGCCAAGCTGCTCGATCAGGCCGCCGCCTCTGCGCCGAACCAGGTGCTCGGCGACGCCGCCCGGCTGCAGGCCGCCTATGTGGTGATGGACACCGCCCCGTACGGCGACGTCTACACGCGTCTGAATCCGCTGACCGAAAAGGGTCGTCCCTATCGGGCGCTGGCGCGCGAGGCCCTGGCGGTCGAGCGGCTGGCCGCGGGCCGCACCGCTGAGGCGCGGGGCGACTTCCAGGTCCTGGCCCTGTCCTCTGACAGCTCCGATTCCACCCGCGCCCGCGCCAACGCCGCGATGGCGATGATCGAGGCCGGAACCACCTCGAATGTAGCCGCCATCGCCAAGGGCGCTATCGGGCTGACCCCGGTCGCGCCGCCGCCCGCGGCTGGGCCGGGGCAACTGATGCAGGCCCCCGCCCAACCCGCGCCGACCGGAACCGCTCAATGATCCGCCGCTTCGACCTGGGCCGTAATCTGGCCCGCGCGACCGCGCTCAGCCTCGTCGGCGTCACCTTGGCGTCCGGACTTGCAGCCTGTTCCGGCATCCGCACGCCGAGCTTCTTTGGCCTGAACAAGGGTGGCAAGGCGAAGGAACATGCAGCGGTGGGCCAGCGCATCCCGGTGCTGGGCGCCGCGGATTCGGTCGAGGTCTCCCCCTCGCTGAAGGGCGTGGATTTCTCCATTCCTGCGCCTCTGGCTCAGGCCGACTGGCAACTGCCGGGCGGCAACGCCGAGCAGGCGGTCGAGCATCTGGCCGCGGGTGAGCATTTCCGTGTCGCCTGGCGCCGCCGGATCGGCATCGGCACCACCCGTCGCGGCCACATCACGGGGGCGCCGGTTGTGGCGGGCGGCCACATCTTCACCCTCGACGGCGAGGGCGGCGTGAGCTGCCTGGACGAGAACGGCCGCGAAGTCTGGCGCGACCAGTTCGCCCCCCGCCGTGGACGTGACACCGAAGGCTTTGGCGGTGGTTTGGCCGTGGCCGACGGCGTGCTGTACGTCTCTTCCGGTTATCGTTTCGTCGCGGCCGTGGACGCCGGCAACGGCAAGGTGAAGTGGCGGGTCGACACCGCCGCTCCGGTTCACAGCGCGCCCACGGTCGTGGGCGGTAAGCTGTTCGTCTCGGACGTCGACGACCAGTTCTTCGCGCTCGACGCCGCCACCGGCAAGTCGCTGTGGGAGTTCCAGGCGCTGGAAGAACCCGCCCGGATGCTCGAGGCGTCCAGTCCCGCGATCTCCGACGACGTGATCGTCGCGCCCTTCGCTTCCGGCGAAGTGGTCGCGCTGAGCACCGTCAACGGCACCCAGCTCTGGGAAGACGAGCTGTCGCTGACCAATCGCAACAACGCCCTGTCTGAGATCCGCGACATCGCCGGTCGACCGATCATCTATCGCGGCGACGTGATCGCCGGCAGCCATGCAGGCCTGGTGGCCGCGATCGACCTGCACACCGGCCAACGCCGCTGGAGCGACCCGATCACCACCATCACCTCGCCGTGGCCGGCGGGCGACGTGGTCTATGTCACCGACACCCAGGGGCGGGTGATCTGCATCGCGCGCGATACCGGTCAGGTCTACTGGATCCGTGATCTGAACAAGAACGTGAAGAAGAAGCAGCGCGCGGTCTACTCGGGCCCGGTGCTGGCGTCGGGACGGCTCATCGTGGTCAACGACAAGGGTCTGGCGGTAGCTCTGAATCCGAAGACCGGGGCGACCACCACCACCCTCAAGATCGGCTCCCCCGCTTTCCTCAACCCCATCGGCGTGAACGGGACCCTCTATGTCCTGACCATGGGTGGCGAACTGGTGGCGATCCGCTGAGGCGGACGCTCGGCATGGCGGCATCATGGTCCTGAAACTCGCCATCGTCGGGCGCCCAAACGTCGGCAAATCCACCCTGTTCAACCGGCTAGCGGGCAAGAAGCTCGCCATCGTCAACGATCAGCCCGGCGTCACCCGCGACCGCCGGGAGGCCGAGGGGCGCCTGGGCGACCTCGACCTGGAGCTGATCGACACCGCCGGTTTCGAGGATGTCGACGACGACAGCCTGCAATCGCGCATGCGCACCCAGACCGAGCGCGCTGTGGACGACGCGGACGTGTGCCTGTTCGTCTACGACGCGCGCGAGGGGATCACCCCGCTGGACGGCATCTTCGCCGACCTGCTGCGCCGCCGTGACAAGCCGGTGATCGTCGCCGCCAACAAGGCCGAGGGCCGCGCCGCCGAAACCGGTATCGGAGAAGGCTTTGCGCTCGGCCTTGGGGAACCGATCCCTATCTCGGGCGAGCACGGCGAGGGCATGAGCGACCTCTACGATGCGCTGGCTCCTTTCGCCGAGCAGTTCGAGCTCGAAGAGGACGAAGACGAAGCCGACAAGCCGGTGCGCATCGCCATCGTCGGTCGCCCCAACGCCGGCAAGTCCACCCTGGTCAACCGGCTGATCGGCGAGGACCGTCTGCTGACGGGGCCGGAGGCCGGGATCACCCGCGACTCCATCCCGGTCGACTGGACCTGGGAAGGTCGTTCGGTACGGTTGGTCGACACCGCCGGACTCCGGCGCAAGGCCCGCGTGCAGGAGACGCTGGAGAAGCTCTCCACCGCCGACACCATCCGCGCCATCACCTTTGCCGAGGTGGTGATCCTGGTGATGGACGCCGCCAACGCCTTCGAGACCCAGGATCTGCAGATCGCAGACCTCGTCGAGCGCGAAGGACGGGCGCTGGTCTACTGCATCGCCAAGTGGGACCTGGTCGAGAACCCCGGAGTGCGCCTGCAGGAGCTTCGCGAGATCGCCGAGCGCCAGCTGCCCCAGTTGCGCGGGACGCCGCTGGTCGCCCTGTCGGCCGAGACGGGCCGCAATGTCGACCGGCTGATGCCGGCGGTGTTCAAGGCCCATTCCGACTGGTCGGTGAAGGTCAAGACCCGCGACCTGAACGACTGGTTGGCCATGGCCGTGCAGCGCCATCCGCCGCCGGCCGTGAATGGCAAGCGGATCAAGCCGAAGTACATGGCCCAGACCAAGGCTCGTCCGCCGACCTTCGTGCTGTTCGCCAGTCGCGCCGAGCATCTGCCCGAGCAGTACCGCCGCTATCTGATCAACAGCCTGCGCGAGAGCTTCGACCTGCCGGGCGTACCGATCCGCATCACCATCAAGGGCAACGTCGGGACGAACCCCTTCGCCGAGGGCGGCGACAAGCATGATGCGGGCCGGGGCGCCAAGCGACCCTTCAAGAAGAAGTAGACGAGCACGTTCGGCTCTCTGGGCTGCGCCATTGCCGAGGGGGCGCTACGTCCCGATATCACCAGAAGCGGTTTCAGGTCGTTGCAAGTCCCGCGTCTGGGACTTGCAACCTGGGTATCGGGCCGCATGATCCGGATCCATGGCCGACACCAGAGCTCCACTTTCAGACCGGCAGTTCAACCTGATCTCGCGGGCCCTGGCGGAACCGCGCCGCTATCAGATGCTCAAGGAGATCGGGACTTCGGACTCGATGCCATGCAGCATTCTTTGCCTGTCGCATGACGTGAGCGCCGCGACCCTTTCCCACCATATCAAGGCCTTGGAAATGGCGGGCCTGATCCGGATCGAGCGCGAAGGCAAGTTCGCCAACCTCGTGTTTGAGCGCGACGTCCTGGCGGCGTATCTGGAGAAGCTCGCCAGCCTCTAGCTGGGTCAAAATAAATTCGACGGCGCCATCTGGCCTCCGTCATTTCGATATTTATCTAAGCGTCGAAGCGATCGGCGGGCCTGGTGCGGCCGGCGTTCATGGAGACGTGGAATGAGCAAGCTGGCGGGCAAGGTCGCAGTGGTGACCGGGGCGTCCAAGGGTATCGGTGCGGCGATCGCCAAGGCTCTGGCGGCCGAAGGTGCTGCTGTCGCGGTGAATTACGCCTCCAGCCGTGAAGGCGCTGACCGGGTGGTGGACGCGATCAAGGCGGCTGGCGGCAGGGCGGTGGCGATCCAGGGCGACGTGTCGAAGGCCGCCGACGTCAAGCGTATCTTCGCGGAAAGCCGCGCTGCGCTTGGGCCGGCCGACGTGCTGGTGAACAATGCCGGCGTCTATCAGTTCGCTCCGCTTGAAGCGATCACGGAAGCCGAGTTCCATCGGCACTTCGACACAAACGTCCTGGGCCTGCTGCTGGCGACCCAGGAGGCGGTCAGCCAGTTCGGCGATCGCGGCGGAGCGGTGATCAACATCGGCTCGGCCGCGACTTCGCTGACGCCGCCGACGGCGGCGGTCTACACCGCGACCAAGGCCAGCGTGGACTCGATCACCCGCACGCTGGCGAAGGAACTGGGGCCGCGTAAAATCCGGGTCAACTCCATCAATCCTGGCGGGGTGGAGACCGAAGGCACCCACGCGGCCGGCATCATGGGCAGCGACCTGGAAAAGCAATTCACCTCCCTGACGCCACTTGGGCGTTTCGGGCAGCCGGACGACGTTGCGCGGGTCGCGGTGTTTCTTGCCTCGGAAGATGCGGGATGGGTCACCGGCGAGATCATCCGGACCGCTGGCGGGCTGAGATAAGTCGGAGGGCGGAGGCGGCCTGTTCGCCGCCTCCGCCACGTCTATCGAAGGCCATGCATAGCCATCCCGCTATGGGGGATGGGGATAAGCTCACTCCCCTCCCGACGACGCGGGTTTGCCGTCGTTCTTGAGGTAGAGCGCCAGCCAGTCCTGCACCTCGGTATAGAAGTGGCGGCTGTCTTCGGGCTTCAGGATCCAATGCCAGGCGTCCGGCCACACCATCAGGCGGCTGGGCACGTGCATCCGCTGCAGGGTGGCCCAGTTCTCCAAGGTGTTGCCGATGGGCACGCGGAAATCGCGCTCGCCCACGCTCAACAGCATCGGGGTCTTCCAGTTCGCGGCATAGGTGATCGGGCTCTGCTCGCGCCAGATCGGGCTGTCGCCCCAGGGCGGGCCGCCGTTGTCGAGTTCGCGGCCGTAGTTGCCGTCGCTTTCGCCCCATTGAGTGAGCAGGTCGACCTCGCCCGCGTGGCTGACCAGGCACTTGTAGCGGGTGGTCGTGGCCTCCAGCCAGTTGACCATGTGCCCGCCGTAGCTGGCCCCGGCCGCGCACATCCGCGATCCGTCGATGAACGGATAGCGCTTGAGCGCCTCATTGACCGCCTGGTCGATCTCTTCCCCGGGGGTCTTCAGCGGGTCGTGTTTGATGGCCTGGGCGAACTTCTCACCAAACCCGGTCGAGCCGGTGTAATCGGTCATCAGGATCACGTAACCGGGCGCCGCCAACAGGTGGTAGTTCCAGCGCAGGCTGATCTGGTCCTCGTTGTTGCTGGCCGCGCCGCCGTGGATGAACACCAGCAGCGGATACTTCTTGGCCGGATCGAACGCGGGCGGCAGCACGATCATGTTGTGGATGCGCCGCCCCCTGGCGCTGGTGAAATAGAAGTGCTCGGGCGGCTTCCAGTCGATGGTCGCCGCATCGGCTGTGTCCACGTTGGTCAGGTTCACGTGGGTCCTGGCGGCGGGATCGATCCGCACGACTTCCGGAGGGCTGACCGAACTGCCGTAGCTGGCGATCAGGAGCGGCTTGGGGGCCTTGGGCGGGATGGCGAGGGCGGTGTAGCCGCCGCTGGCTGGCTCGATCACCAGGGCCGGTTTCCCGCCGTTGGCCGATACCCGGTAGAGGTTGTCCTTACCCGCATCCGAGACCAGCAGGTACAGCAGCTGGCTGTCGGGGGTGAAATCGTAGCGCACGATCTCCCGATCGAAGTCCGGGACCAGTGATCGGGCTTCGCCTCCGGCCGGCCAGGCGAGCTTCTGCAGTCGCGGCAGGTGGTAGACCTCCCCGTCGCCCTGAATGGTGAACTTGAACAGCAGCGCCTTGCCGTCCGGGCTGAACCGGGCTTCCCCGTAGCCGCCGGACGCCGGGCTGACGAGGCGCGGTTCGCCGCCTTCGGCGGCCATGCGATACAGGTGGTGGCCTACCGGCGCGAAGGCGGCGTTCCAGCGTTCGGTGGTGGCGGTGAATACGATCTCGGAGCCGTCCGGGCTCCAGATCGGGGAAAGGGAGACGCTTTCCTCACCCTGTTGGCCTGAGAAGCCGGGCGTGCGCGCGAGGGCGGTGGGCGAAAGAACGTCCCTGGCCTTGGCGCCGGGTTCCAGCGACTGGACCATGATGGTCGGCTGGCGGTCGTCCAGCCACTGGTTCCAGAAGCGGACCGGGAAGTGCTCGTAGATACGGACGTTGTACTTGCGCGCCTTGCGTTCGGCGGCGGCCTTGCGGTTGGCGTCGTCGTCCGGGGCGTTCGGATAGACCGAGGATTCGAACAGGATCGCCTTGCCGTCCGGCCGCCACTTCGGGCTCGACGCACCCGTGGAGACGTCAGTCACCCGTTGCGCTTCACCGCCGCCGGCGAGGTCGAGGATGTAGATCTGCTCGACCGTGTCCCCCTCGCGCTTGGTGGCGAAGGCGATGCTGCGGCTGTCAGGCGACCACGCGACGCCGTTTTCGCCCGCCCTGGTGTTGGTGATGCGGCGCGGGGCGGCGTGGCCGTCGGTCGGAACCAGCCATAGGTCGCTTACCGCCTTGTCCGGGTCGTAGGACGGCTCCACCATCGAATAAACCACCCACTTGCCATCCGGGCTGGCCACGGGATTTCCCACCCGCTTGGCCATCCAGAGTTTTTCGTGGGTGATGAGGGTCTTGCCCGTGGACGGCGGCGCCTGCGCGGCGGCCATCAACGGCGTCATCAGGCCAACCGCGACCGCCGCGGCGAGAAGCTTGCTCTTGCGGGTCATCACATCTCACGGGTCGGGCGTGGAAACCGTCGCGGACGCCGCCCCTAGCGTCGACGCCCCGAAAGCTTAGCGGATAGCGGACGATAAGCGACAGTCCCTTCGGACAGGGAGCTCCGGCGGGCCGATCTGCCCGCCAGCTGTGCAAGATGGCGATTTCCGCTTCGCCACATCTGGCGCTACAGCTTGGGTTCGGCTTCTGGGCCTGGAGATTGTGCATGACTGTCCGCCCCGCCGCTGTTCGGCGAGAGCCAGACGATCGTTTGGAGCTGACGTTCCGGGGGCTGGTCCTGGGTGGGTTGATCACCCTGTTGTTCACCGCCGCCAACGTCTACCTGGGCCTGAAGGTCGGGCTGACCTTCGCCTCGTCGATTCCGGCCGCGGTGATCTCCATGGCGGTGCTGCGGATGCTGCGCTCGACCAGCATCTACGAGAACAACATCGTTCAGACCGTGGCCTCGGCGGCGGGTACGCTGTCCTCGATCATCTTCGTGCTGCCCGGGCTGGTGATGATCGGCTGGTGGACGGGCCACATCCCGTTCTGGCAGACCTTCTTCATCTGTGCGATCGGCGGCGTGCTGGGGGTGATGTATAGCATCCCGCTGCGGCGGGCGCTCGTCACCGACAGCGACTTGCCCTACCCGGAAGGCGTCGCCGCCGCCGAGGTGCTCAAGGTCGGCGTGGGCTCCCGCGCCCATGAATCCGAGGCCGCCGCCGAGGGCAAGGCAGGCCTCGCCGCGGTGATCTGGGGCGCGGTCGCTTCGGCCGGGTTCGCCATCGTCACCGGGACCAAGGTGTTCGCGAGCGAGGCGGGGACCTACTTCCGCCTGGGGCGCGGGGCGACCGGATTCAATGTTTCCCTGTCCTTCGCCCTCCTGGGGGCCGGCCACCTGGTCGGTCTGCAGGTCGGCCTGGCCATGCTGTTCGGACTGGTGATCTCGTGGGGCGTGGCCGTGCCGCTGCTGACGAGTCTCCATCCGGCCGCGGGGGCGGCGGCGGACGTGGCCACCTCGGTCTGGGCCCATCAGGTGCGGTTCATCGGTGCGGGCGCCATCGGCGCCGCCTCGATCTGGACCCTGGGCAAGCTGGTCATGCCGGTGGTGAATGGCCTGAAATCCTCGGTCGCAGCATCCCGTAGGCATTTCGCCGGAGAGAGCGGCGACCTGCCGCGCACCGAGCGCGACATCCCGATCGCCATCGTCGGCCTGATCTGCCTCGCCTGCCTGGTTCCCCTCGCCGTGCTTCTGGCGGTGTTCCTGCACGGCGGCCCGCTTGGCGGAATGGTCGTGCCGCTGGTGGCCAGCGCCATCCTCTACATCGTGGTCGCCGGCTTCCTGGTCGCTGCCGTATGCGGGTTCATGGCCGGACTGATCGGCTCCTCCAACAGCCCGGTTTCCGGGCTGGCGATCCTGGCGGTGCTGGGCGCCGGGCTGCTGTTGCTGGTGGTGGCTGGACCGCACGTGGATCCGGCCGCGCGCCAGGCGCTCGTCGCCTTCGCGCTGTTCGTCACCGCGGTATTGCTGAGCGTCGCCACCATCTCCAACGACAACCTGCAGGACCTGAAGACCGGTCAGTTGGTGGACGCCACGCCCTGGCGCCAGCAGGTGGCGCTGCTGGTCGGCGTGGTGCTCGGCTCGCTGGTGATCCCGCCGGTGATCGACTTGCTCAATCGCGCCTACGGTTTCGCCGGCGCGCCCGGTCTGTCCGCGACCGCCAATCCGCTGCCCGCGCCTCAGGCCACCCTGATCTCGGCCCTGGCCAAGGGCGTGATCACCGGACAGCTCGACTGGTCCCTGATCGGCGTCGGCGCCCTGGTGGGCGCGGGCCTGATCGCGCTGGACGAGGGACTGCGCGCGTCGAAGAAGGGGGCGGTTCCGCCGCTGGCGGTCGGTCTAGGCATCTACCTGCCATCCTCCACCACCGCCTTCGTGGTCGTGGGCGCGCTGATCGGCTGGGCCTACGACCGCTGGGCCGATCGCCTGCCCAAGGCGGAGATGGCCAAGCGGCTGGGCGTGCTGCTGGCCTCGGGCCTGATCGTGGGAGAAAGCCTGTGGGGCGTGGCCCTGGCGGGGCTGATCGTAGCCACCGGCAAGGGCGAGCCGCTGGCCCTGGTTGGCGAGAGCTTCCAGAAGGCCGCCATACCGATCGGGCTTGCGGCTTTCGCGGTCATCACCACCGTCCTGTATCGCTGGATCGCCAGGATCGGACGGCGGGCCTCTCTTTAGGTCTCTGATCACCGCCCAGGGCGACGAACAACCCTCTGGCTGACGGCTGGAGGGGGTGTTCTGCCGCTTTCCGGTCGTTTAGAGCTAAGACTATGCTGGTGGTGCGTCCCGCGGGACCTGAAGACTATGACTGGATGGCCGAACTCGCGGCGCTTTCGGGACGGGGCTTCACCAGCCTGCCCGAGGACGAGCCGACGTTGCGCGACCGGCTGGCCGTCTCCCACGACAGCTTCACCGGCGCGGTGGCCCCGCTGGAGGCCTGGTACACCCTGATGCTCGAGGATTCCGCCACCGGCCGGGTGGCGGGCGTGGCGGGCGTCAAGGCGGCTGTGGGGCTGAAGCGACCGTTCTTCAGCTTCCGGGTGGTGAACATGACCCAGTTCTCCACCGCCATCTCCACTCGTTTCGACCACTCCGCCCTGGTGCTGGTGAACGAATGTTCAGGCTGGTCGGAAGTCGGTTCGCTGTTCCTGCGGCCAGAGAACCGCCAGGGCGGGGCGGGCAGGCTGCTGGCGCAGTCGCGCTACATGCTGATCGCCGCCGATCCTCAGCGCTTTGCGGACGTGGTGCTGGCGGAGCTGCGGGGCTGGTTCGACGAGGACGGGATCTGCCCGTTCTGGGAGACGATCGGCGCGCGCTTCTTCCGGCTACCGTTCGATCAGGCGGACCTGATGAGCGCCTCGACCGACGGGCAGTTCATCCTCGACCTGGCTCCACGCCACCCGATCTATCTCGAGCTGCTGCCCGAAGCGGCGCGGACGAGCGTCGGCCGCGTGCACCGTGACGGCGAGGCCGCCCGGGTCATGCTGGAGCGCGAGGGGTTTCGTTACCAGAACCTGGTGGACATCTTCGACGCCGGCCCGAGCGTCTCCTGTCGCAGGGACGACATCACCACCGTGCGGGGAAGCGTCGTACGCCGCGTCAAGATCGGGTCTCCGGTCGAGGGCCCGGATCGGCTGGTGGCCACGGACTCGATCGAAAGCTTCCGCGCCGTGCGTGCGCCCGTGCAGGTCGGCGAGGAGGAGGCCGAGGTTTCATCGGAGACCGCGGAGGCCCTGCGATTGGCCACGGGAGACCCGATCCGGATCGCCCCTTGAATCGGCTTACACGGAAGCGACCTGCACAGAACCTACCCGAATAGGATCGACCCATGAGCAGCGGACCCGCCCAGCAATTCATCGCCGGCTCCTGGCGCGAAGGGGCGGGATCGCCTCTGGCCTCCTCCGATCCCGCCACCGGTGCAGTATTGTTCGAGGCGCCCTCCGCAGGGGCGGATGAGGCATTCGAAGCCGTCGCCGCAGCTCACAAGGCCTTCCGCGGCTGGGCCGACACGCCTCTGGCCGACCGGATCGCTCACGTGCGCCGCTACAAGGCGGTGCTGGAACAGCGCGCCGCCGAGTTCGCCGCCGACTTTTCCCGCGAGACCGGCAAGGCGCTGTGGGAGACCAAGGCCGAACTCGCTTCGATGATCGGCAAGGTGGAGGTTTCCATCACCGCCCAGGCCGAGCGGGCCGGTGAGCGGGAAGCCGCCATGGGCTTTGGCCGCGCCGTCCTGCGGCATCGCCCGCATGGGGTGATGGCGGTGCTGGGTCCGTTCAATTTTCCGGGCCATCTCCCCAACGGCCATATCGTGCCGGCCCTGCTGGCGGGGAACACGGTGGTGTTCAAGCCTTCCGAGCTCACGCCGCTGGCGGGCCGGCGCATGGCCGAGGCGTTCGAGGCGGCGGGCTTGCCCGAAGGCGTGTTCAACCTGCTGCAGGGCGGTCGTGAGACGGGAGCAGCGCTGCTCGGCCAGCCTATCGATGGGTTGCTGTTCACCGGAAGCGCCGAAGCCGGCGCGTATTTCCGCCGCCAGTTCGTCGACCGGACCGAGGTGATCCTGGCGCTTGAGCTGGGAGGCAACAATCCGCTGATCGTGTGGGACGACGCCGATCCGGAGGCCGCTGCCGCCATTACGGTCCAGTCCGCCTTCATCACCACGGGCCAGCGCTGTTCATGCGCCCGCCGGCTGATCGTTCCGTCGGGACCGGCCGGAAACCGTGTGGTCGAAGCGACCCTCGCCCTGGCGGACCGGCTGAGCATCGGTCCATGGGACGGGGAGGCTGAACCCTTCATGGGGTCGCTGATTTCCTCGCGAGCCGCGGAAGGCGCGAAGGCCAAGGTGGCGGCCCTGGTCGAACTTGGAGCGCGCGTGCTCAAGCCGTTCGATTCCGTCGCCGGCCTCAGCGGGGCTTTCGTCACGCCAGCGGTGCTTGACGTGACCGGCCTCGCCACGCCCGACGAGGAGATCTTCGCGCCGGTGCTGCTGGTTCGGCGGGTGGACGGCTTCGATCAGGCGATCAAGGCGGCCAACGCCACCCGCTACGGCCTGTCCGCGGGTTTGGTCAGCGACGACGACGATCACTGGCGGCAGTTCGTCAACCGTTCGCGGGCAGGGGTCGTCAACCGCAACCGGCCGACCACGGGGGCTGCGGCGAACATGCCCTTCGGTGGTCTCGGGGCCTCGGGCGACCACCGGCCCAGCGCCTATTACGCGGCCGATTACTGCGCCTATCCAGTGGCGAGCTTCGAGGCGGAGCGCGCCGTCGCCACGATGGGCGAGATCAAGGGGCTGAAGGCGTGACGCAGCCTCCGGAAACCGCCGTCGAGGCCAATCTCGACGGCCTGGTCGGCCCGACCCACAACTATGCGGGCCTCTCGCCTGGCAACCTGGCTAGCCAGACCAATTTCGGCGCAGCCTCCAATCCGCGTGCGGCGGCTCTGCAGGGCCTGGCGAAGATGAAGCAGCTGGCCGACCTCGGCCTGCCTCAGTTCGTGCTGCCGCCTCATAGCCGGCCCGACCTGGCCTTCCTGCGCGCCATCGGCTTCGCGGGCTCCGACGCCCAGGTGAACGAAGCCGCCTGGAAGACGGCGCCGGCGCTGGCGGGAGCGGCCTGGTCGGCCTCGGCGATGTGGGCGGCCAATGCGGCCACGGTCACGCCTTCGCCCGACAGCGCCGACGGCCGACTGCACCTCAGCGCCGCCAACCTGGTCACCAACCTGCACCGCAGCCTGGAGCACCGTGAGACCGCGGCCCATCTCCGCCGCATCTTTCCTGACGAGACCCGCTTCGCTGTCCACAACGCCCTACCATCCCAGCCGCACTTCGGTGACGAGGGCGCGGCGAACCATGTGCGGCTGTGCGCCGAACATGGCTCTGCCGGAGTGAACCTGTTCGTCTGCGGCCGTGGGGCCTACGAACCCTGGACGCGCCGCTTCCCGGCCCGTCAGACGCGCGAGGCGTCCGAGGCCATCGCGCGGCGGCATGGGGTGCAGCGGCCGGTGTTCCTGCGCCAGAACCCCTCAGCCATCGAGGCTGGCGTGTTCCACAACGACGTGGTGTGCGTGGGGGCGAAGACCTGCCTGTTCTATCATCAGGCGGCCTTCGAGGACCCTGGGGCCATGCGGGACGAGGTTCGGCGCGCGGCCGACGGTCTGTTCGAGCCTCAGTTCGTCGAGGTCTCAGAGGCTGATTTGCCGCTGGATGACGCGATCGGCAGCTACCTGTTCAACGCCATGCTGATCGAGGCTCCGGGCGAGGACCGCCTTGTGCTGGTCGCGCCTGTCGACGTGGCGGAGAACCCCCGCGCCCGGGCCGTGGCCGAGCGCATCGCGGCGTCCAACGGTCCGATCGGGCGGGTGATGTACGTCGACGTGCGCGAGAGCATGCGCAACGGCGGCGGGCCTGCCTGCCTGCGCCTGCGCGTGGTCATGACTCCGGAGGAACTGGCCGCTGCAAATCCGGCGCACCGCCTTACCGACGATCTCTATGGCCGTTTGACCACCTGGGTGGAGCGGCACTATCGGGACCGTCTCATGCTGGCCGATCTGGCCGATCCCATCATGATCAGGGAAACCAGCGCCGCGCTTTCCGCGCTGGGCGATCTGCTGCGTTAAGTTTCCAGGCAGCGGCCGTTACAGGCCGGCCTTGGCGCCCGAGGCGACGGCGGCCAGGGTCGGGGTGTCCTGGCCGAAAATCTGCCGGTAGGTCCAGTAGTAGGCCATCACCCGCTGGACGTAGTCGCGGGTCTGGCTGCTGGGCAGGCTCTCCATCATCATCAGGGAGTCCGCATCCTGCCCCATCTTGGCGCTCAGCTTCTGGACCACGCCAGGCCCTGAATTGTAGGAGGCGACCGCCTTCATCACGTCGCCCTTGGCGCTGGCGAGGAGCTTGGTCACATAGGCTTGGCCGAGCTTCAGGTTCAGGCCCGGGTCGCGCAGGGCCGACGGGTTATGGCGAAGCTTGTCGTCGCCGGCCAGCCGGGCGGCGGTTTCGGCGGTGAGCTGCATCAGGCCGTAGGCGCCCGAGCCGCTGGCGGCGTTGGGGTCGAAGCGGCTCTCCTGGCGGACCAGGGCGTAGACCAACGCCTTGTCGATGGTGAAACCGCCGAGCGGCGTCAGCACCGGGGTCGGGAAATGGCCCATGTCGAAGCGCGCCCAGCCCGCTCGGGCAGGGTCGGCGTCGCCCAGCGGCGCGTTCAGGGCCAAGGCCAGCGAGGTCAGGCGCGGACGGTCCCCATCGCTGGCCGTGGTCATGGCGGTGCGCAGTTCCTCGCCCGCATCCAGCGGCAGGCCGATCTGCATCAGGGCGGCGGCGCGGTGGGCGCGCGGGTCGCTGTGGGCGAAGGTGGCGGCGTCGTCGGCGCTGAGCGAAGAGGCGGCCAAGACATCGTCGATGGCGTCGATCTTGGGCGACTTGGCGTTGAGCTGTTCCAGCTCGCGCGCGGCGATCAGGCCGTAGAAGGTGTCGGGCGAGCGGGCGGCGACCTTGAGCAGCCCATGGGCCTTGGTCGGATCCGACTGGGCGGCGGCGGCCCGGGCAGCCCAATAGGCGGCGCCCGATCGCATCCAGGGGCTCTGCCGGACGTCGCCGGAAAGCGCCTCGAGGTTCTGCTGGGCGTCGGGATAACGCTTTAGCCGCATCGCGGCGAGGCCGGCGATCCAGCGCTCGCCAGACCGGGAGGCGAGGGCGTAGGCCTGTTCCAGATCGCCGCTGTAGAAG
>JBARAK010000476.1:0-9481 GCA_049791955.1 Caulobacteraceae bacterium
GCGCAGCACGGCGCGCGCCGCCTCGGCGTCGGCGCCCAGGCCGCAGGCGGCGAACTCGGTGGGGAATTCGGCCTGCAGCCGGTCCGCCACCGCCTTTGGCATGTGGGCCAGGATGATGCGCGAGGCCGCCCCCCGGTACAGCGGCCGGGCCAGCCCGCGGGTGTAGTTGCTGGAGAAGGCCACCTCCCCGCGTTCCTGATGGATACAAAGGACCCGGTCGCGATAGCGGCGGCACAGCAGGGCCACGCCCCGCTCGGACCGCACCAGTTCCATCATCAGCGGGCGCGCCGCCGCCAGCAGCGGGTCCCGCTGGCGCATCTTGTAGTCCAGCTCCACGATCCGCGGCCCCAGGGTGAAGCCGGCGTCGGGCAGCGAGGTGATCAGCCCCGTCTCCGCCAGGATCTTGAGGTGCCGGTAGAGGGTGGAGCGGGTGAGCCCCAGCTCCTTCAGCATGACCTCGGCGGTGACCGGCGCCTCGCTGCCCTCGATCAGGTCCAGCACGCGCAGCATCTTCCGAGGAGTGGTGTCGACCATCGCCCGCTTCTCCCAGCCCCCATCCCTTATCCGGGCCCCGCGCATGGCGACAAGACCGCACCGGCAATCTGGCGTGGACAGCTCATAGTAATCCCATTAATTAGGATTTAGATAGAGCCAGCCAAATGGCCGATCTTGGGAGGACGTGGATGGACGACCTGACCCTGCCGGATTCCGGTAACGCCCAGGCGGTGGAGCAGCAGCTGCGCCGGCAGGTGGCGGCCACCACCCTGATGCTCAACGACCTGGGCATCCTGGGCTACAGCGGGCACGTCAGCTCGCGCCTGCCCGGCCGCGACACCTTCCTGATCCAGTCCTTCGACCAGAGCCGCGCGGAGCTGAGGCCCGAGGCGCTGCTGGTGTGCGACCTGGACGGGCGGATGCTGTCCGGGCCGCCAGGCCAACGGCCGCCGGCGGAGGTGTTCCTGCACTGCGAGGTGCTGCGCGCCCGCCCGGACGTCAACGCGGCGGCCCACTTCCACCACGACCGCACCACCACCTTCACCCTGGTGGAGGGCGTGCGGCTGGTGGCGATCAAGAACCACGCCATCCGCTGGGCCTCCGGCATCCCGGTGCACGAGGACCCCAGCCACCTCAACACGCCCGAACGCGGCCGCGCCCTGGCGGCGGCCATGGGCCCGCACAACGCCGCCCTGATCCGCGCCCACGGCCAGGTGGTGGTGGCCGAGGACGTGCCGGCCCTGCTGATCGACTGCGTGCACTTCGTCGAGAACGCCGAGGCGATGTACGACGCCAGCCTGCTCGGCAAGGTGCGGCCCCTGACCGAGGCGGAGATCCGCCTGTTCGTCCAGGACCTCAAGCGCGACAAGCATATCGCCAAGCTCTGGGCCTATTACGTCGGACGGGCGCGGACCAAGGGCGTACTGCCCCGGGACTGGGTGCTGTGAGCGCGCCGGCCCCGCCGCCTGTGATCAGCGTATCCGAGCTGGTGGACGGGCAGAGGATCAGCCCCTTCCTGATCGGCGTGATCGCCCTGGGCTTCGTGACCCAGCTCGGCGACGGCTACGACCTGACCGCCGCGGCCTATGCGGCGCCCGGCGTGATCCGGGCCTGGCACGTGAAGCGCGAGTTCCTGGCCCCGGTGTTCAGCGCCAGCCTGTTCGGCATGCTGATCGGCGCCCCCGCCTTCGGCCATGTCGGCGACCGCTACGGCCGGCGCATCGCCCTGATCGTCGCCGCCGTGGTCTGCGGCCTGTTCACGCTGGGGGCCTCGCGCGCCGGCTCGCTGCCGACCCTGATGGGCTTCCGCTTCCTGACCGGCATAGGCCTGGGCGGACTGGCGACCAATATCGTGGCGCTGATGGCCGAGTACGCCCCGGCCCGCGCCCGCGCCACCCTGATCACCGTGATGTTCATGGGCATCACCTTCGGCGGCATGACGCCGGGCCTGGTGACCGTCCTGGCCCCCAGGGCGGACTGGCGCGTCCTGATGCTGGTCGGCGCGGTCATCCCGCTCGCCGCGGCGGTGCTGAACGCCCTGTTCCTGCCGGAGTCGCTCAAGTTCCTGGCGGCGCGGGGCACGGCGCAGGCGCAGGTGCTGGCGCTCGCCCGCACCATGCGGCCCGACCTGGCCCTGCCCGACGACACCGAGTTCCACTTCCCACCAGCTCCGGTCAAGGTCCGGCTGCGCGATCTGTTCGAGCAGAAGCTGAAGTGGATCACCCCGCTGGTCTGGGCGCTGTTCATCACCAACCTGCTGGTCAACTTCTTCATCAGCAGCTGGATGCCGACGGTGCTCAGGGAAACCGGGCTGTCCGCCGGCCAGGCGGCGCTGACCACCTCGATGTACTATGTCGGCGGCGTGGTCGGCGGCCTGACCATCAGCCGGTTCCTGGACCGCTCGGGCCTTGGCGTGGTGGGCGTGTTCATGATCGCGGCCTGCCCGGCGGTCGGCCTGCTCGGCCTGCCCGGCTACTCGGCGCTGGAGCTGAAGCTGGTGGTGTTCCTGGTCGGGGTCACGGTGCTGGGCAACCAGCTCGGGCTGAACGCGGTGGCCGGCCTCTGCTATCCCACCGCCATCCGGGCCAACGGCGTGGGCTGGGCGCTCGGCGTCGGGCGTGTCGGCGCCATCATCGGCCCGCTGGCCGCCGGCCAGCTCCTGGCCATGCGGCTGCCGCTGCAATACCTGTTCCTCGCGCCGATCCCGCCCCTGGCCATCGGCGCCGTCGCCGCCTTCTTCCTCCGCCCCCTGGCGCGCGACCGCTTCGGCGGTGGCCGACGGCAGGCGAACACGCCCGACGTCCACATGGGCCAGCCGCTGAGCTCCGGCGTCACCTCGGCCGTGCGTCCTGCTGCGCGATAACCACCCGCAGGCATGCCGGGCAGAGGCAATCGGCGGCGTCGGTGAGCGACGCCAGGGGCGGCAGGCGGCTGCACCAGCAGTCGCCGCCGTCGGCGCCCGCCTGCGAACCGCAAAGGAACGTCGCGCCGCACGTCGGACAAACGGTCTCGCAAGATCCCGGAGCCTGCAGGGTTGCGGTCATGTTCGCCTTGCCCGTATGACGCTGGCGTGCCGCGCCAGACTTCGTAGCACGCCGATCCGTGATAGATACGCCCCATGACCCATGACGTCGTCCGCCCTCAGCTGAAGCCGCCCGGCGGCGAGACCAAGGTTCTGCTGCACTCCTGCTGCGCGCCCTGCTCGGGCGAGGTGATGGAAGCGATGCTGGCGTCGGGGATCGACTACACGATCTTCTTCTACAACCCCAATATTCATCCCCAGCAGGAATATCTGCTGCGCAAGGACGAGAACGTCCGCTTCGCCGAGAAGCACGGCGTTCCGTTCGTCGACGCCGACTACGACACCGACAACTGGTTCGCGCGCGCCAAGGGGATGGAATGGGAGCCGGAACGCGGCGTCCGCTGCACCATGTGCTTCGACATGCGCTTCGAGCGCACGGCCCTGTACGCCCACGAACACGGTTTCCCGGTGATCACCAGCTCGCTCGGCATCTCGCGCTGGAAGAGCATGACCCAGATCAACGACTGCGGCGCGCGGGCCGCCGGCCGCTATGACGGTCTGAGCTACTGGGACTTCAACTGGCGCAAGGGCGGCGGCGCCGCGCGCATGATCGAGATTTCCAAGCGCGAGGCCTTCTACCAGCAGGAATATTGCGGCTGCGTCTACTCCCTGCGGGACACCAACCGTCACCGCCGCGAGAACGGGCGAGGACCGATCGAGATCGGGACCCAGTTCTACGGCGCGGCGGAACCCGAGACGCCCTGAGACCGGTCCGCATCGGGGCGCCCGAATTTGAAGAGGCCCCCGATCGGCGGGGGCAAACGGTCGTGTCGACGACCATTCCCGCTCCGATAAGTTGCGTGCGCCAAGCCGTGGACAATCCGCATTCGCCTGCCTAGAGCCTTTCCCGTTCAAATGGTTCCATCCGAACGGGATAAAAAGGCTCTAAACCATAAAGCTGGAGCGTGATGGCCGCCGCAACCGGCTTCCACTTGCAGCTATCACGCTCTAGGTTCGGCGGCCGAGCGGCTGGGCCTCAACATGGCAAGGCGGGAAACCACCCCTGCCCCACCGGCGCTCGAGGGACTGCCGAATAGCCGCCTTCAACCGGATATCCGCAAGTGAGATCGACAATGAAATTGATCTGTTCGGCCGCGCTTGCGGCCCTGGTGGCGACGGGCGCGCAGGCCCAGGTCAATATCGGGACGCAGGCGCCCGATCCCAATGTTCCCTTCGTGATGAAGCAGGTGGCGACCTTCGCCTTTCCCTGGCGCATCGCCTTCCTGCCCGACGGGCGCATGCTGATCACCGAGAAGGTCGGCCCGGTCTGGGTGGTGACCCAGGACGGCGCCAAGACCCCGGTCGCCAATGTGCCGGCCGTGCTGGCCCAGGGCCAGGGCGGCATGCTCGGCGTCTTCCTGTCGCCCCACTACGCCGCCGACCACTATGTCTACCTGACCTATTCCGAACCGCATGAAGGCGGCTCCAGCCTGGCGCTGGCCCGGGCCAAGCTGTCGCTGAGCCAGGGCGCGGCCAGCCTCGACGATCTCAAGGTGATCTGGCGCGACGGCCAGGGCGGCAAGGGCGGCCAGTTCGGCGCCCAGATCGCCTTCTCGCCGGACGGCAAGTACCTGTTCCTGACCGTCGGCGACCGTCAGCGCATGACCCCGGCCCAGGACCCCAACCAGCCGCTGGGCAAGATCCTGCGGCTGACGCTCGACGGCAAGCCGGCCCCGGGCAACCCCCAGGCCGGCAAGGTCGGCGCGCCCACCCTGTCCGTGATCGATCCGCCGAAGGACACCGAGGTGGCCAAGACCGCCCCGGTGGTCAGGACCTACACCTTTCCGGGCCCGAACCTGACACCGTCGGAAACCTGGACCACCGGCCACCGCACGCCCTATGGCCTTGCCTTCGCGCCCGACGGCCACTTGTGGGAAGTCGAGCACGGCCCCAAGGGCGGCGACGAACTCAACCTGATCGAGCCGGGCAAGAACTATGGCTGGCCGCTGGTCTCCTACGCGACCAATTACAACGGCGTGCCGATCCCCAGCCCGGACACGCGGCCGGACCTGGCCAAGCCGGTGCTGTACTGGACCCCGGTCATCGCCCCCGGCAACCTGGTCTTCTACAAGGGCAAGATGTTCCCGCAGTGGAACGGCTCGGCCCTGGTCAGCGGGCTGGCGACCAACGCGATCAACCGCATCATCATCAGCGGAACCACGGCCAAATCCGCCGAGCGCTGGACCGTCGACCACCGGGTCCGCGACCTGGAGGTCGCCCCGGACGGCGCGATCTGGATGCTGGAAGACGCCCGCTCCGGCGGCCTGTTCCGCCTGACGCCCAAATAAGGCGCGCTCTCACCCGCTACGGCTCCCCCGACGGCATGGGGGAGCCAACTCAGGTCAGAACTTGAAGCGCGCGCCGCCCGTGAAGTAGCGGCCGATCAGGTCCTCGTCGTAGGACGCGGGGTAGGCGTAACCTTCCGCCCCGGTGCGGCCATTGCCGATGAAGATATGCGGCTGCTGATTGAAGACGTTGTTTATGTTGGCGAAGAATTCGATGAAGTGCTGGTCGCCGAAAAGCTTGGCCTGATATTTGAATCCCAGGTCGGTGTAGTAGATCGGCGGGGTGTCTGGATCGAGGTAGACCAGGGTCGGGTTCTCGCTGTTGCGCTCGCTGCCCTGCCAGCGCTCCTGCAGGTTCATGCTGAAGGGCCCGGTGACGTAACCCACATTGATGGTCAACCGCTCCGAGGGGATCGAGAAGCCGTTCTCGTTCTGGGCCCCGGCCTGGTTGGTGATCGGCGCGCCCGGGATGCCGGTGTTGCTCTTCAGGGTCGGCTGGTAGGAGAACAGCCCCTGGAGCGACAGGCGCCCGGTCAGACGCTCCCACAGGTCCGACAGGGCCAGTCCGTAGTCCGCCTCCACGTCGATGCCATGGGTGTAGAGCTGGCCGGTGTTCAACGGCTCGCTGTTGATGGCGGTGGGGAAGTTGGCCGCGCTGGTGTTGGTGATCGGGAACGGACGCACCGCCAGGGCGCAGTAGGGCGAGGTTCCGCCCGAGTTGATGCAGATCTGCTCGATCGCCGTGGCGCCGCCGGACACGGTGGTGATCACGTTGCGGATGTTGATGTCGTAGTAGTCGACCGACATCGAGAAGCGGGGCAGCCAGCGCGGCGTGTAGACAAAGCCCAGGGTGGTGGTGCTGGAAACTTCCGGCTTCAGGTTCACATTGCCCTGGGAGGTGATCTCGGTGTTGCCGGTCACCCCGGTCAGGAAGTCGGTGAAGGCCGAGAAGTTGGCGCTGGACGGCGCGTAGAGGTTGTTCAGGTTCGGTGCGCGGATGTCGCGTGAACGGGCGCCGCGAAACTTGATCTCGTCGGTGAACTTCCAGGTGACGCCGATCTTCCAGGTCGTGGCCGGCCCGCTGATGCTGTACTGGGTGTAGCGAAGCGCGCCATTCAGGTCGACGGCCTCGGCCAGCGGCAGGTCGTGCAGGAGGGGCGCTTCCACCTCGACCGCACCTTCCTCGACCTGCTCGGAATGCTTTGGCGAACTGGAGACGACATTGTTCCAGATCGCCATCGAGGAGTTGCAGGTCAGCAGGTTCTGGCCCGTGCAGTTCACCTTGGCGGTGGGGGAATAGTTGCTGTCGGTCTCCAGCGAGACGTTGCGGAACTCGCCGCTCAGCGCGGCGGTGATCGGCCCGGCCCAGTCGTTGAACAGCGGACCGTGGATGCTGCCCGCCACGTCGTCCATGATGTTGGTTTCGGTATAGCGGGTCCGGTCGGTCACATAGTTGAAGGCGGCCGCGCTCTCGGCGCTGGGCCCGAACGGATTGAACGGGACGCAGCCTGGATACAGCGCCGCCGAAGTCGGGTTCAGCGAAACGCGGCAGACGGGCTGGCCACTGGGGCCGGTCACCGCGTCGAGGGACGCGTAGAGCTTCTGGTTGTTGATGTTGTCGGGGACTTGCGAATAGAGTTGGCTCTCGCCGTGCAAGTAGTGGGCCTCCCAGCTGAAGCGGTTGAACACGTCCCCGGTCAGGCCGGCGATAGCGTTGAAGCTGGTGGTGGTGGCGTCGTTCGGACCGCCGGATTCGTCCATCAGGCCGCGCCGGAACGGAAAACTGGTCTGGCCGGCGGCAGCCAGGGTGGAGGCCGCCGAGGCGGGCAGGTAGGCGTTGTCGGCCGCCAGGTTCACCGTCAGGCTCTGCGGAAACACCACGGCGTAGTTCTGCGACTGGGTGATATTGCCTTCGATGAAGCCGTGGATGTGGTCGGTGATATCGTAGTCGAACCGCGTGAACAGGCTGTTCCTGTGCAGGCTGGCGGCGAGCCATGGATTGGACTGCACGCCCGGGAACAGGGCCGCGCCCTCCCCGCCATAGCCGCCGTCGCCGCCGATCTCGTTCACGCCCTGGGCGAATGAGCCGTGCTGGAACGGTGCGATCACCCCATTGGAGGGGAAATACATCCCGCCCAGGGCGCCGCTGGGAATGTAGCCGCCCGGCGTCAGGTTGGTGTTGCGCAGCCCGCTGGCCCGGAAATAGGGGCTGGCCGCGGCGCCCAGGCCCAGCTCCTGGTAGATCGCCGCCCCCGCCGGACGGCTGGTCATGTTGTCGATGCCATCGGAGCTGTAGTGCTCCAGGCTGAACTCCACGTGGCCGCGCCCGCCGAACAGGCCGGTCCCCCCGATCACCTGGGCTTTCCAGGAGCCGTCGTCACCGTAATCGGAGATGCCCGCCTGGGCCTCGACTTCGAAGCCCTGGTATTTCTTGTTCAGCACGAAGTTGACCACCCCGGCCACCGCATCCGAGCCGTAGACCGCCGACGCCCCGCCGGTCACCACGTCCACGCGCTCCATCAGCGCCTGAGGCAGGGTGTTGATGTCCACGTCGCCGTTGGTGTCGGTATAGGGCAGACGCATGCCGTCCAGCAGGATCAGGGTCCGGTTGGTGCCCAGGTCGCGCAGATTGAGGAAGTTGCCCGCGCCGTTGATGGTGGCGCCGGTGGTGGTCGCCTGGCTGCGGGACCCGGCGAACACCGGCAGCTTGTTGAGCGCGTCGGGCACGTCGGACGGCGTGGTCGCCGTCAGCTGCTGGACCGACACCGAGGTCAGCGGCGTGGGCGAGTTGTTGCCGGTGATGACGCGGGACCCGGTGACCGTGACGGTCGACACGGTGGCGGGCGGAGGCATGGGCGCGGCCGGGACGGCGGCCGGTGCGCTGGAGGCGGCGGGCGGGATATCCGCCGGGGCCTGGGTCTGGATCGGGGCGGAGATGTTAGTGCGCAGCTCCGCCACGATCAGCGTCCCGTTCGGGCCGACGGTCAGCCGCAATGGCGTGTTGGCGATCAGCCGCAGGATCGCCTCCCGGGCCGACATCGTGCCATGCAGCGCGGGACCGCGGAGGCTGCTGACCGCCTCGGGCGAGAACAGGATATTGGCGTTGGCCTCGCGGCCCAGCTGCTGGAGCTGCATGCCGAGCGGTTGCGGGGGGATGTCGATCTGGACAGCTTTCCCGTCGGCCTGGGCGAAGGCGGCGCCGGCAAACAAGGCGAAAGCGGCGCTTGAGGCGCAAAGCTGCAGAACTCGCGAGCGGCGAGGCATAGTTCCCCCATATATTTATTCTTCGGACCTTTAGTGGCCCTTATTATTCTCGACGTTTGAGCGGAGGGTTTTCCTCATCACGGTCGTTGCTTTTTTAAGACGCGATCGTCCGACGCAGGATCATCTTGTCCGGCTGCTCAACCAAGGAGAGATTGAACAGGGTGGCGACGGATCGGGCGAAGTCTTCGCCCTGGCGGGCGTTGTAGCTTCCGCTGACCCTGAGCTCGCCCAGCGCGGCGTCCTCCAGTACAACCGGCTTGCGATTGTAGCGGTTCACCTCCAGCACGGCGGCGTCCAGGCTGTCGTCGGAGAAGATCAGCTGGCCGGTGCGCCAGGCTGTCGCCACCGCCAGCGATGGCCGGTCCTTGGCGGGCCGGCCATCCGGATTGGACCGCAGGCGTTCCCCCCGGTCGAGGCGCACCGTCGCCTGGCCCGGCGACTGGACGAAGGCCAGGCCATCCACGGCGGTGACCGTGAAGGTGTTGGCCAGGCAGGAGACGTCCAGCGAACCGATCGCCAGCACCCGGCGGCCCGATCCCAGCACCACGAACGGCCGGCCCGGGTCCTGGACCGGGAACAGGCCCAGCCGCCCCCGGACAAGGTCCAGCCGGCGCAACTCGCGTCCATAGGTGACCCGGATCATGGAACAGGCGTCCAGCAGGACGTGGCTGCCATCGCTGAACGAGATGTTGCGGGTCTCGCCGAGGCCGGTGGCGTAGCTCTGTCCGGCCGAGTTCGCCCAGATCGCGGCCCCGCAGACACCGGCCACGCCCGCCGCCAGCACGCCGCGGCGCTCGACCAGCAGCCGGCCCAGTGTCGGCTCCGGGACCTTCAATTCCGTCGCGCCGGCCAACCC
>JBARAK010000477.1:0-6589 GCA_049791955.1 Caulobacteraceae bacterium
GCCGTCGGTGGCGCTGATCGGCAAGAGCATCCAGCCCCTGGCGCCGGGCGCCGCGAACGCCATCCAGCTCACCGACAAGGACGAACTGCCCCAGGGCGCGGTCCTGACCTTCTCGATCCGGGCCCAGACGCCCGCCGCCTTCTCCGGCGACGAGAAGATCGAGGTTGCGGGCGCCGACGGGACGGTGCTGGCCACCCTGGCGGCGCCGGGCGGGCTGGTGCTGGAGGACGCCCACGTCGCCCTGGCCACGCTCGACACCGGCAAGGCGTTCAACCCCTCCGCCTACGGGCCGCTGCGGTTCCGGATTGTAGCGGGCGAGGGGGCCGGCGACTGGCAGCCCCTGGCCACCCTGGTGCGCCTGCCGGTGCTGGGCGAACTGAAGTGCGCCGGCGCCGACCAGCCGTGCCAGCTGGGCGGTTCGGGCCTGTTCCTGATCGACTCGGTTTCGAACAGCGCGAGCTTCACCGATCCGGTGAAGGTGCCGGAGGGGTTCACCGGCTACAGCCTGCCGGTTCCCCATCCCAAGGGCGGGCTGCTCTATGTGAAGCTCCACGACGACCCGTCGGTGGTGAACCAGGCCAGCGTGCCGGTGACGGACATGCCGGCGAGCGCCGCGTCTTCACGCCCGCATCACGGCGACGGTCACTGAAGGATTTAGATCATAGAGTTGGGCGTGATCGCTTGCGGCGATCACGCCCCAACCGCCTTAGATCGGCTGGCCTTCGCTGCGCGGCCATTCCTGCGCCATCAGGCGGTTGCTCGGCAGGGTCTGGTCCAGGACCTTGCGTGCGATTTCGGCGCCCGCGACGGGCAGGCCGGCCGGGTCCAGCCGGCCGATCTGGACGAGAACCGAAGCCTGGTCCCAGTAGATATGCTCGCCCGCGAGCTTTCCGTCGCGGAACTGCGCGATCGCGACGGTGGGGATCTCGACCCGCCGGCCGGTTGGCGCGATCCCCGGCAGCAGGAAGTCCATGACGCAGGTGTGGGTGAACTTGATCACCATCTCGTCCACGACGCTGTCGGTCCCGACCGTGCGGCTTACCGGGGTGATCTCGATATCGGGCGGAGTGACGGCGCCGAAATGGTATTTGTAGAAGCGCTTTACTTCATCAAGACCTACACCTCCGGTCATCGTGGGGACGTGGTTGACATAGGGGTCGGACGTCATGGTGTTCGTCGGGGCGTCTCCGTCGCGCGGCATGAACTCCGTGCGAAGATGCTCTTCCCAGGTCGCAACTATATCGTGGTTCGGCACTGACTGTTTCCTGTAAGCTTGGTGTGAGAGCAATTTAACCCAGTAGACTCGTCGCCCCCGCAAGGCGTCTCTGGTGAAGGCTTGACTGGCGCTCTATTGCAGCGAGCAGGTCAGCCAATTCGTCCGGCCGCGAAAGCTGCGGTTCATGGGACGCCATGATCTCGTGGACCACCGTGACTTCGCCCATCGGCCGCGGGCCCCATCGCGAGGTCAACCACGACCCGTAAGAAGGTCAGGGCCGCGGGAGGTTTGGCGCTCGGCATGCGGAACTACACTCATGAAATGTATTGGCCGCTATATTAATGGGCCCGGACTTGCGTCAATCCCTTTCTGTAGGAAATGCTACATTTGAAACGATTGGTGGGATCGAGCGTGGGAAAAGCGAGGCGTTGAAGACGAGGCGTTGAAGGCGGGGCGCTGAAGATAAGGCGTCCACCGTCGGCTGTTCCGTGACCGTCTTGACCGGCCAAGCCCACTCAAGCGGTACAGCCCTGAGTAGAGGGCGGGACGGGACGCGCGCTGAGCGCTAACTTTTTGATTCGGGCGCTCTTTGTCCGAAAGGCCCTGGGACGGCGCGGTCCAAAAAAGTGCCGATTTTTTTGAACCGTTCCCGGCGTCCCCGACACTCACCCGGCGTCAAGGAGTGCTCTTAAGTATGGGCCAGAGTGTTCGCCTTCCGTCGCTTTCGGCGCTTCGCGCGCTTGAGGCGGTCGTGCGCCTGAGAAGCGTTACCGCCGCCGCGCGGGATCTTCAGTTAAGCCACCCCGCCATCAGCCAGGCGCTTACGCGCCTCGAGGCGGAGCTGGGCGTGCCGCTGCTCTCCCGCAGCGCCGGCGGGCCAGTCCCGACCGAGGTCGCGAGGGAGCTGATCAGCGCCTATAATGAACTGGTCGCCAGGATCAGCCGCATACACCTCGGCCCCCCGGTCGAGGCCGTGCGCAAGATCAGCGTGTATGCGCCGCCGGTGCTGGCGCATTTCTGGTTTTCCCAGATCGACGCCCTGGCGAGTTCGAACGCGGAATTCCACGTTGGCGGCGACAGGACCCTCGGGGGGCCGTCCCAGCCCTACGATATCGCCCTGTCGCGGTTCTCCGGCTCCAACGACGGCGGCCTGAGCCAGGTCGCGCCGGAGCGGGTGGCGCTCGCCCTTCCCACGTCCTTCGTCGGCGACCCGTCGCGTCCCCCGCCCGTCTACACCACCTCGATGTGGGAGCGTTTCGTTTCCGAGGAGACGCTGGCGCTCTGCGGGCTGGGCGGCTCCAGGAAGAACATCATCGAGGATCCGGGCGTATGCCTGACCCTGGCCGAAGCGCATGGAGCGGCCTGCCTGTTCGACGAGCGCGTGTTGCGGCTTCCGCAGCAGCGGTCGAAATGGCGGATCATCGAGGAAACGAGCTTCTTCACCGGCTATTACTATGGCGTGAAGGCCCGCACGGACGTTTCGTCGATTGCCGCCAGGCATATCCTGGCCGCCTGGACGAGATGGATAGAGGCGCCGATCACAGCGACCGATCCCGCGGTGTCGCCGCTCGCTTCAACGCTCAGGCTCTGCTCGGTCTCGGGCTGATCCCAAGGTCCGCCGGAGCGCGCCAGCTGCAAGTGGAGGCCGGCGGCCGCGGCTATCATGCTCTAATGACTAGGGATTTGAGCATACTGATTCCGATTGGAGCAATTGCCCCAGGGCGATCTTGCTTTCAGGAAGCACCCGAAGCTCGTTTCCGGTTGGGGGCGGGCTTTCGGCGTTGATCGTCTCAGGGCGACCGATAATTGTGGGTTGATAATTTTCCGATTATTTATCTATTTATTGCTTCTTTATGCGTAACATTTAAATACGGCGCAATGTAACACAATATTACCATAATGTATAATTCATACATTCTTTGGAAACATGCATAATCAACCGGCGCCGATGCGACCGAAGATCGATATTTTTGTGGCACATTCGCTACATCGCGCGTTTCAATTGGAATTGTTCTTGGGTTCCGATTGACGGCTGGGGAGGCGGTCTCGCTAACTCCGGCCGCCGGGCTTTCTCCGGTGCTTGTTGTGAATGGCCAGCGGGCGAAGTCCTGCGGCTGCCCGCTCCGGAGGGGACAAATTGATTACCAGCACTATGCGTGAGCGTTTGTTGGCGTCGACGGTCATCGTCTGCGCTTTCGCCTTTGCGACGGGAGGGCAGGCGGCTGCACAGGCCGTCCAGACCGCACAGGCAGGCGGCGGCTCGCAGCCGGCCGCGCCGACCGGCGGGACCGACGCCACCGCCCCTACCGCCGCCCCGGCCGCGGTCAAGGAAGTGGTCGTCACCGGCTCGCGCATCCCGCAGCCGGGCCTGACCTCCACCAGCCCGGTCACCGTGGTCAATGACCAGGAAATCAAGCTCGAAGGCGTCACCGACACCATCGACCTGCTGAACCAGCTGCCCCAGACCAACGGCAACTTCGGCAACCAGGCCAACCCGCTGAGCAGCGAAAGCGGCATTTCCACCGTCAACCTGCGCGGCCTCGGCGCCTCGCGCACCCTGGTGCTGCAGGACGGCAAGCGCCTGGGCCCTGGCGACCCGAACATCGGCGGCGCGTCCGACATCGACCAGGTCCCGGTCGAGCTGATCGACCGCGTGGAAGTGGTGACCGGCGGCGCCTCGGCGGCCTACGGTTCAGACGCCATCGCCGGCGTGGTCAACTTCATCATGAAGCACGACTTCCAGGGCGTGCAGCTCAACGTGCAGGGCGGCTTCGACCAGCACGACAACCACAATTCCCTGACCGAGGGCCTGGAGAAGGAAGCGGGCTTCCCCTCCCCGAGCGGCAGCGTCGTCGACGGGCAGTCCTGGAACGCCTCGGCGATCTTCGGCGCCAACACCGCGGACGGCAAGGGCAACGTCGAGGGCTTCGTCTCCTATCACCATCTCGCCCCGGTGACCGACGGTTCGCGCGACTTCTCGGGCTGCCAGATCAAGGCGACCCCGGCGAACGTCCCGTCCTGCAGCGGCTCGGCCACTTCGAATACGTTCCAGGACGCGAACTTGACGGCGGGGCCCAACGGGGGGCCTGCCCCGAACGCCGGTAAGGAGTTCAGCGTTCTCGGCAATCAGTTCGTCCCGCTCGGCACGCCGGGCACGGTCCCGGGAGAGTTCTTCAACAGCTCGCCGTTCGAATACCTGCAGCGCCAGGACGAACGCTACCAGGCGGCGGCCTTCGCCCACTACCAGATCGACCCCAAGGTCGAGATCTACAACGACTTCGACTTCATGGACGATCGCACCGCCTCGTTCATCGCCCCCAGCGGCGCCTTCCTCGGCAGCACCGTCTCGCCGGGCAACACCAACAACGCGCTCAACGTCAACTGCAACAACCCGCTGCTGAGCGCCCAGCAGGTCAACACGATCTGTACCCAGGACGGTCTCGGCCCCAACAGCACCGCGTCGGTATCGATCGGCCGCCGCAACGTCGAGGGTGGCGGGCGCTTCACCACCTCCGAGCACGAAAGCTTCCGCGACGTGATCGGCCTGCGCGGCGACCTGGACGACGCCTGGCACTATGACGGCTACGTCCAGTACAGCCGCGTGAACTTCTCCTCGGTCCAGGGCGGCTATCTCAGCAACAGCCGCATGTCCAACGCCCTGGACGTGGTCAGCGGCCCCAACGGCCCGATGTGCGCCAGCGCGGTGGCGGTGTCGCAGGGCTGCGTGCCCTACAACATCTTCCAGCAGGGCGGCGTCACCCAGGCGGCCCTGAACTACCTGACCGAGTCCGGCCAGGAGCAAGGCTTCACCCAGGAGCAGGTCGCCCACTTCGACATCACCGGCCAGCTGGAGAAGTACGGGATCAAGTCGCCGTTCGCCGATCGTGGCGTCGGCATCAACGTCGGCACCGAGTATCGCCGCGAGCAACTCGGCGTGTCGCCGGCCGAGACCCTGCAGGGCAACGACCTGGCCGGCGGCAGCGGCAGCCAGCTGCCCGTCAACGGCAGCTTCGACGTCTATGAAGTGTTCGGCGAAGTCATCGTGCCGATCGCCAGCAACCAGCCCTGGATCAAGGACCTGAGCTTCGACGGCGGCTACCGCTTCTCGGACTACAGCTCGGTCGGCAACACCGAGAGCTACAAGGCGTCGCTGGAATATGCGCCGACCCGGGACATCCGCTTCCGCGGTTCGTTCCAGCGGGCCCTGCGCGCGCCGAACGTGAACGAGCTGTTCACGGCGTCGACCGCGACCCAGGCGTCTGACCTCACCGCCGACCCCTGCGCGGCCATCGGTTCCACCGGCAACGTCGCCACGGCGTCGCTGGCCCAGTGCCTGAACACCCACGTGACCGCGGCCCAGTACGGCAACGGCATCGCGGCGGGCACGGTGAACGCGGCTGGCGTGCAGGGCACCAACACCATCACCCAGTGCCCGGCGCAGCAGTGCGGAGCCCTGGTCGGCGGCAACGCCAAGCTGGCGCCGGAAACCTCCGACACCGTGTCGTTCGGTGGCGTGTTCACCCCGCGCTGGGTTCCGGGCCTGAGCTTCAGCGTCGATTACTACAACATCACCGTCAAGAACCTGATCGGCAACATCCCCGGCAACACGACGGTGCAGCAATGCCTGACCAGCGGCTCGCCGTTCTTCTGTAACCTGATCCAGCGCACGCCGAGCGGCGGGTTGTTCGGCGACGCGTCGCTGGCCACCGCCGGCTTCGCCAACGAAGCCCTTGTCAACACCGGCTTCCTCAAGACCAGCGGCATCGACTTCGAAGGCAACTACCGTATCCGCCTGAACGACATGCCGTACCTGAGCAACTTCGGTAACATCGGTGCGCTGAACTTCAACTACAACGGCAACTACACCGCGCACTACATCGTCTCGCCGGTGGCGGGCCAGGGCAGCTACGACTGCGCCGGCCTCTACGGTCCGACCTGCAGCAACGCTACGGGCGGCGGCAACACTGGCGGCGCCAACCCGCGGTTCACCAACAAGCTGCGGATGACCTACCAGTCGCCGTACAGCTGGCTGGTGTCGATGCAGTGGCGCTACATCAGCGCCCAGAAGTACGAAGGCAGCGTCGCCAACCCGCTGCTGTCCGACGAAGGGCCCTCGCCCTTCGACGCCCAGCGCAGCGGTATCAGCTATATCGACCTGTCGGCCAGCTGGCAGATCAAGGAAAACCTGACGCTGCGGGCTTCGGTGAACAACGTGTTCGATCAGGATCCCCCGATCGTGTCGAGCGCCGCGATCCCCGCCGGCAGCCCCAACGCCTACTCCAACTACGACCTGCTCGGCCGGGTGTTCTCGTTCGGCCTCACCGCCGACTTCTAAATCCAGCTACAGGAATAGACTTGACGGGGGGCGGCGAT
>JBARAK010000478.1:0-12391 GCA_049791955.1 Caulobacteraceae bacterium
CCTCCAGCCACGCGAACAGGTCGACATAGGGCGGGTGCTGGCTGTGCCAGACCTCCTCGATCTGCTCCACCGGGACCGAGCCCACATCGGCCAGCGCCTGCTTGGCCAAGCGCGAGGAAACCCCCACCCGCAGCGCGCCGGTCATCAGCTTCAGCAGCGCCCAGCGCCCGTCGGCGTCCATGGCGTCGAGCCAGGTCTCCAGCATCCGGGGAACTTCAGGCTTGGAAGCCGTGCGCAGCGCGTCGACCACCTCGGGCAGCTCGGGTTCGCGGTTGGCGCCAGGCCGCGCCGGCCAGGCGAGCGCGACGGTCTCAGCCAGATCGCCGACATAGTCATAGGACAGGGCGAGCAGCTGCGGGTCCAGCCGCGCCTCGGCCACGCTTCGGATCATCGCCGGCTTGGCCGCGTGGAACGACAGCGCTCCGGTCAAGGCCGCCAGGGCCCAGCCCCGCTCGGGATCCAGGGTGTCGCGCAGGTAGTCGCACAGCAGCACCAGCTTGGCGTTGCGCGAGGGGGTGAAGGCCAGGCGATCCAGCAGGACAGCGAAGGCGCGCATCAGTCGTCGTCCTCGTCCGCGTAGCCGACCACGTTCAGGGCCTTGGCGGAAAAGCCGTTCAGCTCCGACCAGCGCAGCAGCGCCTCCTCCGCGCCATGGGTGACCCACAGCTCCTCGGGCGCGATCTCGGCCACGGTAGCGGTCAACTCGTCCCAGTCGGCGTGGTCGGAGATGATCAGCGGCAGTTCCACATGCCGTTGCCGCGCGCGCGCCTTCACCCGCATCCAGCCCGAGGCCAGGGCCGGCAGGGGTTCGGCGAAGCGCCGCAGCCACGGTCCCTCCAGGGCGGACGGCGGGGCGACCACGATCGCGCCCTCAAGCCTGGTCTTCTCCTCGGTGGTCGCCGGCGCCAGTGGGCCCAGCTCTACGCCGAAGGACTCGTAGAGCGCGTTCAGGGTCGCCATCGCGCCGTGCATGTAGATCGTGCGGTCGTAGCCGGCTTCGCGCAGCAGCCGCACGATGCGCTGCGCCTTGCCCAGGGCATAGGCGCCGACCAGATGGGTTCGGTGTGGGAACTGCTCCAGCGACTTGAGCAGCTTGGCCACTTCATCCTCGGCCGGGGGATGGCGGAACACCGGCAGGCCGAAGGTCGCCTCGGTGACGAACACATCGCACGCCACCGGCTCGAACGGTGGACAGGTCGGATCGGACCGGCGCTTGTAGTCGCCGGACGCCACGATGGTCAGCCCCTTCCAGCGCAGCACCGCCTGGGCCGAGCCCAGGATGTGGCCGGCCGGGACCAGGCTGACCTCCACCCCGTCGCGCTGGATCGTCTCGCCATAGGCCATGGGCTGCACCCGCCCGGCGAAGTCCTCGCCATAGCGCGCCGCCATGATGGCCAGGGTCTCGGGCGTGGCCGCCGTCACTCCGTGGCCGGCCCGGGCGTGGTCGGAATGGCCATGGGTGACCACCGCCCGCTCCACCGGCCGGGTCGGATCGATGTAGAAGTCCCCCGGGGGGCAGTAGAGCCCGGCCGGCGTGGGACACAGAAGGGCTTGCGGCTTCGGCATCAGACTCCCAACGCGGAGATCACGGCCGGGTTACCGTACCCCATCCTTCTCCCGCCCCACTTTCGCGAGGCAGGAAACGCGGCCCTACGGCCGGACCTCGAACACCAGGTTGAACGGCGTCTCCGCCGCGCGGTGGAAGCGGTTGAAGCCCGCTTCCTCGCACACGGCGCGCAACCGCGCCTCGCCGGCCTGAGCGCCCAGGCCCAGCCCCACCTCCTGGCTGAGCGAGGCCGGGGTGCAGAACATGGTCGAGGCGGCGTAGAACATCCGGCCGACAGGCGTCAGGTTGTCGGCCAGGCAGTCGTTGGCGAAAGGCTCGACCAGCATCCAGGTCCCGCCCGGGTCCAGGCGGTCGCGGATGTGACGGGCGGCCCCGACCGGATCGCCCATGTCGTGCAGGGCGTCGAAGATGCAGATCAGGTCGTAGTGGCCGCCAAAGTCCTTGGCCGCCGCCACCGAGAACTCCACCCGGTCGGCGACCCCGGCCCGCCGCGCCGCCTCGCGCGCCTCATCGATAGCCGCCGAGTGGTAGTCGAAGCCGTAGAAGCGCGAATTCGGGTAGGCCTGCGCCATGATCACGGTGGAGGCTCCGTGACCGCAGCCGATATCGGCGACGGCGGCGCCCGCCTTCAGCTTGGCCTCCACGCCCTCCAGCGCCGGAATCCATTCCCGCACCAGGTGGGCGTTGTAACCGGGCCGGAAGAACCGCTCTGCTCCACGGAACAGGCAGCGGTCGTGCTCGTGCCAGCCGACGCCGTCGCCGGTGCGGAACGCCTCGGTGATCCGGGGCTCGTCGCGGAACATCGCCTCGACGATCTCGAACGCGCCGGTCATGAAGGCCGGGCCGCCCTCGTCGGCGAACACCATGGCCTGCTCCGGATTGAGCAGGAACCGGCGGCTGGCCTTGTCATAGTCGACGTATCCGGCCGCCGCCTGGGCCGCCAGCCACTCGCGCACATAGCGCTCGCTGGTGCGGGTGTGGGTCGCCAGTTCGGCCGGGGTGCTGGCCCCGCGCTCCGCCAGCGCCTTGTAGAGGCCCAGCCGGTCGCCGACCACCACCAGGGCCGCGGTCAGCGCCGCGCCCATGTCGCCGACCATCTTGCCCATGAAGGCGTCGAGCCGGGTGGTGTTCATTTCCGGGAAGGCCATCGCGCCCCCTGAGGCGGGGCCGGACGGGGGGATTTCGTGGAGCATGGGTCGTCTCCTGTCGGTCTGCGGAAAGCAAGGCCGGCTTCCGACGTCGCCTCCGCCGGAGCCGAGAGGAACGCGAAGTAGAAGAGACGCTCGACGCTACACCTGGGCCCGAAACGACCAAAGTAAAAAGGCCGGTAGAGGCAAAGCGATTCCACGGCTTGGCCGCGGGGTTACGGCCGTAACCATTCAATCGCGCGACAAGCTTCGCGAGCACTCGTGGAGCCTTTCTTCCAGCGCAATTCGAACGCCTTGGGTGGGCCGCAAATCAATCCACCAATCGGATCAGGGAACATCCAAATGGCCGGCAGCGGTTCTTCCGATCACATGCTGTCGTTGATGGAGGCTATCTCCGCGTTGGGACCGCTGGTCGAACGCCATCGCGCAGCGCTGAACCGGGGCCCCGACCTGCCTGCCGAGATCGCGCGGGCGCTCGGAGACGGTGGCTTTACGCGCCTGTGGCTGCCGCGGGAGTTGGGCGGGGCTGAGCTCCCGCCGATCGACTTCATCCGGGTGATCGAAGCGCTCTCCCAGCGCGATGGTTCGGTGGGATGGTGTGCGGCGGTCTCTTCGTCCTGCAGCCGCCTCGCCGGGCTGCTGCCGCAACATTCGGCGCGGGAAATGTTCGGTGATGGAGGCTTCACCGTCGGCGCCGTCAACCCGACCGGCGTCGCAGTCCGGGACGGCGACGGCTGGCGCGTCAGCGGGCGCTGGTCCTGGGGCAGCTTCATCAGGCACAGCAGCTTCGCCGGCGGGACCTGCGTGGAGCACCGCGATGGCGTCCCACTGCGCACACCCGAGAACCTCCCCGTGCTGCGTTTTGTGATCTTCCCCACCGACCAGGTCAAAATCCTGGACAACTGGAACGGCGGCGGTCTGCGCTCGACCGGCAGCCATGACTTCATGGTGGAAGACGTTTGGGCGCCGCACGACCGCACGATCGTCCTGACGGGCCTGAACAGCCAACCTCAGCATCCAGGGCCCCTCTATGGCATGCCGATGCCTACCGCCTTCTCCTTCGGCGTCACTGGGGTGATGCTCGGCGTCGCCCGGGCCGCGATCGATACGCTGAAGGCCATGGCGATGAGCAAGGTCTACGCCGGCGGCTCCGCGCCGCTGTGCGAGGCGCCCGGCGTGCAGGCGGATGTGGCGCGGGCCGAAGTCCAGCTACGGGCCGCGCGGGCCTTCATGTTCGAGATGGTGGGCTCGATCTGGGAAACCGCCCTGGCCGGCGGGACGGCGACGGATCAGCAGCGGGCGCTGACGCGGATGGCGTGCTGGAACGCCGCCCAGGCCGCGAAGCAGACGGTCGAACTGATGTATTTCACCGCCGGGGGCTCGGCCGTCGACGACAGCGGCCCGCTCGCCGCCCAGATGCGCGACATTCACGCCGCCGCCCAGCACGCCAACTTCGCCAGCCGCCACATGGAGACGGCCGGCCGCATCATGCTCGGTATGGAACAGGGACCGCTCCGCTTCTAAGCGTTCAACCCACCAAGCTCGCGGCGTCAGTTTCGGGGCTCGCCGCCTTCCCCCGCAGCGCAGTCGCCAGACGGGCGGGCGGGCGGGCGGGCGGGCGATGACTTGCGTCAGCCAACTCACAGCGCTGGACAATGTCCGCCAATCGGACGGCGATTGAAAAGTCTAGTTAATGGGGAATTTTCCAAAGATTCTATATATGATTGTGTCGAAATTCTACTTATGGTGAGGCTTGTGCATGCCACCGGGTCATCGACGCTCCCGTCATGGCCAGCACCTTGATCCGACGCGCAATTGCATCTCGCATCGCGCGATGCAGCAATCATGGAGATTCAAGGATGTACACGCCAATTAATCAACTGATGAATCAAGTCGATGACAGTTCCGGCCCGAAATATCAGGAGCCCTGGCGCTTTCTACCCACCGACACAAATACCGGTGTAGGCGGAAAGTACATCTATATCGGCTACCAGCTCGGCGCGAACAATCCGGTGACGTCGATCAATTTCTACGCTTACGATGATCGGCAATCAAATCCTCCCGTCGGCTGGAATTGGACGGGGCAGGACCTCAAGCAGGGAGCCGGCGGAAAATACATCTATATGGTGTGGAAGAACGGCGAGCCGAACGTGCCTCCCATCACGGCTATCACCTTGCTCGTCACCAAGGATTCCTCGCCGCCACCCATCTCCGGGTATGAGGCCATTCGTCAGGACCTGAATCAGGGCGCCGGCGGCCCCTACATCTGGCCGTACTACAGCACGACGGCCTCGATGCTGGATAAGGAAGAAGTTGTAATCGCCAAGAAGTAGGCGCTTCAAAACCAGCTGATGAAGGCCGGTTGCGGTGAGAAGCGGCTACCGTCTTGTCACCGCCGCCGGCTTCTAATTGCGGCTATTGCGTTCTAGCCCGCAGCCCACGCGACATCCCGAGATGTCCGGGTCGAGGCGTGAGCTTCGACCAGGCTCTCGATCCAGTTGGCGTAGAACCGCCGCCAGGCTGGCCGCCAGCTCGCTTCCCCGCGCGGAACGCTGAGGACCGCGGCGTAGGCGTCGAAACGTTCGGGACGGGGATCGGCCCGCGTTTCCGCGGCCAGCGCGTTCAGCGCGGCCTCGGTCTGCGCGTCGAAGGCCGCGCGGGGCGGTTCGGGCAGGGCGGCCCGCTCGCCATTGAGGAAACGCCGCAGGTCCCGCCGGTACTCCAGCCGCAGCGCGTCGGCGTCGTACTCGGGATGGCCCTGCAGGAACACGAAGCGGCTCTCGCCCTCCCGCACGAAGGCGTCCACCCCCACTTCCGCCGAGGCGGTCAGCAGGTCGTAGCCCGCGTCCGCAAGCCGGTCCCCGGGCAGGGCGTTAGTGCGCGAGTGGGGCGTGAGCACCGAAGGCCCCATGCCCAGGACAAGGGGGTGGCGACCCTGGGCGGCGAACTCGAACACCCCGCTGCACTTGACCGGCAACGGGCGGCGCTCGATCCCGTCCAGGCGCAGCACCGCCGCGTGGGCGGCCAGACAGGACCAGATGGTCGAACGGGTGTGACGCTCCGCCCAATCCACCAGCTCGCAGATCGTCCCCCAGTAGGTTTCGTCCTGCAGCCGGGGAGCCAGGGGCTCGGCGCCGGTGACGATCAGGGCGTCCAGGCCGTCCTGTGGCAGATCCGCCAGGGGCGCGTACCCGCCCTTGGACAACACGCGGACGGCCACGTCGGAACGGGCGATCTCGCTCATGTGGAACAGGCGCAGACGCACCGGCCGGTCGCCCGCCGCGTCCTGGATCAGGCTGCGGAACTGCCGCTCGGTGGCCTGCAGCGCGGCGTCGGGCATGTTGTTGACCAGCCCGATCTCCAGCATGCGCCCCTGCCCCATCGGCGTTACTCCGCCGCCTGGGCGGCTGGCGCGACCGCCGCCGCCAGCGCTTGGTCGAGGTCGGCCAGGATGTCGTCGATGTGCTCGATGCCGATGCTGAGGCGAATGGTCTCCGGCCGCACGCCTGCCTTGAGCTGCACGTCCGGCGGCATCTGGCGGTGGGTGGTCGAGGCCGGATGGCAGGCCAGCGACTTCACGTCGCCGATGTTCACCACCCGCCTGATCAGATCCAGCCGGTCGTAGAACGCCTTGCCGGCTTCCAACCCGCCCTTCACCCCGAAGGTCATCAGCGAGGTGGCGCGGCCGCCCAGGTACTTCTGGGCCAGCGGATAGTGCGGGCTGTCTTCGAAGCCGGCGTAGTTCACCCACTCCACCAGCGGGTGGCCGCGCAGGAAGTCCGCCACCCGGCGGCCGTTCTCCACGTGCCGCTCGACCCGCAGCGCCACCGTCTCGATACCCTGGATCAGCAGGAAGGCGCTCATCGGCGCCAGCACCGCCCCCATGGTCCGCTGGAACACGCTGCGGCAGCGGGCGATGTAGGCGCGCTCGCCGAAATGCTCGCGATAGATCAGGCCGTGGTAGGAGGCGTCCGGTTCGTTGAACTGGGGAAAGCGCCGGGCCTGCTCGCCCCAGGGGAAGCGGCCGCCGTCCACCACGATCCCGCCCAGCGTCGTGCCATGGCCGCCCATGAACTTGGTCAGGGAGTGCACCACCACGTCGGCCCCATACTCGATCGGGCGCAGCAGCACCGGTGAGGCCACCGTGTTGTCCACCACCAGGGGAACGCCATTGCGGTGCGCGACCTCGGCCAGTCCGCCGATATCGCAGATGTTGCCAGCCGGGTTGCCCACCGTCTCGCTGAACACCGCGCGGGTGTTGGCGTCGATCAGGCGCTCGACCGCTTCCGGCGAAGCGTCCTCGGCGAAGCGCACCTCGATCCCCTGCCGCGGCAGGACGAAGGCGAACAGGGTGTGGGTGGTGCCGTAGAGCTGGGGGGTGGATACGATGTTGCCGCCACCGTCCGCCAGGTTGGCGATGGCGTAGTACAGCGCCGCCTGCCCGCTGCCGACCGCCAGGGCGCCGACGCCCCCTTCCATCGCCGCCACGCGGCGCTCCAGCACGTCGACGGTAGGGTTGGAGATGCGGCTGTAGCGGAAGCCCTCGACCTCCAGGTCGAACAGGGCCGCGGCGTGATCGGCGCTTTCGAAGGCGTAGGCGGCGGTCTGGTGGATCGGCACGGCCAGGGCGCGGGTCGCCGGATCGGCGTCGAAGCCGCTGTGGATCGCCTGGGTCTCAAGCCGCATGACGAACGCCCCCGCACGGATAAGGTGAATTTGAACCGGTGTCGAAATGGGGCGTCGCGTCAAGCTTGAGCGCCCCAAAATGGATCAAGCCGACGCTCATCGGATCAGCATGTGCTCGATCTGGACGGAGCGTACACCCTGCTTTCCGCACAGGCGGGCGACCAGGCCGTCAGCCGCGTCCGTGCTCAAGTCCGCCGCCCGCAGCACGGCCTCATAGGCGCCGCCGGCCAGGGGACTGAGCGAGAAAGCCTCGATCCGGCCAGTCTTTTCACGGAATTCCTCGGCCACGGCGGCCAGGCACGCCTGGGGATCGCTCAGGCCGATGACGATCTTATGCACCACCGTGCGCCCGGCCAGCCAGCCGTCATCCGGGGATTTCGAGGTCGTTTCGTGGATCGGGAAACCCGTCATGCGCCACCCTCTTCGATCCGCATCCCAGCAAGGGGCGTACCAACCTGGGCGCTGTGAAAAGACCACGACGCGGCGGCGATCTTGCACACAGCCCTGGCCGAACGCACCCTAGCGTCCCGTATTCGAGGAGAGGCCATGGCCGCCCAGGTCCCCACCCGCACGCCGCACTCGCGCACCTGGACCTTCTTCGAGGGCGAGTGGGTCGAGGGCAATGTCGCCATCATGGGCCCGCGCACCCACGCCGCCTGGATGGCCTCCACCGTGTTCGACGGCGCGCGGCGGTTCGAGGGCGTGACGCCGGACCTGGACCTGCACCTGGCGCGGGTGAACACCTCGGCCGAGAAGTTCCTGCTCAAGCCGTCGGTTCCGCTCGACCAGTGGCGCGAGCTGACCCGTGAAGGCATGTCCCGGTTCGATCCAGCCACCGCCCTCTATATCCGCCCGATGTACTGGGCCGAGACCGGGATGGTCGGCGGCGGGGTGATGTTCGACCCGGAGTCCACCCGCTGGTGCCTGTGCATCCACGAGGCCCCGATGCCCGGCGAGGGCGGCATGGCCATCACCCTGTCCCCCTACCGCCGCCCGACCGCCGAATGCGCGCCGGTCGAGGCCAAGGCCGGATGCCTGTACCCGAACAACGCCCACGCCCTGACCGAGGCCGTCCGGCGGGGCTTCGACAACTGCCTGCTGCGCGACATGCTTGGGAACATCGCCGAACTCGGCAACGCCAACGTGTTCCTGGCCAAGGATGGGGTGGTGAAGACCCCTGCCCCCAATGGCACCTTCCTGAACGGCGTCACCCGGCGGCGCGTGATCGGCCTGCTGCGCCAGGACGAGGTCGAGGTCGAGGAGACCCGCCTGACCTACGCCGACTTCCTGGCCGCCGACGAGATCTTCGCCTGCGGGAACTTCGCCAAGGTGCGCGCGGTCACCCGCATCGACGACCGCCAGCTCCAGCCCGGCCCCTTCTACGCCAGGGCCCGCTCGCTCTATTGGGCCTACGCCCACGACACCGGGCGCTCCGAAGCGGCCTGAAACGCCTCGCCGAGCGCTGAGCCCTGGTTAGAATGACCGCGCGCCGCCCTGGCGCGACAGGAGACCTGGCAATGGCGGCTTACGTGATCATGGTGCGCGACAAGCTCACCGACCCCGAGGCGTTCGCCACCTACGGCAAGATGGCGCGCGAAGCGCGGGGCGACACGCCGCCCAAGCCGCTGGCCTTCTACGGCGCCGTCGAGACCCTCGAAGGCCTGGAGGCCGAGGGAGCCGTGCTGCTGGAGTTCCCGACCATGGAAGCCGCCAAGGCCTGGTATCACAGCCCCGCCTACCAGGCGGCCCTGCCCTATCGGCTGAAGGGCGCTGAATACCGCGTGATCCTGGTCCAGGGGGTCGAGGCGCCTCCGGCGGCCTGATCCAGACCAGGCCTTCAGCGCGCCGCCTGCGCCCGCTCGCGAAGCTGGCCCAGGCTGGCGCCCGGGGTCATGGCGTCGGTGTCGATCTTCAGGTGCAGGATGGCCGGCAGGCCCGACGCCTCCGCCGCCCGGAAGGCGTCCGCGAAATCCTCGGTCCGCTCCACCACGGCCCCGTAGCCGCCGAAGGCGCGGGCGTAGGCGGCGAAGTCGGGATTGACCAGGTCGGTGGCGGAGACGCGGCCGGGGAAGTGCATCTCCTGGTGCATGCGGATCGAGCCGTAGCTGGCGTTGTCCGCCACCAGGGTGATGAACGGCAGGCCATACTGCACGGCGGTCGCGAACTCCTGCCCGTTCATCAGGAAGTCCCCGTCGCCGGCCACGCACAGCACCGGACGGTCCGGATACAGCCGCTTCATCGCCACCGCCGCCGGCACGCCATAGCCCATCGAAGCCACGGCCGGGGCCATGTGCGCGCCCAACCGCCGGAAGCGGTAGAAGCGGTGGATCCAGGCGGCGTAGGCGCCGGCCCCGTTGCACAGGATGGTCTCGGGCGGCAGGTGGTCGCGCAGCCAGATCATCACCTCGCCGAGGTTGACCGCGCCGGGCTGCGGCGTGGCCAGGTCGGACCACGACAGATACTCGCAGTGGGCGGCCTCGACCTCAGCCCAATCGCGGGCGGCGCGGGGGCTGAGGTCGGCGAGCGCCGGAGCGAACCGGCGCGGGCTGGCGTGGATGGCCAGATGGGGCTGATATACCCGCCCGATCTCCTCGGCCCCCGGATGGATGTGGACCAGCTTTGCTGCTGGACCGGGGATGTCGAACAGGCTGTAGCCCTGGGACGCCACCTCGCCCAGGCGCCCGCCCGCCAGGATCACCAGGTCGGCCGCCTTGACCCGGGCGACCAGTTTCGGATTAGGGCCCAGCCCCAGGTCGCCCGCGTAGCAGCGGTGCTCGGGATCGAACAGCGAACCCCGGCGATAGCTGGTGGCCACCGGCAGCTCGAAACGTTCGGCGAAGCGGTGCATGGCCATCCAGGCGTCCTCGTCCCAGCGCGAGCCGCCGACGATCAGCAGCGGACGTTGCGCCGCCTCGATCAATTCCTGAAGCGCCTCCAGGTCCCCGGCGCCCGGTGAGGTCTCCAGCGGCGTGAACGGCTCCGGCGCCGAGCGCTCGGACGGCTCGTCCAGCATGTCGCGCGGCAGGCCCAGCACCACCGGCCCCGGCCGTCCCGCCGAGGCGGTGTGGAAGGCGCGTGAGACATACTCCGCCATCCGTTCGCCACGGTCGATCTGGGCCGCCCACTTGGACATGGAGCCGAACACCGCGCCGAGGTCGATCTCCTGCCACGCCTCGCGATCACGCATCCGCCGGTCCACCTGGCCGGTGAACATGATCATCGGCGTGCAGTCCTGCTGGGCGATGTAGACCCCGGCCGAAGCGTTGGTCGCGCCGGGGCCGCGCGTGACCATGCACACGCCCGGACGCCCGGTGGCGCGGCCCACGGCTTCCGCCATCATCGCCGCCCCGCCTTCCTGACGGCACACGGTGACCTCGATCTGCGGGCAGTCGTAGAGGGCGTCCAGCACCGGCAGGTAGCTCTCGCCCGGCACGCAGAACACGTGCCTCACCCCGTGCAGCACGAGCTGATCCACCAGCGCCTGCGCCGCGGTGCGAGGGGCCGTGTTCACACCATGCATGGGCCAGGCCCCTCCCGTTCCGTGACGCCTGGAGTCAGACGCCCAGGACCACCGCCTCCGTATAGGCCAGATCGTTCAGCCGTGGGCGGTCCGGTCCGCGATAGAATTTCGGGACACGATCCTTCACGAAACGCCCCACCAGACCCTTAACGGGGCCTTCGGCGTCGATCGCCGCCACCGGCATGCCACGCAGAAGCAGATAGCGGCCAAGCGGGCCGGCGAAGCGCACGAAATCGCCGGTGTCGCGGCAATAGGCCAGCTGCACGTAAGCCAGCGGAAGCTTGCTGATGGGCCGCCTCAGGAACACGAAGGGCGCGACTTCCCCGCCCGTCTCGCAGACTAGGCTGATGCACCCGCGCGTGGCGTGATAGGCCATCAGGGCCGCCTCGTCGCGATCGCGCAGACGCGCCGCCATCGCCTCGGAATAGGGCATGACCCTGACCCCGAACGGCCCCGGCCGCAGCGCCGGCAGGCAGACCATCTGCCCCTCGCTGTAACGCATGTAGCCCTGGTGTTTCAAAATGGGCCAGGTGTGGACCAGGGCCGAGACGTTCAGCACGGTCACATCCTTGAACTTGAAGATCTGCGAAACCATCGGCGAGCCCTGGCCACGAAAGGCCGGCTCGACGTACCAGCTCGACACGTTGCAGCGGACCTTGCGCACGCCGTCCTGATCGAAGGCGGTGAAGATGGTCAGGATCGTTCCGACTACGACGCCTTCGCTTTCCAGCAGAAAGCCATAGCGCGGATAGCCTTCAGGCGACTCGCGGTCACGCATGTGCGCGAGGCCATCCAGCCAGTAGTCCTGCGACCAGCAGGAAAAGGCCTTGTTGAGCAGGCTGGCCAGTTGCTCGAAATCGGTTTCCGCAATCTGACGGCACCGAAGTTGCTGTATCTTCGTCATGTGGCGCACCGATCTGGGACGAAGCCCTTCCCTTTGCGACCCTCTGCAACTTTCGGGCACACGCCTTGCAGAGACGGACCAACTGGGGTGCGACACGTTAACCCTGCCAAGCCGGCGGTTATGAGGTCGCAAGTGAAGAACGAGGCCAACATGGATACGCGCGCCATCATCGTCCGTGAGATGACCGAGATCGCCGCCGAACAGGGACGCACTCTAGCTCCCCTGACCGATGAGCTGGTGCTGCTGGATTGCGGGCTGGACTCCCTGTCCTTCGCCATCCTGGTGGCGCGGTTGGAAGACGCCATGGGCTTCGACCCCTTCGCCGCCTCTGAAGACTTCGCCTTTCCCGTGACCTTGGGCGATTTCGTCGCCTTCTACGGCCGCGCGCCCGTGGCGTCGGTCGCCTGACGTCCGATCGCCACCACCTTCCCATGTCCCTCCGTCAGCGCATCAGCGCCGGCCACACCGGCCGGCTCAGCGATCGCCACGACAGCTTCGCCATAGGCGCGCTGGCCGCCGCTTCCTGCGCGCCGGCCGCCGATCTGGCGGGGCGCTCGGTGCTGGTG
>JBARAK010000479.1:0-2562 GCA_049791955.1 Caulobacteraceae bacterium
TCGATGAAGAGACCCCTTCCCCCCGATACCGACCGAAGATCGTGGCACTTTCGACAATTTGCCGAAGAGCGTTATGCTCGCTCCAGGAGATGCGAGATGCGGGTGCGTTCCCGCGCAGTAATCTCAACAAGTCCCGTCGTGGAAGCTGTCGAAGCCGCCGGCCATGTGCATGCCAAAGACGTTTGCGAAACGCGCTCTGTGAATTTGCGATCTGCTGCTCAAGCAAGAAGGACCGTGTTGTGAGCGAGCCGTGGGGTGTCAGCATCATTGTCGTGAACTACAACTATGCCGATTTTTTGGAGGCAGCGATCGATAGCGCTCTTGGCCAGGATTATCCGCTTTGCGAAGTCATCGCCGTTGATGACTGTTCGACGGACAGCTCGCGAGCGGTAATCGCCCGTTACGGCCAGCGGGTGCGATCCCTGCTCCGAGAGAAGAACGGGGGTCAGGTCGTCGCACAGGATAGTGCCTGGCCTCTAGCACGATATCCTATCCTGATATTCCTTGATTCAGACGATCTCCTTTTCCCACATGCCGCCAGAACCATTGCCCACATTTGGCGCGCGGTGACGGTGAAAGCGCAGTTTACCTTGGCGACCATCGATAAGTCAGGCCGGCAACTCGGCCACGTCGCACCAAAATACCCGCCAAATCTCGATACAGCGGCAATCCGGTCAGAGCTTCTCCGCACCGGCGGATCGCCCAACTCGGCGGGCAGCGGAAACGCGTATGCGCGATCGTTGCTGGCGCGTGTACGTGCTGACGGCGGCTTCGATCTAGACAACCCGCGCGGATTCTATATGGACGGTCTTCTGGAATGTAATGCCCCGTTTTACGGCGAGGTGGTTACCCTATATGAACCGCTAGCCTGCTACCGCATTCATAATGACAACCTCTATGCGATAAACAGCATCAAAAATTCACGCTTCGCGGCGAAGTGCCGTAATCAAGAACTCAAGATTGATTATGTCGCGCAGCGTTGTGAGAGATGGGGAATAGCTTTCGATCCGGCCGCTGCGCGGAAACATTCGCTGTGGCTCCAGGAGTGCCGGCTATTCGCGGCCAAACTTAGCGAGAGCCCGGTAGTTGAACCGATCTCCATCACCCTCTGCGGCGCCATCAAGGCTTGTATCGGGACGCCAATGCCGTTTGGGTATAGGCTATTCCGGATAATGTGGCTGGTCAGTGTTGCGGCGGCTCCGCGAGCTCTATCACGCTGGTTGCTCACCTTCCGCTTTGTTCCTGGCCAGAGGCCTGCGTGGATTGAACGGCTGCTTGGCATTACCGCGAAGGGTAATAGCTGGCGCGGCCCGCTCGGTCGGCCCGAGACGAACCCATGAAAGGTCAATGTGGTGTCTATCGACCCCGACCGTACGCCATGACAGATGCATTGCGATGAGGCGCTCAGAAAGCAGAAATCCGATCCCTGGCTAAAAGCGTCTGGCGGTTATTCAGACGAAACCCCATCCATCATCTGTCGTATGGATCTATCGCTGATTATTTGCAGTCGAGATCGTTGTTACCAACTCGCCCGCTGCCTCGACGCGGTGCGGCATATTAGATCCGACCGCTTATGGGAGCTCATTATCGTGGACAACGGGTCTACGGACGAAACGGCCACCGTCGTTCGGGACTTTATCAAAACCGCCAGTATTCGAGCCACCTACCTGTTCGAGGGCACGGGAGGTAAGTCGAGCGGCCTAAATACTGCGCTGAAGGCTGCCATGGGGCAAATCTTAGCATTCACTGACGATGATTGCTACCCAGCACCCGACTTCCTGAGCGGGATATGGTCGGCTTTTGACGACCCATCAGTCGGATATATAGGCGGACGGATCATGCTGCATGATCCAGCAGATCATCCGGTGACCATCAATGAATCCGTGATGCCCGTTAGTTTTGCCGCCGGGTCGTTTGTTTGCGCGGGGTCGATCCAGGGTGCAAACATGGCCTTTCGACGAAATGTTCTCCTCGATATCGGAGGGTTCGATCCGTTGTTTGGACCAGGTGCATTGTTCATGGCTTGTGAGGACATAGACGCCGTCGGCCGCGCGAGCGCGATGGGTTGGAAGGGGAAATACGATCCTGAGGTGGTCGTTAGGCATCATCACGGGCGCAAAGCGGCCGATGCCGCGGCCCTATGGAAAGCATACGCCATCGGGCGCGGTGCATATCACATGAAGCTCCTGGTAAAAGGTCACGAATTCTCGTGGTTTGCGCGGAGCATTTATCAGCTCCGTTCGCGCTATAGGACCAGCCGCGGAACGGTTTTCTGGGAAATGGTCGGCGCTGCACAATATGTTCATATCCATCTGAATCAGCCCTTCGGCAGCCGGCTGGGGCAATCTTTTAAGGGCCTTTGACACGACCGGGGCCGCCAGCCCGGCTCAGGCCACCGACGATCCGCTCAATCCCATCATAGTGAACCGGGCACTTGTGATCGGGGTTAGCCATCAGCCCTATCGCAGAAGCTGTTCTCGCACGGCACCGTCAACTTGGCGTACCGCAGGTTGCGCCGGCCCACCGGGATGGGCAATCGGGTAGGATGATTACCACCACTCG
>JBARAK010000480.1:0-8640 GCA_049791955.1 Caulobacteraceae bacterium
CCGACGACCTGCGCCTGACCCCATCGGAGCGCGAGACCTGCGCCCACGCCCTGACCCGCGACGCCGCCGTCGGGGCGAAGCAATGGGTCGATCCGATATCCTCGCCCGGCAAGCGCGCCTATTACGACGCCGTGCAGCAGTCCTACCAGGACATCCGCAACTACAACCCGGTCAACGGCCCGATGGCCGGCCACGGCTTTTCTTTCGGCTGCAAGCACGGCAAGTGCGGCGTCACCCTGCCCCAAGGCGTCCTGACCGAAGAAGCGGGGATACCGAAGCCTTGATATCAGTGGAGGTGCGGAACGCGATCTCCTACCTCCCACCCACGCCTGCGACTGCCTGAACGGCTCTCGCCAGCATCTCGTCCCCCAGGGACCGGCCGGTTTCGTCTTCGCCGCATCCGATGTTCAGGCTCGCCGTCAATCCCGGCGGCCCGCCCGATCCGAAGCTGATCATCCCACCCGCATCATCGGTGCAGACCTCTCGCGGGGACGCGCCGCCCCCCACGTCCGCCGCCTGCTTCGCGAGGTCCGAAAAGAAGTGCGACCTGTAGGTCTCGTATTGCACCCAGGACAATTCACCGAACTGGCGGGAAGTCACGGTCCAGTGTCCATGTCCGGAAGCCCGCACAAGCATGACCTGGACCGGCTCTCCACGCCGGATCACCGCGAATTGCACCACGGTTACGGAGGAGAATCCGCCCCGGACCGAGCGCAGGACTTCCGAAACATAATGGTCGACTTCCGGCAGGTCCAAGTCCTTGAGGAAGGTGCTCGTCGACCCCGGCGGAAAGGCTACGGGCTGGCGCGAAGCCGCCGATTGAAGGGGCGGCGTGACATAGCCGGCCGACGCGGGAGGCGCCAAGGCGCCCCACGCGACACCCGCGTGGAGAACCATCGCCGTGAAGGCGGCGCCCAAGGCCATGCCGCGCCGTTCCGGCTTCAAGTGCATTCCGACCTCATGGAAACAACGCACCGGCGAGCACCGCGAACAGCCCCTACCCCTTCTTGAACGGTTCCGGGCGGCGGGCGCCGCCCTGGCGGTCCAGCATCCAGCCCGGGTATTCCGGCGGCAGGGCGCTGACTTCGTCCAGGCGGGCGATCTCTTCCGCCGTCAGGGTCAGTTCGGCGGCGGCGAGGTTGTCGTCGAGCTGTTCGACGGTCTTGGCGCCGATGATCACGCTCATCACGTGCGGCTTGGCCAGCAGCCAGGCCAGGGCCACGCGGGCGACCGAGACGCCGTGGGCCGCGCCCACCTCGCGCATGGCCGCGACGCAGGCCCAGGCGCGGTCCTTGTTCACCGGCGGGAAGTCGAAGCTGACGCGCCGCGCGCCCTCGGGCGTCTCGGCGCCGGGGCCGAACTTGCCCGACAGCAGCCCGCCGGCCAGCGGCGACCACACCATCAGCCCCAGCTTCTCCTCGCTCAGCATCGGGACCAGCTCGCGCTCCAGGTCGCGGCCGGCGATCGAGTAGTAGGCCTGCAGGGTCTCGAAGCGGACCTGGTTGCGGGCCTCGCTCAGCCCCAGGGCCTTGGCGATCTTCCAGGCCGCCCAGTTCGACACGCCGATGTAGCGCACCAGTCCCTGGCGGGTCAGGTCGTCGAGCGCGCGCAGGGTCTCCTCGACCGGCGTGACCGTGTCGTTGCCGTGGATCTGGTACAGGTCGACGTGGTCGGTCTGCAGCCGCTCCAGGCTGGCGTGGATCGAGTCCATGATGTGGCCACGCGAGGCGCCGCGGTCGTTCGGCCCCGGCCCCATCTGGCTGTAGACCTTGGTGGCGATCACCACGTCCTTGCGCGCCACGCCCAGGTTCTTCAGCGCCTGGCCCACCAGCCGCTCGGACTGGCCGAAGGAATAGACGTCGGCGGTGTCGATGAAGTTCACCCCGGCGGCCAGGGCGCGGCCGATGACGGCGTCGACCTCCGCCTGCTGGAGCGAGCCGATCGCCTTCCAGATGCCGCCGTCGCCGCCGAAGGTCATGGCGCCGAGGCAGATCTCGGAAACGAACAGGCCCGTACGGCCGAGTTGCTTGTAATTCACGCTTCTACTCCACGCCCGGACACGCCGCGCTTGTAGCGCGCCACCCGCGCCCGATCCACGGAGGAATGCACGGCGCGCGTGTGGGCCGTGAACGCCCCCTCTCCCACTTGCGGGAGAGGGAGGGGCCCGTCGCGTAGCGATGGGAAGGTGAGGGGTCGCGCTGCGCTGTCAGCGATCCATTGAACCCACTGTCGCGAGACCCCTCATCCTCCCCACTTCGTGGGTGGTGGCTCCTTCTCCCGCAAGGGGAGAAGGCGTTTACTTAAACCTCGCCCACCCGCCGCAGCACCGCCACCGACTGGCCGAGCGCGCCGCTCGGGCCCGGTTCGGTCGGGCCGGTGAACCGCTCCCGTTCGAAACCGAGGCGCTCGCACCAGACGTCGATCACCGAGCGCTCGATGAACATGTCCAGGTGCAGGCGCTGGGACGCGCTGACCGCCTGCACCGCCCGGTCGAACGCCTCCCAGTGCTGCGGGGCGCGAAACTCCAGGAACGAGAACACCAGCCGCCCGCCGGGCCGCAGCACCCGCGCCAGGTCGCGCAGGTAGAGGAAGGTCTCTTCGTGGTGCAGGTGGGTGAAGACGCTGAACGCGCAGGCCATGTCGAACTGGGCGTCGGGGGCGGGGATCGACAGCTTGGTGTTCAGCATGAACCTGTAGGTCGGCGGCGAACGGGTGCGCGCGTAGGCCAGCAGCTCCGGAATGATGTCCAGGCCCAGGTAATCGACCTCGACCGCGTCCCTCAGGGCGTTGGCCAGCCGCCCGCTGCCGCAGCCCAGGTCAAGCAACCGCTCGCCGGTCTTGAGTCCGGCCTCCAGCAGGATCTGGCTCTGCAGCTGGCCGATCTCGTTATAGAAGCCGCCGACGGCGCGGCTCATCGCTTCATCTAGCGGATACTTGGAGATCAGCCGCTGGACCATGCGGCGATAGTCGCGGGTATAGTGGGTGCGGTCATTCCCCCTGAGCTGGAGCACCGCATAACGGGCCAGGGCCCCCAGCCGGCGGGACGCGGAAACGGTGTCGCTCATCTATCGCCAGGTTCGCAGCGTCCGGACCGGATGGACCGGGCGCAAGGCCGCCTGTCTCCAAGGCTTCGCGACCGCTGACAAGGGGAAAGTGCGCCCCCGCGCCCGCGACCCTGGCCGCCGCCCCGCCCGGTTGCTAAGACCTGGCCCTATCAACAAGCACGCGGCGGATCGAACGCGCGGCTGGAGACACGACATGGACCTCGACGGCGCACGGATCAGCATCAACCTCCTGACCGGCGGGGTCCTCGCCTTCGACCCGGCCGACGCCCTGGTGGTCCGGACCGTGGACAGCCGCTCGCACCTCTACATCTCCGGGGCGCCCCAGTACTTCGTGGTCGAGGGTTCGCTTCAGGACGTGGCCGAGAAGGTCGGCTACCTGTGGTTCGAGGCCGACGACGTGTTCCTCAACCCGCGCTGGATCTCGGCGGTGGTCACGCGCGCCGACCACAAGATCCAGCTGTTCTTCCCGGGCCTCAGCTTCACCGTGGTGCTTCCCGGCATGAAGGAGCCCTTCGCCGAAGGCCTCGCCCGCGCCGTCGCTACCCGCAAGGGGCTCGGCAAGCCGTACTGAGGGGAACGGTCGCTGACCGCCCCCGGGTTCGCCGCCCATTCGAAACGGAGCGGCCCTACGGCCTGACGATCTCGCCGTCCTCCTTGGCGAACTGGTCCGGCTCGCGCTCAAGCAATCCCAGCACCACCTCGGAAGGGCGGCAAAGCCGGACCCCCTTGGGCGTGACAACGATGGGGCGGTTCACCAGGATCGGGTGCGTCACCATCGCGCCAAGGATCGCGTCGTCAGAGGCTTGGAGGCCGAGCAGACCCAGTTCCCCCGCCGGCGTCCCCTTTTCCCTGAGAATCTGGCGAGGGCGCGCACCCATGGCCGCCAGCAACCCCTGGAGTTGGGGAACGGTCCAACCGGCCTGAAGATATTCGATGACGGTCGGCGCGTAACCGGCGGCCCGGACCATCGCCAGCACATTGCGCGAGGTCCCGCAGGCCGGGTTGTGGTGGATGACGATCGGGAAGTCGGCGCTCACCGGACTCACTCCGCCGGAACGCTCGCGGGGCGCCGCACCCGCACTGGCCGGCCGCGCTCGTACCATCCGCGACTACGGTTCGCGATAGCGACGATGGACAGCATCACGGGAACCTCGATCAGGACCCCCACGACCGTCGCGAGCGCGGCGCCGGACCGGAAGCCGAAGAGGCTGATGGCGGCCGCCACCGCCAGTTCGAAGAAATTGCTGGCGCCTATCAACGCCGAGGGCGCGGCGACGCAATGCTGTTCGCCGACAGCCCGGTTCAGGAAATAGGCGAGCCCGGAATTGAAATAGACCTGGATCAGGATCGGAACGGCCAGCAGTGCGATCACCGCCGGCTGGCGGACGATCGCATCGCCCTGGAACCCGAACAGCAGCACCAGCGTCGCCAGCAGCGCGCCAAGCGAAACCGGCTGGAGCCGGGTCAGCAGCGCCCTCACCGCTCCGTCGCCGCCGCGACGCCGCAGGCCGGCCCGGATCGCCTGCGCCAGGATCACCGGGACCACGATGTAGAGCAGCACCGACAGGCTCAGCGTCGCCCAGGGGACGGTTATCGCGGACAGCCCAAGCAGCAGCCCCACGACCGGAGCGAAGGCGACCACCATGATGGCGTCGTTCAGCGCGACCTGGGTCAGGGTGAAATTCGGCTCACCGTCGGTCAGGTTGGACCAGACGAACACCATGGCCGTGCAGGGCGCGGCGGCCAGCAGGATCAGGCCGGCGATGTAGCTTTCGACCTGGGCGGGCGGCAGGTAGGGCCGGAACAGGTGGCCGATGAACAGCCATCCGAGCGCCGCCATGGTGAATGGCTTGACCGCCCAGTTGATGAACAGGGTCACGCAGATGCCGCGCCAATGGCTTCCGACCTGGCGCAGGGCGGCGAAGTCCACCTTCGCCAGCATCGGGATCACCATCGCCCAGATCAGCACGGCGACCGGCAGGTTCACGTGGGCGACCTCGGCCGCGCCTATGGCGTGGAAGACCGGGGCGAACAACCGCCCCAGGACCACCCCGGCGACGATGCAAAGCGCGACCCAGGCGGTCAGGTATCGTTCGAACAAGGACATGGTTCAGCTCACCGGCATCAGCTGGCCAGGACAGCAGGCGGCGCGGTCCGCGGCCATCGCCAGGGGGCCGCACACTTCGGGACGCCCTTGGCAGCAGTCCTCCATCAAGTAGACGAGCAACTCGCCCATCCCGTCGTAGTCGGCCACATAGATGATCGAGCGCCCCTCGCGATGATTGGTGATCAGGCCAGCGTTGGCGAGGATGTTGAGTTGCGCCGAAAGGGTATTGGGAAGGATGTCGAGCGCGCGGGCGATCTCACCGGCCGCCACACCGTCCCGCCCGGCCTTCACCAGCAGGCGGAACACCGCCAGCCGCCCCTCCTGGGCGAGGGCGGAAAGGCGCTTGATAGCCAGCTCTAATTCCATATTTCCATAATTATCGAATTATTAGATTGAAGCAAGCGGATAGATGCAGCTCCCAGCGCGCAAACCCACTCGCCTTGACTCCCTTTCATACGTAAGTTATTTCTTACATATGAAAGCGCCCTCACCTCCCCCTCCGGATCGAGACCGGTTGCTGGCGATGCTGGCGGCGCTGGCCAATCCGCATCGGCTGCGGATCATCGCGGCGCTGGCCTCGGGCGGACGCAACTACGTCAGCCAGCTGGCGCGCGAGATCGGCATCAGCCGGCCCCTGCTGCACCTGCACCTGCAGAAGCTGGAAGAAGCAGGCCTGGTGACCAGCCGGCTGGAGCTGTCCGCCGACGGCAAGGCGCTGAACTACTTCGAGGTCGAAGGTTTCGACATCGAGCTTACCCCGGCCGCGATCGTCGAGGCGGCGAAGTCCCTCATCCTCAAATCCGAAAGCCCACCCCTCAAATCTGAAACATAGAGGCTTCCCATGTCCGAACACCTGTATCTTCTGACCATATGCTTGCCGCTGGCGGGGGTCCTGCTGGTCTTCGGCATGAGGTATTACTCGGCTATCGCGCAGGCCAGGGCCCGCTTCGCCCACGACGACGCCTATCGCCGGATGGCCGAGCAGGCGGTGAGCGCCGAGGCCGACACCGCCGCCGCCCTGTCCGCGATCCAGTCCGCGCTGTCCGACCTCGCGGGGCGCATGACCTCGGTGGAGAAAATCCTCAAGGACGTCGGCTGACCAACCCACGGCGCGGGTGCGCCCTCACGGCGGCTGGAAAGCCGCGGCGAGACATGCCATCCGCCCGGACCGAAACGAGACTCCGATCCGCGAGACCCCTGCCGTGTGGTTCCAGAACAAGCTCGACGCCTTCAAGGCCCGGTTCGAAAGCGGGGCCGCGCCCCACTTCCTGCCCCGCGAGGCGGCCGCCACCATGCAGCGCTCGGTGGACGAACTCACCGCGCGCGGCCTGCCCGAGCGGGCGCTGAAGGCCGGCGACCTCGCCCCCGCCTTCACCCTGGCCGACACCAACGGGTTCCAGCTGTCCTCCGCCAGCCTGCTGGAGCGCGGACCGCTGGTGGTGATGTTCTACCGCGGCGTCTGGTGCCCCTACTGCAGCCTGGAGCTCCAGGCCCTGCAGGACCTGCTGCCCCAGGTCCAGCAGCGTGGCGCGACCCTGGTCGCCATCTCGCCCCAGATGGCCGGGAGCAGCCTGAAGGCCAAGGACCAGAACCACCTGACCTTCCCGGTGCTGCTCGATCCCGGCAACCGCACGGCCGACGCCTTCGGCATCCGCTGGCGCCAGCAGGACTACCTGATCGACCTGTACAAGACGGTGTTCGAGACCGACCTGGCCGAGGTCAACGGCGACGACAGCTGGACCCTGCCCATGCCCTCGCGCTTCGTCATCGGCCGCGACAACCGCCTGCGCCACGCCGCCGTCAGCATCGACCACACCCGCCGCCCCGATCCGGAAGAGCTGCTGGCGGCGCTGGAGGGTTAGGGGCGCGGGCGGGGCGGACATTCACCCAAACCGCCGTCATCCCGGCCGCAGCAGAGCGGAGAGCCGGGACCTAGCAGCACTAGACTTACCGCTACAGGCGAGAGCCACCGTCGGTGGGCGATTGCAGCGTCAAGCTCAGCGTGGCTGGGTCCCGGATCTCCGGCCGCTTCGCGCCCTGCGTCCGGGATGACGGCGGTTTGAGTGAAGATCCGCACTTCAGCGACCACCCATTCCTCCACGCCATCTCTAACGTGAAAGAACGTGGCTCCAGCCGCTACGCGCCCACGATTTACATCTACCAGCTAGCTTATCGAAGCCATTATAAACATCGGCATCGCCGCCAGCCCCCTTTCGCTCACTCGCAATTTCCGCTTCCACCTCGGCGTTATCGCGGACAGTCATCATATCTGCGCAAAATATATCATTCATCAATTGATCATTCACGAGATGATCTCTGTATAGATAATACAATGTATCATAATCACCCAACAGTTCATCCAAGCTATCATCGCTACTCCGCCCCCCATGTTCGGTTAGAATTTTCGTAGCTGGGACATCAGATGCCGCGTCGATAATCGCACCAATTTCAGGTTTTGTCAGTCGATCGTCAAATTGCAATGCGAACCGAGCAGCTTCAACTTGTCGACTGTCGTGGAACTGCAGTGCGGCGAGGCAAAGCCCGATACCTGCAATTAGGACGCCGAAAGACTGCACCGCCGCTAACCCACGCCTGACGTAGCTGCTCCACCAAACTCTTGGCCGCACTTCAAACTGCATCACATCCCCCAACTCTGGATCGCCATCCTGCGCTATCTCCTTCGATACGACGATAGCGACTGACGCCCCGGCTCTTGGCAGCCGCACCCCGCGTTGACACCGCATCCGTTCGCGCCGACCATGGCGGCGTTCAGGATGGGAAGCCGGTGGGATTCCGGCGCGGTCGCGCCACTGTGACCAGCGGGCGTTTCAACGTTGCGCTGGAAGTCAGGCCCCTCCTGGCGCCATAACCGCGAATGGGACGCGCAATCCCAGGGAGCTGACATGACGATCGCCACGCCGCTCGACCCCACGGTCGAGCCGATCTCCATCCCGGTCCGCGAGATCATGCCCTGGGCGATCTTCGGCGGCCTGCTGGCGCTGCTGGCGATCTATTTCGTGGGCGCCGAGCAGGGCGCGACCGCGCTGATCCCGGGCATGTACATCCACGAGTTCGTCCACGACGGCCGCCACCTGCTCGGCTTCCCCTGCCACTAGACCGGGGAGACGCGGGATGGTCAGGGGCCTTCTGATCCGGGGGATGCTGGCGGGCGTGCTCGCCGGCCTGCTGGCCTTCGTGTTCGCCTGGGTGGTGGGCGAGCCGCAGGTCGGCCTGGCCATCGCCTATGAAGACCACGTGCGCGAGCTGGCCCACCAGGCCGCCGAGCCCGAGCTGGTCAGCCGCGCGGTGCAGAGCACGGTGGGCCTGCTGACCGGGGTGGTGGTCTATGGGACGGCGCTGGGCGGGATCTTCGCCCTGGCCTTCGCCTACGCCCACGGCCGGCTGGCGCGCACCGGCCCGCGGGCGACCGCGGCGATCCTGGCCGCCGCCGGCTTCGTGGTGCTGGTG
>JBARAK010000481.1:0-2896 GCA_049791955.1 Caulobacteraceae bacterium
GTCGAAAGCGGCCGCGCAGTCCATGGCGGCAGGGGCAGGCGTCGCGATCCGCGGCGGCGCTTCCACCGCGGGCGCCGCGATACGACCGCCCAGCCGCTGGTCCAGCCGCTCACGGGCCTCTTCCAGCAGCTTGGCGGTGCGCTCTTCGCTCTGGCGGATGCGGTCGGCGAGTTCGGAGACGCTGCGGGTCTGGCGCTCGTCCATCCGCTCGCTGATCTTGGCGACCTTGTCGCTGACCTCGTCGATGGCCTCGGCCGAGCGGCGGTCCGAGCTGGAGATGCGGTCAGCGAGGCGCTCGGCGATGCGGGCGATCTCGCCGCCGAGCTTCTCCATCGCCTGGGCCTGGGCGCCGTCCGCCTGGCGCATGCGGGTCTCCATCACATCGGCGATGCGGGCGACCTCTCCGCCGAGGTTCTCCACCGCGGCGGCGCTCCGGCTTTCGACCGCGGCGATGCGGGCCTCGGTCTGGGCGGCGCGCGCCTGGCCCTGGGTTTCCGTCGCGGCGACGCGCTCTCCCAGGCCGTGGGCCACGCGCATGACCTCGCGGCTGATCCGTTCGATCGCCTGGGCGGAACGCTGCTCGGCCTGGTCGACCTGTCCGCGCATCTCACGAAGCACGGCTTCCAGCCGGTCCAGCCGCCCGTCGGCGGCGGAGCGGAGGCGCTGGGCCAGTTCGTTGCGCGAGGCTTCCACCCGCTGCGAAAGCTCTTCGGCCAGGGTCTGGAAGCGGCGTTCGATCTCCGCGCCCGACAGGCCCGGGCCGCGCGCTTCGGTGTGGCGCAGGCGGGCGTCCAGGCCCGCGAACGAGGTCTGCAGCGATTGCACGGCGGCCGAGGTGCGCGTTTCGGCCTGGTCCAGCCGCTCGGCCATGCGCGACAGCACGGTCTCGACCTTCTCGGCGTCGGCGTAGGAAGACGCGGCTTCGACGGCGGAGGCTTCCACCTGTTCAACGCGCTTGGAGAGTTCGTCCAGCGCCTGGCGGGACTGGTCGGCGCCCGCCTGGCCCTGCTGCATCTGCCCGACGATGCGCCCGAGCGCCGATTCCAGCGCCTTCAGCGCCTCGACCCGTGTGCTGTCCTCGTGTTCCAGCCGCCGCAGCCGGTCGGCCACCTGGGCCTGGGCGGCGCGCACGTCGGCGACCGAGCCGTCCAGGCGGGCGTGGCCCGATCCCTGGTCGCGCTCCATGTCGTCCAGCCGGGACAGGACGCCCATCACCGACTGGTCGATGCCGCTGATGGCCAGGGTCGAGCGATGCTCGGCGGCCTCCATGCGCAGGGACAGATCGCTCAGCGCCTGCGCCACGCGCGCGACTTCAGGGCCGTCGGACGAACGGGGCTCGGCGTAGCGCGTCTCGGGGCGCGCTTCCGGAAAGCGGGTGGGGGGCGGCGCGGCGCGAACGGAGCGCGCCTCACGGTAGAGTTCGTCCAGTCCGCGCCGGCGCGTCTCGGCATAGGGCGGCGACGGCGGCGGCGCCTCGAACGGTGGCGGCTCGCTCTCACCACCCTCGATGATCATCTGGTTCAACCACTCGCCCAGGGTCATGCCCGAGCGGCGTGCAAGATCCTTGGCGATCTCGCGCGCCTTGGGGTCGATTCCCTTGACGCTCCAGGGCCCAGCCGCTGTCATCGAAGAAAGCTCCCGCCGCAGGCTCCCAGAATCATCCGGAACAGCCCTATCCGACGCTAGCGAGCCACCGGTGGTGTGTAAACGAGACATGCGCTCTATATCTTGGGTATAGCCGGTGGAGGGGGAACGATCCTGTGGATTGTAATCCCTGCCTGGGCCCAACGTGGTTAATTCAACCTTAAGGACGGGGCGCCGAGGGGCGGCCGGAGGCGCATGGGACGACGGGTCGCAACAGGAGCGCTGGCCTCGGCAACCGCGCCGTGGGCGCTGGCCGCAACGCTGGCGGTCGCGTGGGAGATCGCCTGCGTCGGCCTGCACGTCCCCGCCTACTTCCTCCCCGCGCCCCTGGATGTGGGGCTGGCCCTATGGGCGCACGCGACGGACCTGCTGGTCTCGGCCGCCGCCACCCTCTGGATGGCGCTGGCGGCGCTGGCGCTGGCGGCGGCGGTGTCGATTCCCCTGGCGCTGCTCACCGCCCTCAGTCCCACCTTGGAGCGGGCGGTACGGCCCTTCGCCGTGACGTTGCAGGTGACGCCGGTGGTGGCGGTCGCTCCGCTGGTGATGATCTGGGCCGGGCTGGACCATGCCGGGCGGGCCATCGTCGCGCTGGCGGCGGTGGTCGCCTTCTTTCCCCTGTTCTCCGGGGCCCAGACGGGACTGAAGTCCGCCGACCCGGATCTGGAGCGGCTGTTCGACCTCTATGGGGCGTCGCGCACGCAGCGTCTTTTCCGCCTGCGAGTTCCCGCTGCGGCGCCCTTCGTGCTGGAGGGCCTGAAGGTGGCGGTCGGGCTTGCGGTGATCGGCGCGGTGGTGGCGGAGTTCGTCGCGGGCAGCGGCGAAGCGCAGGGTCTGGCGTGGCGGGTATTGGAAGCGGAGCACCAGCTTCGAACGGCTGAGATGTTCGCTGCGCTCGTCGTCCTGGCGGCCATGGCCGCGGCCCTGCATGCGGCGATGGGTCTCGTCGAAAAGGCGGTATTGGCGGCGTGGCGCGGTCGGGGTTAGGGGCCGCTTAATCCACATTTCGTTAAATTGCGTCTCCATCCGTGCCGGATCGAGGGCTGCTGATGCCGCGCGCCACCATCCTACCCGTCATGATGATGGCTGCCGCCGTCCAGCTGGCCGCCGTCGCGACTTCCCATGCCCAGGACCGTTATGGCCCTGGGTCGCCGTCGGCTGTCCAGGCGGCTGACGCGGCTCCGGCCGCGACGCCTGCCCGGCCCCATTTCCGGTCTTGGCCCGGCAAGGCGGCTCCCGCGAGCCGCGCTGGGGC
>JBARAK010000482.1:0-14369 GCA_049791955.1 Caulobacteraceae bacterium
ACAGGAAAGCGACGCCGCCGCCGGCCAGGACCAGCGACCGCACCGGCTGGAGCGAGCGGGTTCGGCGCAACGCGAAGATCACGACAGCCATCATCGGCAAGCCCGCCACAAGCAGGAAGGCGAAGCAGAAGGGCCGCTCGCTGGCGCTGACGCCCGCTGCCGTGTGCGCTCTCATGCTCGCGGCCGAGACCGCGAGCCAGGCGACAGCGGCCGCCGCCATCGCGCCTACGCCGCGAACACGCGCGCCGGGTACACCCAGGGTGAGCGCTTGGAACAGGCCGGCCGTCCCAAGCGAAAGCGACAGGGCGGCGTTGGCGAACCTCAGCCCTTCAATCGGAGCCGTCCATCCGCCGACGGCGAGGCGGAGCGCCGTCGTCGCGATGAAGCCGAGGCCAAGCATCAGCGGCGCCAGCACGGCCACCCTGGCCCAAGCGGGTGGAATCCGTCGTACCGGGCCGGCCTCAGCGCTCAGCCTGCGAATCAGGTCATCGATGTGCGACATGCTAATGCGTCCGATGCTCTCGAAGCTTGATGAAGGCGCGGTGGAGCAACGACTTGATCGCGGAGACGGACAGGCTGCTCTCCCTTGCCGCGTCCTCCAGGGTCATCTCGCGTAATTTGATCATCTCGAGCACCATGCGCTGACGAGCGGGGAGCTTGCCGAGCAACACGTGAAGGTCCTGCGCAACGGCGAACCCGTCCGTCGGCGCGCCGGGGTCGATAGCGCTCGCGAGGGCGTCTGCGTCGGCGATCTCGCGGGCCTGCGACCTCCCGCACCTGCGCAGGGCGTCGATCGATCGGGCCGAGGTGATCGCCGCAAGCCAGGGCAGCAGCGGCCGCGATGGGTCATAGGTATGCCGCAGCCTGTGGACCGTCAGAAGCGTGTCCTGCACGACATCCTCCACGAGAACCTCATCGTAAACGCGCCGCCTGGCGAACGCCTTGATCGCCGGCAGCATGGCGCGAAGCACCCTCTCGTAGGCCAGGCGATCGCCGTCCTGCGCGCGGCGCATCAGGTCGGGCCAGTCTCGCTCGTCGACGTGATCCATCAGGGCGCAAAAGCCGCGCGGCGGCCCGCGCTATTGATCCGGGTCAAGTCCGTTTCTGCGTAGCGGCCGTGAGGGCGGCGATGGCGCCGGCGCGATCGAGGATCTGGGGCAGCACGACAGGCGCGCCCCCGCCTACCGGATAGACGAGGTAGAGGGGCAGTCCCGTACGGCCGAGAGCCGCCATCGCCCGCTCGATGGCGGGATCGTAGTTGGTGGAATCGGCGACCATGTAGACTGTGCCTGTACGGCCCAGGGCGTCCCTGAACGCCTGGGTGGAGAGGACCGCTTTCTCGTTCAGTTGGCAGGTCAGACACCAAGCGGCCGAGAAGTCCACGAAAACCGGGCGTCCCGCCGCCCGTTCCGCCGCGGCCCTGGCGGGTGACCAAACGACCGGCCGAAAGGCCATCGTCCCAGAGTTAGCGACGACGGCGGCCGCCGACTTGGGGGCGCCTGTGGCGCGTAGACCCGTTCCTGGAAGTGCGAGCGCGAGAACGATCGCCGCCAGCCCGGCGAGAGCGGCGAAGTCGAGAGTGCGGGCGGGCCGACCCGAAAGGCTGCGTTGCTGCGACAGGCCGTAGACCCAGCAGACCAGGCCGAGCAGGAGCGCGCAACCAAGGATCGTCGCCAGTCCCGATGGTCCGGTCTGCTGGGCGAGCACCCAGACCAGCCAGGCGGCGGCGCCCAGCATCGGGAACGCCAGAGCACGCTTGAGCGTCACCATCCAAGGTCCGGGGCGGGGCAGGCGTCGGGCGAGCGCCGGGATGAAGGATAACATCGTGAACGGGGCCGCCACCCCGGTGGCGAGGGCGGCGAACACCGCCAGGCCGGTAAGTGGCGGCTGCGTGAGGGCGTAGCCAAGGGCGCCGGCCATGAACGGACCCGCACAGGGCGTCGCGAGCATGACGGCCAGCGCGCCGGTAAGGGCGGCGCCCAGGGCGCCGTCCCGCGTATCCAGCTTCGCGCCCACCGTCTGCAGCCCGGTCCCGAACTCGAAAAGACCGAAGAGGTTCAGCGCCGAGCCGACCATGACCAGGGCGAGCGCCGCCACCACCGCGGGGGACTGAAGCTGGAAGCCCCAGCCCACCGCCTCTCCACCGGCCCGCAGCGCCAAGAGGACGCCGGCAAGAGAAAGCATCGCAAGCAGGGTGCCGGCGAAGAAGGCGAAGCCTTCCCTGCGCAGCTTCGCCGGCTCGCCCCCGTGCCGCATCAGGCCGAAGGCCTTCATCGAGATGACCGGGAATACGCAAGGCATAAGGTTCAAGATGAGACCGCCCGCGAAGGCGGAGAGGATGGCGACGAGCATGGAATCTCCGCGAGGATGAAGAAGGGCGGCGGCCGGGAGGATCAGCCGTGGCTAGCTTTCCATGCGCGCACGGCGGCCATCGCCCTGGAGATGTGCTCCTGCGGGTTCATATTGGTGTAGCTGAGCAGGATGGTCCCGTCGGGCGCGATCACGAAGGAGGTCCGTTCGGAGAGCGTCACGTTGGGCAACTTCATCACCGTCTCATACTCGGAAGCGATCTTGGCCCCGGGGTCGGCTGCGACGGCGAACTTGTTACGGCATTCCAATTTTGAGAATTCGGCGACCCGGTCGACGCCGCCCGCTGTAACGCCCACGACGGTCGCGCCCATCGCCTTGAAGCTGTCGGTCGCCTCGGCGAACATGTGCGCTTCCAAGGTGCAGCCCTGGGTAAATGCGGCCGGGAAGAAGTAAAGCACTACAGGGCCTTGGCGCCGTGCGTTGAGAAGCGAGAAGGCGAACGGCTTGCCCGCGAGCGACGCGGTCAGACTGAAGTCCGGGGCTTTCGCGCCCTGAGGCAGGGCCGCGAGGCTGGGGGAGGCGGCTAGCGCGGCCAGGAGCCCGAGGATGGCGGGACGGGCCAAGATTTTCGACAGCGACATAGGCGGTGCTCCAGCGTTTCCGACGAGAAGGGCGCGACCTGCTCCGGCCGTCCCGAAAGCGGTTCGCTGGCCAGGGCTCGAAAGTTGCGTTTTTTCTTCGGCCCACGCCTGCAAGCACGGTCATCCCGTGCTGGACCCTGGATACACCCGCGCCTTGACCGAGCATCGCGCAGCCGGCGCGCCGCAGTGATCGAGCCAATCGTCATCTAATTGGCGCTATGTGTGTGATCCAAGTACTTCGGCGTCTCCCGGCAGATCATCAGGCCCGAACATCTATGGACTTAAGCTAACCAGCGTCTTGGAGTGTGGGAGACTGGATATCCGCTTATGCCGTTAGGCGGAGATGCGGGCGCGTTTCAACTCGGTTGCCTCAGTGGTTGCGATATCGCGAAGTAGAGGCAAAAGTTGCTGTCCCTGGCGTTCTATCTCGGTGAGGTAAGGCGTGTCAGATAACACGAAGTAAGTGACGCCCAACTCCCGATACCTGATCAGCGAGCGGGCGACGTCGGCGGCTGAGCCCACGAGCCAGGTCGTGCCTGCCCCGCCACCCCCGAACTTCCCCGGAGCCGTATAGAGATTGTCGTCGAGCACCTCGCCTCGAGCATGCAGATCGAGCAGGCGCTGCTGCCCCACTGCGGTGGGGCGCCGATGATCTTGCCAGCCCACACCTTCCGACTTGGCCATTTCGGCGACCTTGGCTTCGGCGTCCGCCCACGCCTGCTCGGTGGTGTCGCGAACGAGGGTGGTGATGCGCAGCCCAAATTCGAGCGGCGGCAGGTCGCGGTCCAGGTCCCGGCTCAGCATCTTCAGCCGCGCGATCCGATCGGCCACCCCGTCGAGCGGTTCGCCCCAGAACAGCTGGACGTCGGCTTCGGTGGCGGAGACCTGCTCAGCCGCCACTGAAGCGCCGCCGAAATAGAGCTTCGGGTGCAGGCGGACGCCGCGGGGCTCGAGGCGCGGGACCACTGTCGATCCCGTCACGCTGAAGTGCTCGCCCGCGAAGGTCACGTCCTCTTCAGTCCAGAGTCGGCGGACCAGACGCATGAACTCCTTCGTGCGGCCGTAGCGATGGGCCTGGTCGCCCTCATTGTCCCCGTAGGCGGCCAAGTTGTCCTTGCCCGACACGATGTTGACGCGCACGCGGCCGCCACTGAGCTGGTCGAGGGTGGCGGCGGCCGAGGCGAAGTTGGCCGGGTTCCAGTAGCCCGGCCGGATCGCGATCAGGGGCTCAAAGCTCGTGGTGCGCGCAACCAGCGCCGTCGCCACGGTGAAGGTGTCTGGACGTCCCCATCCCGCGCCGATGAGCGCGCCGCTCCATCCGTGCTGTTCCAGCGCCTTCGCATGGGCGGTGAGGGTCTCCAGGCTGGCTTGGCCCGCAGGGACGGTATCGCCGCGATGGAAGCCTTTGACCTGGTTCGGGATGTACCAGAGAAAGTCGGCAGTCTTGCTCATCGAAGACCTTCGGTGTTGTGGCGACGCCGCCGATGCCTCAGCGACGGCCGCCGGAATGGCCGGCGCTTTCAGAGCCGCCCGTCTGCTGGCCAGCGGAACGCCACGATGTCCGAAGGTGCGAGCGGAGCGGGCTCGCATCGGCTTTGGCGCGCCCTTTCGTCGGCTGCAAGGCAGACTCCCTGAAGTCGACTCGTAGAATTGCTGGGGCCTGAGCAATGGAGCGGATAGGACTTAAAGACACACACGATGAGCCTGGGGCGGATGTGGACTCCAGGTAAATTTTTCACTTCGCGGTGAATTCGCGGATATCCTGTCAAACTTACACCGCACTTCAGAATTTCTCGGCTCGTCAGTCTCGGCCATCGGCGGAAGCATGACAGGGCTCCCCTGAGAGCCGTGCGAGGAAGTTGTCATGCCGGATTTGGGTCATCTGCACGTTAGTCGCCAGGGCTACGGCGCCATGGGCCTGTCGAGCGTGTACGGGCGCGCCGAGGACCAGGCCTCGGTGAAGACGATCCATCGCGCCATAGACCTCGGGATCACCTTCTTCGACACGGCGACCGACTATGGCGCCGGCCACAACGAGCGGCTGCTGGGCCAGGCGATCCGGGACCGTCGCGACGGCCTGGTGATCGCCAGCAAGTTCACCCACCAGTCTAACAGGTCGGACGCTCCGCCGGTGAGCGCGCGCGACGCCGTCCACGCCAGTCTCGGCCGGCTGGGGCTCGATCACATCGACCTCTACTACCTGCACCGCGTCGATCCCTCGATCCCGATCGAGGAGTCCGTCGGCGAACTCGGCCGGCTGCAGGGGGAGGGCAAGATCGGCTCGGTCGGCGTATCGGAGGCCAGCGCCAACCAGCTCCGGCGCGCCCACGCCGCCCATCCCCTGGCCGCCCTGCAGAGCGAATACTCCTTGTGGACCCGTGACGTGGAGGTGGAGATCCTGCCGACCGTGCGCGAGCTCGGGATCGGCTTCGTGGCCTACAGCCCGCTCGGTCGCGGCTTCCTGGCGGGGTCTGAGATCGTCGACGGCAATGATCGCCGCCACGTCCACCCCCGCTTCAAGCCGGACGCGGTGGCCGCCAACAGCCGCCGGCGCGAGGCGCTGGCGCGGGTCGCCGAGCGGTTGGGCGCCACCATAGCCCAGGTCAGCGTGGCCTGGGCGCTGTCCAAGGGCGTCGTACCGATCCCCGGAACCCGGCACATCGCCCACCTTGAGGCCAACTGGGCCGCCAACGCCGTGGTGCTCGACGCCCCGACCGTGGCGGAGCTGGAAGCCGCGTTTCCCCTCGGTTCAACGGTGGGCGACCGCTACCCGGCCGAGCAGCTGAAGCTGGTGCCGCCCTCGCCTCAGCCCGTCGCGGCCTGATCCCCGACGCCCCCCGAGCAAAGGACCCTCCCATGAGCGCCGCCCAGGCCTTGGCTCGCGACAACGACGCCGAAGACCGCCACCGCTACGCCCGCATCCATGTCGAGCCCGTCACGCCCACGATCGGCGCGGAGATTTCGTTGGTCGACCTCAGCCGCGGCCTGGACGCCGAGACCGTGGCCGATATCCGCAAGGCCTTGCACAACTGGCGCGTCGTCTTCTTCCGCGACCAGACCCTGAGCAACGAAGCCCTGAAGGCGGTGGGACGCGCCTTCGGCCCGCTCACCCCGGCTCACCCTATCGCCGAGGGCCTGGACGACCACCCCGAGATCTGGGAGCGCTCGGTGGAGGATTACCGCAAGCGCCGGGTCGCCAACGACGCTGCGCCCCCCGGCCGCCAGCCGCCGCGCGACTACAAGGGCTGGCACATCGACATCACCTTCGTGGCCAATCCGAACCGCTATTCGATCCTCTACGGGGTCGAGATCCCGCGGTTTGGAGGCGACACCCTGTTCGCCAACCTGATCGAGGCCTATGCCGGGCTGTCGCCGCCGATCCGCGCGCTGATCGACCAGTTGCAGTCGGTGCACAAGACCAGCGGCTACGACTCCGCCCAGGGCAGGCCGCGCCGGGACGGGCGCTCGTCCGGACCGTTCGCCTCGCTGCACCCGCTGGTCCGGGTGCACCCGGAGACGGGTGAGAAGCTGCTGTTCCTCAACCCCGGGACGACCAGCCACATCGTCGGTCTGAAGGAGCGCGAGAGCCAGGCCCTGATCGACCTGCTCTACGGCGAGCTGACCCGCCCCGAGTACCAGGTCCGCTTCCACTGGCGGCCCGGTTCGCTGGTGATCTGGGACAACCAGGCGGTGGCCCATGCCGGGCCGATCGACTACGCCCATTTCGAACTGCCGCGCACGGTCCGCCGCATCACGGTCGCCGGCGAGCCGCCGGTCGGGCCCGACGGCTTTGTGTCCCGCCCGCTCGAGGGCGAGCTCTTCAACGTGCTTGGTTGATGCCGCTCCAGGCCGGCAGGGGCGAGGCGAGGGGCTTTGCGGGCCTGGCGATCTTCGTGGTCGCCTCGGTCGCGCTGTTGGTCGCCTTCGCACCCAGCCGGCGGCAGGCCCTGGCCCCCGGGGGACTCCCGTTGTCCGCCCCGCTGCCGGACGCCGTGCCGCCGGGGACGACGCTGACGGTGGGCGATCCCGTCACCCAGTGGGTGTTCGAGCACAACGGCTGGGAGCGGCGACTGCCGTTCAAGATCAGATGGGCGCGCATCACCGGCGGCCCGGCGGTGACGGAGGCCTTCCATGCCAGGGCCCTGGATGTGGGCATGGGCGCCAACATGCCGCCGATCCACGCCGTCTGGGTCGGGATGCCCGTGAAGATCATCGGCTTCCGCCAGCGCCGCGATCCGCTGCAGCACCCATCGTATGTGCTCGGTTTGGCGCCGGGCGCGAACGTGAGCCGCCTGACCGACCTCAGGGGCAAGCGCATCGCCTTCAGCCCGAGCCAGGTCCAGAGCGAAGTGGTGATGCAGACCCTGAAGGCGGAAGGCCTGACGGCTGCCGACGTGAAGCTGGTGGAGCTGCCCTCCAACATCGGCGGGGATGTCTACACCTCTTCGCTCGCCGGTCATGCGGTCGATGTCGCGCCGCTCGGCACGGGCATCGTTTCCGAGCGCTACCTGCGCAAGTTCGCCGGGCAGGGCGCCAGGACGCTGCCGCACCCGCCGTTCCGTGACGACGCCATCGCCGTCTACACCCCCGTCGAGGTGCTGCAGAACCCGGCCAAGGCGGCGGCGCTGAAGGTCTTCGTGCGCTATTGGGGCATGGCCCAGGCCTGGGAGCAGACCCATCCAGAGGCGCTGGCCGAGGGCTACTACGTGCAGCACGAGGGGCTGTCGCTGGCTGACGCCAAGCTGATCCTTTCCGCCGAAGGCGACATCGACATCCCCCGCGACTGGCGCGGCGCCATAGCCTACCAGCAAGCCAGCATAGACCTGATGGCGCCGCAGACGGGCCACCCCCGCTTCGACGCGGCCTTGCTGTTCGATCCGCGCTTCGAGGCCCTGGCCGGCGAGGCCGCCGCCGCCTCCCGCTCGGCGGAGCTGCGTCCACATCCCACCCTCCATCCGGACCAAGCGGGGCGTTCATGACGGTTCACGCCAGGACCTTGCACGCGGTCGACGTTACGGCTGCCGCCAGGCCGAAGTTCCGGTCCGGGACCGCCATCCGGGATCCATACCCCGCCCGCCTCGCCCCCGGCGCGCCGCGGCGCTGGGGCTGGGTGATCGGTCCGGCCCTGCTGCTGCTCTACTGGTCGGTGCTGTCGGCCTGCGGCTACATCGACACCCGCATCCTGCCCGCGCCGTGGACGGCGGTCACCACCGCGATCGAGCTGCTCCGGGAGGGGCGGCTGCAGGAGAACCTCGCCGTGTCCGCCGCGCGTGCGGCCATGGGTCTGACGCTGGGGGTGGCGGCGGGCGTGGTGCTGGCGCTGTTCTCGGGGCTGAGCCGGCTTGGCGGCTACGTGATCGATGGGGTGGTGCAGCTCAAGCGCGGCATCCCCGTCCTGGCGGTGATCCCCTTCATGGTGCTGTGGTTCGGGATCGGCGAGGGGATGAAGGTCGCCACCATCGCGATCACCGTGTTCTTCCCGATCTATCTTCACACCCACAGCGCGCTTCGGGCGATCGACATCAGGCAAGTGGAGCTGGCGGAGACCCTGCGGCTCGGTCGCTGGGGTTTCCTGCGCCATGTGGTGGCGCCGGCGACCTTGCCGGGTTTCCTCGTGGGGCTCCGGTTCAGCGTCACCGCCGCCTGGCTGGCCCTGGTGGTGGTGGAGCAACTGAACTCGACCAGCGGGATCGGCTACATGGTCACCCTGGCGCGGGACTACGCCCAGTCCGATGTGATGCTGGTGGGGCTGGTGGTCTACGCCCTGCTCGGGCTTTCTTCGGATGCAGCGGTGCGCTTCCTGGAGAAGCGGGCGCTCGCCTGGCGCAGGACGCTGGGCCAATGAGCCCCCCAGTGAGCCCCGTCGTCCGCGTGCGCGGCCTGACCCGCCGCTTCGCCCGCAAGGGCGTGCTGAACGGGCTGGACCTGGACATCCAGCGCGGCGAGTTCGTGGCCCTGCTGGGGCGCAGCGGGTCGGGCAAGAGCACCCTGCTGCGCGCTCTGGCCAACCTGGACCACGAGACCCAAGGGGAGGGTGAGTTCCGCGTGCCGCCGCGCCTGTCGGTGATCTTCCAGGACGCCCGCCTGCTGCCCTGGAAGCGGGTGCTAGACAACGTGACCCTGGGCCTCGATGGGCCGGATGTGCAGACGCGGGGCCGCAAGGCGCTGGCGGAGGTGGAGCTGGAAAGCCGCGAGCGCGCCTGGCCGCACGAGCTGTCCGGCGGCCAGCAGCAACGGGTGGCGCTCGCCCGCTCGCTGGTGCGCCACCCCGACCTGCTGCTGGCCGACGAACCGTTCGGGGCGCTGGACGCCCTGACCCGCATCCGCATGCATGTGCTGCTGCGCCGCCTGTCGGACCTGCACAACCCCGCTGTCCTGCTGGTTACCCACGACGTCGATGAGGCGATCGAGCTGGCCGACCGCGTGGTGGTGCTCGACGATGGCCGGCTGATCGCGGACGTGCGCGTGGACCTGCCACCGCCTGGCGCCGCTCGCCGCGAAGTCTCCGCAGGCCTTCGATCCCGTTTCCTGGGCCTGCTGGGCGTCGAGGCCGAGTTCGAAGGCGCGGACCCCACGGATCGCGAAAGGATCGGCGCTTGAACCAGATCACGCCCATCGAGGTCTCCGACCAGATCGATCCCCGCGCCTGGGCCCGCTATCGCCAGGCCGACGGACCGCAGGGGCTGGCGCCCGGCGTGACCCTGGACCTGCTGCTGGCCCATCGTTCGGTGCGGGCCTACCTGCCGGAGCCGGTGCCGGAAGACGTGCTGATCAGCCTGGTCGCGGCGGCCCAGTCGGCGCCGGCGTCGTCCAACCTGCAGGTCTGGTCGGTGGTCGCCGTACGCGATCCGCAGCGCAAGGCCCGCCTGGCCGAACTCGCCGGCGGACAGCGCCAGATTCTGGAGGCGCCGCTGCTGCTGGTCTGGCTGATCGACTTCGACCGGCTGACCCAGCTTGGCGTCTTGCGGGACGTGGCGTGCGAAGCCCTGGATTATACCGAGACCTTTGTGCTCGGCGCGGTGGACGCCGCGCTCGCCGCTCAGAATGCGCTGGTGGCGCTGGAATCGCTCGGCTACGGCGGCTGTTACATCGGCGCCATCCGCAACCATCCCGAGGTGGTGGCGGCGGAGCTGGATCTTCCGCCCAGGGTCTTTCCGCTGCTCGGGCTCACCGTGGGGCGGCCGGACCCGGGACGGCCCGCCTCCGTCAAGCCCAGGCTGCCCCAGGCGTCGGTGCTGTTCCAGGAAACCTACGCCTGGACCCCGGCGCAGCGCGCCGCCGCGGAAGCTTACGGCCCGGCGTTGCGCGCCTTCCAGCGCGAGCAGGCCATGCCCGAGCGCGACTGGATCGACCAGGCCTGCGCCCGCACCCGAGGGCCGGAAAGCATGGCGGGACGACATACCCTGCGCCACACCCTGAAGACGCTCGGCTTCGAGCTGTTGTGAACGAGTGTGAGCTAGGTTCATGCGCCTAAGCCACAACGGTCATCGAGCTTGTCGTAGAAGCGAGTCCAGCCGGAAAAAGCTCTCGCTCGAATAAGCGTCCGCTGTCTTTCGGGTGATGAGACCGTGTTATCGATTCCGATACATAAATAACATCCGCTGGGTGGGTTGGGTGCAATAATATATAGACACGGGATAATTCAGAATCGAAAAACAATTAGATTCTCTATGTTCTGATTCAGTATTCAACATTTGTCCTGGGGCGGGGTGACACCTAATTCCCATCGAGAGATCTTCGCCGTGTTGGTGGCGGAGAGGCTGAACTCACCGATGGGGGTATTCGTGAATAGGGTTATTCTGCAGCGCCATGTCGCCGCTATCGCGCTTCTTAGCGGGCTGACGATATCAGGCGTCGCCCGTGCCCAAACGGATCCGCCCTCGGGCGCCGCCCCAATCCAAACGGACGCGCCCGAAGGCGGCGGCCAAGCTCAAGCAAACGCCCAGCCGGCCGACAGCACGGTTCAGGAGGTGACGGTAACGGCGCGGCATCGGACAGAAAATCTGCAGGACGTCCCGGAGTCGGTGCAGGCGATCAGCGGTAAAACGCTTGAACTCAAGAACACCGTCACCCTGTCCGACATCACCGCGCAAACGCCGGGCTTGTTCGATCAGGTCGGCAATCCGCGCAACACCTCGCTGGCCATCCGTGGTCTCGGCGTCACCTCGTCGGCGGGCGACGGCCTCGACAACATGGTGGGGGTGTATTTCGACGGGGTCTATCAGGGGCGCCCGGGCATGGCGCTGCAGGACCTCATCGATATCGATTCCTTCGAGGTGCTGCGCGGCCCCCAAGGCACGTTGTTCGGGCGTAATTCAGAAGTCGGCGCCCTCAACATCACCACCGAGAAGCCCAGCTTCATCCCGAGCGAGAAGTTCGAGGTGTCCTTCGGCAATGACAGCTTCACCCAGGCGAAGGCGATCCTCACGGGCCCGATCAACGACAAGGTCGCCTTCCGCACTGTGTTGTTCGGAACCTATTCGGATGGCTGGCTGCCCAACAGCCAGGCGACCAAATTCTCCGCCGTGGCGGCGCAGGAAGGCATCTCGGCCCCGACCGCCACCGCCAGCGAGGACAGGCTGAACAGTCAGGAACGCTATGGCGTCCGCCAGAAGTTCCTGATCAACGCCTCCGATCGGCTTACCCTCTCCATCGCCGGCGACGTCGAGAGGGAGAACGACAGCAACCTCGCCGGCAGTACCGAGATCACGCAGCTATATGGTCCCGGCAACTGGGGGCCGAACACGACATTGGCGCAGCAGTCGAAGGTCACCGGCGCCCTGAGCGCGATGGCGAACCTGAGGAGCTTCGGCGGTGTGCAGAACTACGTTCCGACGGTGAACCCCGGAAGCGATATCGGCAATTCCCTGGAGGCGATGCGGACGACCCAGGGCGGTGTTGCGCTCACGACGGATTACAAGCTCGACTGGGCGACCCTGACCTCGATCAGCGCCTGGCGTTTCTGGCAATTCAATCCGCCGCAGGACAGCGACGGTACGCCGCTCGACATTTACTACAACGCCGCCATCAGCCGGCAGCAGCAATGGAGCGAAGAGCTACGTCTTACCTCTCGCGAGGGTGGGCCGATCGAATGGCAGGCCGGGGTCTATTTCTTCAATCAGGACCTGAAGGATCACTACATCGTCCACCAGTTCGGTGCGGACGTAATCCCCCTCTACAATGCTCTTCTCCATTACGGCGCCGTCAGTGGCTCGCCTGTTTCCAACGCTCTCATCCCACAGCTTACCGGCTCGCAAGTCATCGAGAACACCCATGTGCAGGATCAGAATGAAGCGGTCTACGGCCAGGCGACCTGGCATATCACCGATAAACTGAGCCTGACGGGGGGCGCGCGCTTCACCCACGACAAGAAGAGCGGCGGCAGTCCGGTCGATCTGAGCCAGCTTCCCGCGGCGGTGCGGGGGGCGGCCGTCACGGCCGGAGCGGCGTCGTCGCTGGCCAATTATGGGGTGAACGGGTCGACGTCCGGATATCCGCTATCCGCCTGGGTCTCGGACAATAATGTTTCAGGCTCGGCGAGCCTGTCCTACAAGATCACGCCCGCGACGATGGTTTATCTCGCCTTTAGTAATGGCTACCAGGCCGCCGCGCTGAACTTGAACGCGGTCGTCAAATCCGGCATTCCCGCCGTGGTAAACCCATCCACCACAGACAATTACGAGCTGGGCATAAAGACATCGCTGTTGGATCATCACCTGACGTTCAATGCCGACGTCTACAACGAGGTGCTCTACGGCTATCAAACGACCTATACGCAAATCTTGGCCAACGGCAGCACCCTCAGATATATCGCCAATGCGGGCAATGTGCGTTCGCGCGGCGTCGAATGGGATGTCACGGCGGCGCTGGGAGAGGGCGTTCTGCTGTCGTTCGATGGCGCGTATAATGACGCCATCTTCCAATCCGCCCACTCAGTCGCGCCTCCGCCCGAGGTGACCACCGCCAGCTTCGATGCGACGGGACGTGCGGCGCCTGATGCGCCCAAGGTGACGCTGAGCCTGACGCCCTCGTGGAATCATAGGGTTGGAGACCGCGAGACCTTCTACACCTACGCGCAATATTCCTACAGCAGCTCGTTCTATTCCGCGACGAACCTGTCGGCCTACAGTATCGTGCCCGACCAATTTAATCTCAACCTGCGCGCCGGCCTGCAATTGGATGACGGCAAGTATGACATCTCGCTCTACGCCAATAACGCCACGAACCAGAGGAACATCTACGCCAAGGGTCTGCTTGCCGTGCCCACGACGTCGATCTATTTCGCGCAATCCCAGTCCCTGGCTCCGCCGGCCATGTACGGCATTACCCTGCGGGCGAAATACTGATCCGCCGGTCGGGATGAAGGCGGCATTTGTGGCGTTCGAGCATTAAGATGGATGCGGATCCCCGTAACACAGAAGCCGAGGTGCTCGGAGCCTCTGGCGTCGCAGAATTAGGAGGGTCGAATAGGGTTTGGCGACGATTGAGGCGCTGGCGTATAGCTTTAATACCTGATAGATTTCGTACTGATCGAGCAGTGCTCTAAAACGAGGCCGCGCAGCGTGGCTAAAATGTCAATAGACGCGACTTTGGCCGCCACTTTTTGCTTTGGTGGACTTTCTGACGGTCTAATTTATCCAGAGGTTTATTTTATTTAGCGATGTCGATTGCTTGCTCGTTTCGTTGATTATCTCGTGGACTCGTTCAAGACCGCCGTATCGGACTGGACCCAGCAATGCGATCCGAACGGCTCGAGCCGGACGCCAAACGTCAAATCGGCGTCACAGCCATTGCGCCAGAGGATGAGACTGAGAGCTAAAGCGTCCAGTCGGCAAATCGGCCAATCGGCAAATCGGCTGGAGTGGGAACGAGGGGCGAGCTGCAAAGTAAGCGCTAACAAGATCGCCTGGCGCTGTAGGACCTGTTCGCGGTTTCCTTTTATGTTCCACTTTAAGCCATGAAACCGTCGCTTTGAACGGAAGAACCTTCGGGGCCAGAGCCACCTGGCTGAGCGTCACGTGAATGGCAACCACTTGGAGCGGCGTTATTCGTATCGCCTCGCTTAGAGTCTGCGCTGGCCATAGCGACTGGGTAGCGGGAGCGCCGACCGCTGTCGTGCGGGGCTTGCGAGCTAAACTGAGGAAGCCGTTGCGGGCGAGTTTTGCGGCAGCCTCTCGCTGGGCACGGAAGGCGTCACCTTCAGGGATAGAGCCGAAGCTTTCGAACGGGGTGATAGCTTCCACGTGGGAGGGACCGAGACCGATATAACGATCCCGGGCGACGTCGAGAAGGATGCCGCGGTCGACGACCCGAGCGAAATAGACATCCGGCGCGAGTTCCATGTTGGCTCGTTCTTCCGCTGATGCTTGGGGTATGTAATTTGGGGTCGACTGCGAGTAGTCGCGACGGGTCGAGGAC
>JBARAK010000483.1:0-22518 GCA_049791955.1 Caulobacteraceae bacterium
GCCTCCGCCGGTGTCTTGCCGGTGGCGCTCGCTAAGATAGTAGGCGATCAGGTCCAGATAGGAGGGAGGCGCTTTTGCCCGGCCATCCTTCCCAATTTCGGAGCCGCTGACCAAGGCTGCGGTAACGGCTTGGACAACAAGATCCTCACGCGACGCAAAATGCTTATAGAAGCCGCCATGGGTCAAACCGGCCTCTTTCATAAGATCGCCGATGCTGAGTCCATCGAGCCCCGCCTCCCGGAACCGCCGCGCCGCAATTGCGACGATGCGGTCGTGCGTCTTGGCCTTTTCGACCTGCGAATGCCCCATAGTTTATCGACCTCCCGAGTGGGCGGCCCCACCTCGACCTTGTCCTTAGAAGACGCTTCGTCGAGGTGGACCGCTCATTCACCATTGTTCCCCGAAGGGTCTGACCTCCACATTGAAGGACCAGGCGCCTCTCGGCTGGTGCGCCACATGCCAGATTTCTTCGGCGATCTCAGCGGGCTGGATGAAATAATCGTCCGGCGCGTCCGGCCTGGCCTTGCGGGTCCATTCCAGATCGATGACGGCGTCGATCAGGACATACGCTACATGGACGCCCTTGGGCCCCAGCTCGCGCGCCATGGACTCGGCGAGGATTCGCTGCGCCGCCTTGGTCGGCGCGAAGCCAGCGAAGTTCGCCTTCCCACGAAGCGAGGAGGTGTTGCCCGAAGCGATGATCGCGCCATGGCCCGCCTCGATCATCGCCGGCGCGACTGTCCGGGCCAGTTGAAGAAACGCCATGACATTGGTCTGGAAGTTTTTCTCCAAGACCTCCGGCTCGATCTGGAGGAAATTTCCAAAGACGCCGCCGACCGCATTGTGAATTACGACGCTCGGTGGACCGAATTCGCTCATGACCTCGTCCAGAGTGGCCGCGAAACGCGCCGGGTCGGCCACGTCAGAGACGAAAGCCCGCGTGCTGGGGACCTCGGCTTCAAATTCATTCAATCGCTGCGCGTTGCGGGCCACCATCGCGACCTGATAACCGCCCGTGACGAGCCGGCGAACCACCGAAAGTCCAGTTCCGGGGCCCACACCCGTGACGAGGGCCCGCTTCGCCGGGGCCCTCATGCGGCAGCTCCTGCCAGCCTGGTCGCATCGATCTGGACCTTGATGAAAGTCAGGCGGTCGTTGCCGAAGAACATCTCCTCGCCGAGGAAGAAAGTCGGAACACCGAAGACACCGCGCGCAGCCGCCTCATCATTCAAGCTTGCCAGCTTGAGCGCTATGTCGGGGTCAGCGGCCACGTCCCAGAGGGACTTCGGCAGGCCATGCGAATCCAGGAATGCGGCGCGACCGTCTTCCGTCGCTAGGTCCACATCGCTGGCCCAGACCGCCCTGAACAAGGCGTCGTTGGCCTGTTCAAAGACGCCGAGCCCCTGAGCCGCAAGCGCCACGCGGGGCAGCAGCGCCCCGTCTATCACACCAGCCCTAAGCGCGCCCAGGAGGGCTCGGTTCGGCGCGAAGTCGACGCCATAGTGCTTGGCCCAACGCATGGCGTCACCAAGGGCATATTTGGCTTTTGGCGGGCAGAGTGGCGAAGGTTGGTTGTTCACCGCCTTCATGACAGCAACGACATCGAGGGGTTTGTGGACGATCTCAACGCCCAACTGGCCAAGCTGGGTTGCGGCGAGAAAAGCATAGGGACTGCGGTAGTCGAGGTAGAAGTCGATATGCACGTGGGGTCCTTTCCGTTCTGCCGGCGGACAGGATGTTGGTCATAATCCATCAGGATGTCAACCAACATCCTTAGGTCCGGCCTAGCCGAAAAGGGCGCTCCCCCCGATTCCTGAACCGCAGCTAACCAGAGCCTCAGACCGTGTTCAGCCTCGACATCCCATGAAGGCTGCAATGGCCGCGATCTCTGCGGCAAGACTTGGGGGAACCTGACCATGTCCACGCCTCTGCGCGTCGTGCCGCCGACCAAGGCGCCGCGGGAAACCGCCACTCCGATCAGCCTGGGCCAGCAAATCCGCCAACTCCAGGCGGAGGCCCGCCGCCTGGCCCGCGAACAGGTGGGCTCGCTGAGCGCCAGCCTGGCGCAAGTCCAGCAGTTGGCCGAAGACATCGCCGGCGGCGGCGAAGCCTATCCCGCTGGCATCCGCGACATCGCACGACGCCTCGCCGAGGACAGCGCCGCCCGCACCCAGGCGCTGGAGGCGATCCTCGCGCGCGGCTGACGCCGAAACCGGCCCTAGAACTCTTCCCAGCCATCCGCATCCGCGGAAGCCTTGAGGGCGGCGCCCCCTCGCCCGACGGCTCTCATCGCAGCGACCGGGGCGTGCGCGGACCCCTTGGCGCGGGTGGAGACGCGGGCGGCGGGGCGGGGCGTGACAATTGCCTCCGCGCCGGTGCGGAACTGGCCGATCAGGCGGCTGAGTTCTTCGGTCTCCTGGCTGAGCGCGTGGGAAGCGGCGGTGGACTGCTCCACCATTGCCGCGTTCTGCTGGGTGACCTGGTCCATCTGGTTGATGGTGGTGTTGACCTGGTTGAGGCCGGTGGCCTGCTCCTGGGCCGAGGCGGCGATCTCGCTCACCACCGCGTTGATCTCGGCCACCTGGACCACGATCTTCTCGAGCGCCGCTCCGGTCTCGCCGACCAGCGACACGCCCGAGGCGACCTGCTGGGCTGAGGCCGAGATCAGGCCCTTGATCTCCTTGGCGGCTTCGGCCGAGCGCTGGGCCAGGGCCCGCACTTCCTGAGCCACCACCGCGAAGCCGCGGCCGGCGTCGCCGGCGCGGGCGGCCTCGACCCCGGCGTTGAGCGCCAGCAGGTTGGTCTGGAAGGCGATCTCGTCGATCACCCCGATGATCTGGCCGATCTGGCGCGAAGACTGTTCGATCCCGCTCATGGCGCTGACGGCGCTGCGGACCACTTCGCCCGAGCGCTCGGCGCCGGTCTTGGCCTGGCCGACGATCTTGCCCGCGTTCGCGGCCCCTTCGGCGGTCTTCTTCACCGTGGCGGTGATCTCGTCGAGCGCAGCGGCGGTCTCTTCCAGGCTCGCGGCCTGTTGCTCGGTGCGCCGCGACAGGTCCTCGGCGGCGGAAGAGATCTCGCCGGCCCCAGAGTAGATGGCCGAGGTGTTGGCCGCGACGATGGTCATCACCTCCTGCAGCCGGTCCATCGCCGAATTGAAGTCCTGGCGCAGCTTTTCGTAGACGCCCTCGGAAGCCTTGCTTTCCAGCACGAAAGGCTCGGCCAGGCGGAACATCAGGTCGCCGTCGGCCATGTGCTCCAGCCCCTTGCCGATCATGCCGGCCACCATGGTCTGCTGGCGGATCGCGGTCTCGCGCGCCTGGGCGTGGCGGCCCTTCTCCTGCTCGGTGAGCGCCTGCGCGCTCTGCTGCTCTTCCTGCAGGGCCGCGAGGCGGACCTGGTTGTCGCGGAAGACGATCAGCGACTGGACGATAGCACCCAGTTCGTCGCGGCGCTCCAGCCGGTCGAGCGCGATGTTGTTGGCGCCGCCCGCGAGCTTTTCGGTGGCGTCGGCGATCTTGCGGATCGAGACCCGGGTGGTCTGGGTGAAGAAGGCGGCCAGGACGCCGACGCCGATCACGGTGATGGCGGTGGAGACCAGGGTCAGGCCGATGTTCGCTTCCGAGCCGGCGTAGGACGCCTGGGCGGACGCCTGGATCTTGGCCTGATCGGCGGCGATGGCCTTGTTCAGGGTGTCGGTCATCTGGGTGTAGCTGCCCTCGAAGGGCGCGACGAAACCGGCGGCGGTCGAAAAGTCGGTTCCCATCATGGTGCCGACCAGGTCGATCGCACTGCGGGTCTCGGCCAGTTGCTTGAGCAGGCGGGCGAACAGCGGCTTTTCCGCCGGATCGGCGGCGTCACGCACGCTCTCGATGTCCTTGGAGGTGCTGTCGAGGTTGGCCAGCAGCGTCTTCATCTGGCCGTCGATGGCCTTGGTGTCGACCGAGGCGGCCTGGTGGGTCAGCAGGCGATAGAGCTCGCCATGGGCCGCGGTGATGTGTTCGGAAATCTGCTGCAGGCGCACGCTGGAGGGCATCTGCACTTCCACTGCCTGCTTCAGCGCCGAGGTCGCGCGCTGCTGGGAAGCGATTCCGAGCGCAGCCAGGACCACGAGCATGACCAAGGTGACGACCGGCGCGATGCCGATCTTGACCACCATGGGCCAATCCGAAAGACGCATACCAACCATTAAATTCCCCCTGCCGTCGTCATTGCGACTGCATCTCGCCTACGGTGAATGTTGGCGGGACTGGTTAATAAGTCACCCCATCCAACCACCATCGGTAGAGATAGGAAGGTGAATTCATATTCATAGTGAATATAGTATTGAAAATCTATTCCTGACGCGATTTGCCAATTGTTTACAACCGCAAGATAATCGGTGGGGATATCGATTATAGGGGGCAAACGCCAAATGAAGTTTTCTGTCGTGACCGCTCTGGGCGCCGGACTGGCTTTTCTTGCTGCGCATGGCGCGCTTGCGGAAGGCACCTTCCAGCAGCACTACTCGGACTGCGTGGACAAGTACGCGGCGGCCAACATGCCAGCCAGCGTGATGCTGGAATGCACCGCCGGCGGCGGCAAGCTCGACGCCTGCCAAGTCAAGGAGAACAGCGCGCCGGGCAAGGGCTTCGACAAGGCCGCGATCTGCGTCGCCAAGTTCCTGCCCATGGGCGCCAAGAGCGGCGTGGTCCAGGTGCCGATCAAGTTCGCCGGCGTCTAAGACACGCCGCGACACGGACCACCTGTGGGATGAGGAACGCGGTCTCCGGGGGGGACCGCGTTCTTTTTTTGCCCGCCGCCGGGTGGAAGGGCGCAGCCGATGCGGCCATATCCCGTCGAAAGCTGACGGTGGACAGGTGTGCGGATGACCAAGCCCATGAAGATCGACTTCGTCTCGGACATCTCCTGCCCCTGGTGCGTGATCGGCCTGGGCGGACTTGAGGAGGCCCTCGGTCGCGTCGGCGATCTGGTCCAGGCGGATATCCACTTCCAGCCGTTCGAGCTCAATCCGAACATGCCGCCGGAAGGCCAGAACATCGTCGAGCACGTAGCGCAGAAATACGGCTCCACCCCTGCCCAGTCGGCGGCGGCGCGCGAGACCATCCGCAGCCGGGCCAGCGACGTCGGCTTCAGGATGGCGATGACCGACCAGAGCCGCATCTACAACACCTTCGACGCGCACAGGCTGCTGCACTGGGCCGAGACCCAGGGCAAGCAGAAGGCGCTGAAGAGCGCGCTGTTCGACGCCTATTTCACCGAAGGCCTGAACCCAGGCGATCACGAGGTGCTGGTCGCCAAGGCGCAGGCGGTCGGGCTCGACCCGGATGCGGCGCGCGAGGTGCTGAGCTCAGGCCGTTACGCACAGGAGGTCCGCGATGCGGAACGCCTCTGGCAGCAGCGGGGCGTCAATGCGGTGCCCGCGGTGATCATCAACGACCGCTATCTGATCTCGGGCGGTCAGCCGGCGGCCGCGTTCGAGCAGGCGCTGCGCAACATCGCGGCGGAAAACTGAGGTCCTCGCTTCAGACCTTGATGTCGAGAAGCGTTCCCATCATCTGGTCGCCGGCCTGCACCACCTTGGCCGAGGCCTCGAAATCGGTCTTGTCGGAGATCTGGTCGGCGGTCTCCTCGGCCGGGTCGCTGGAGCCGTCCACGGTGCGCTGGGCCGAGCGGCCGAAGCGTTGCGCTGCCGAGATCATGCCGGCGGCGCCGATCGCAGTAACGTCCATTCCGGTCTCCTTCCTTTGCGCCTCATAGGCCGTCAGGCTTAAGGAGACGCGCAGAAGCGTGGTTTACGCCGCGCGATTCTTCAGTGCAGCCCGGCTCCGCCAACGATCCATCAGGAAGCGCCCATGACCGCCCGCATCATCGATGGAACTGCGGTCGCCGCCCGGCTGCGCGCCGGGGTCGCCAGCCAGGTCGCCGCCCTGCCCGCGGACGCTCGCCGTCCGGGCCTGGCGGTGGTGCTGGTGGGCGAGAGCCCCGCCAGCCAAGTCTATGTCCGCAACAAGGGCGTGGCGACCCGCAAGGCCGGCATGCTCTCCACCGAGCACCGCCTGTCCGCGACCGCTTCGGAAGCCGAAGTGCTGGCCCTGGTGGAGCGCCTGAACGCCGACCCGGCGGTGGACGGCGTGCTGGTGCAGCTTCCCCTGCCCGACCACGTCCGGGCGGCCAGGATCCTGTCCGCCATCGATCCCGACAAGGATGTGGACGGCTTCCACGCCCTCAACGTGGGACGGCTATGGGGCGGCGAGGACGGCCTGGTCCCGTGTACACCGCGCGGCTGCATGAAGTTGATCCTGGAAGTGGAGTCCAACCTGGCCGGCAGGACCGCAGTGGTGATCGGCCGCTCGGGCATCGTCGGCAAGCCGATGACCCAGCTGCTGCTGGCCGCCGACTGCACGGTGACCATCGCCCATTCCCGGACCCGCGACCTGCCCGCCGTCTGCCGCCAGGCCGACATCCTGATCAGCGCCGTGGGGACGCCGGGCCTGGTGAAGGCGGGCTTCGTCAAGCCGGGCGCCATCGTGATCGATGTCGGCATCAACCGGCTGGACGGCGAGGACGGCGCCTCGCGCCTGGTCGGGGACGTGGCCTTCGACGAGGTGGCGGCGGTGGCCGGCGCGATCACGCCGGTGCCTGGCGGCGTCGGCCCGATGACCATCGCCTGCCTGCTGGAGAACACCCTGATCGCCTATGGGCGCCGCAATGGGCCGCTGGGGTAGAGCGTGATAGCCGCAAGTGGAGGCCGGTTGCCGCGGCCATCACGCTCTAACCATATGATTTAGAGCCTTTTTATCCCGTTCGAACGATCCCATTTGAACGGGAAAGGCTCTAGCGGCGCGCGCCTGGGTCACAGAATCTGTTACAGCCGAGACATCGCGGCGACAGCGAACCCCGGCATGGTCCGGCCGCGTTCGCGCCGTCGGCGCCATCGCTCCTGGAGTTCCGTCATGTCGAAGATCGCCGCCGCCCTGGTCCTGACCGGCCTGCTGGCCGCCGGGGCCGCCCAGGCCCAGGCCAGCCACGGCGGCATGATCGTGCCGACCGCGCGCAACGCCTGCGCCCTCGAAACCCAGACCCTTTGTCCGAACATACCTCGCATCCAGGGCGCGGCCCGCCAGTGCCTGGCCATGCACCGCGACCACCTCTCCACCGCCTGCCGCAACTCCCTGGGCGGCTCCCACCAGAACCTCTTGCTGCGCAAGGGCGGCCCCAACTTCCGTTAGGAGATCGAGGGGCCCGACGGACGTTTCAAGCTTGGAGAGACCACATCCTCCCCAGCTTTTCTGAAGCGATGAAGTCGGCTTGAGTGCTTAGATGAGACCGACCATGAGTTTGACCGATCTCGCAGCCCCGCCGGCCGAGGCCCACGCCTCGCCCGGCTCGCTCTCCCTCACCCACCTGCAGCGGCTCGAAGCGGAAAGCATCCACATCCTGCGCGAGGTGGTGGCCGAGACCGAGCGGCCGGTGATGCTCTATTCAGTGGGCAAGGACAGCGCGGTGATGCTGCACCTAGCCCGCAAGGCGTTCTTCCCCGCCCCCCCGCCGTTCCCGCTGCTGCACGTCGACACCACCTGGAAGTTCCAGGCCATGTACGCGCTGCGCGACCGCATGGCGGCCGAGAGCGGTATGGAGTTGCTGATCCACCAGAACCCCGAGGCGCTGGCGGCCGGGATCAACCCGTTCGACCATGGCTCGTCGGTCCATACCGACATCTGGAAGACCCAGGGCCTGAAGCAGGCGCTGGACAAGTACGGCTTCGACGCCGCCTTCGGGGGCGCCCGCCGCGACGAGGAGAAGTCACGCGCCAAGGAGCGGATCTTTTCCTTCCGCTCAGCCAACCACCGTTGGGACCCGAAAAGCCAGCGTCCGGAACTCTGGCGGCTCTACAACGCGCGCAAGCACAAGGGCGAGAGCATCCGCGCCTTCCCCCTGTCCAACTGGACCGAGCTGGACATCTGGCAATACATCCACCTGGAAAATATCCCGATCGTACCGCTGTACTTCGCGGCCCCCCGCCCGACGGTGGAGCGCGATGGCCTGATCCTGATGGTGGATGACGACCGCTTCCCGCTCCGCCCAGGAGAGACCCCGGTCACCCGCTCGATCCGTTTCCGCACCCTGGGCTGCTACCCCCTGACCGGGGCGGTGGAGTCGACGGCCTCGACCCTGACCGAGGTGATCCAGGAGATGCTGCTCACCACCACCAGCGAGCGCCAGGGCCGGGCCATCGACCACGACCAATCCGCTTCGATGGAGAAGAAGAAGCAGGAGGGTTACTTCTGATGGCCGCCTCCAACGCCTACCGCCCCTCCGAGCTCGCGGCCCGGGACATCGACGCCTACCTGGAGAGCCACCAGGCCAAGTCGCTGCTGCGCTTCATCACCTGCGGCAGCGTCGACGACGGCAAGTCCACCCTGATCGGGCGGCTGCTCTACGATTCCAGGATGATCTTCGAGGACCAGCTGGCGGCGCTGGAGGCGGACTCCAAGCGCGTCGGGACCCAGGGCCAGGACATCGACTTCGCGCTGCTGGTGGACGGGCTGGCGGCGGAGCGCGAGCAGGGCATCACCATCGACGTGGCCTATCGCTTCTTCTCGACCGACCGGCGCAAGTTCATCGTCGCCGACACCCCCGGCCACGAGCAGTACACCCGCAACATGGTCACCGGCGTCTCGACCGCCGACTTGGCCGTGATCCTGGTGGATGCACGCAAGGGCGTGCTGACCCAGACCCGCCGCCACAGCTATCTCGCCCACCTGCTGGGGATCCGCCACCTGGTGCTGGCGGTGAACAAGATGGACCTGATTGGCTACGACCAGGCCAGCTACGAAGCGATCCTGGACGACTACCGCGCCTTCGCCGCCTCGATCGGGGCCCAGGACTTCATCGCCATCCCGATCTCGGGCCTGGCGGGCGACAACATCGCCAGCCGCTCGCCCAACATGTCCTGGTACGCCGGCCCCTCGCTGATCGAGCACCTGGAGGCGGTCGAGCTGGACGTGGCCGCCGACCAGGGCCAGCCGTTCCGCATGCCGGTGCAGTGGGTCAGCCGCCCGAACCTTGACTTCCGGGGGTTCGCGGGACTGATCGCATCGGGCGATGTCAAGCCGGGCGATCCCGTGCGGGTGCTGCCGTCCGGCCGCGCCTCCACCGTGGCGCGCATCGTCGCCTTCGACGGCGATCTGGACCGCGCCGTGGCTGGCCAGTCGGTCACCCTGACCCTGGCCGACGAGATCGACTGCTCGCGCGGCGACATCATCGCGCTCGCCGACCAGCCGCCCGAGGTCGCCGACCAGTTCGAGAGCACCCTGGTGTGGATGGCCGAGGAGCCGCTGCTGTCGGGGCGGCCCTACTGGCTGAAGCTCGGGACCCGGCTGGTCGGGGCGACGGTCACCGAGATCAAGCACAAGATCAACGTCAACACCCTGGAGCACCTGGCGGCCAAGACGCTGGAGCTGAACGGCATCGCCATCTGCAACATCTCGCTCGACCAGCCCGTCGCGTTCGAACCCTACGCCCGCAGCAAGGACCTCGGCGGTTTCGTCCTGATCGACCGCATGACCAACGCCACCGTCGCCGCCGGCATGATCGGCTTTGCGCTACGCCGCGCCCACAACATCCACTGGCAGGCGCTGGACGTCAGTCGCGAGAGCCGCGCCGCCGCCAAGGGCCAGAAACCCGCGGTGCTGTGGTTCACCGGCCTGTCGGGCGCGGGCAAGTCCACCATCGCCAACCTGGTGGAGAAGAAGCTGCAGGCGGAGGGCCGCCACACCTATCTGCTGGACGGCGACAATGTCCGCCACGGCCTGAACCGCGACCTCGGCTTCACCGACGCCGACCGGGTGGAGAACATCCGCCGCGTGGCCGAGGTGGCCAGGCTGATGGCCGACGCCGGCCTGATCGTGCTGGTCAGCTTCATCTCCCCGTTCCGGGCCGAACGCGACATGGCGCGCGCTATGCTGCCAGAGGGCGAGTTCTTCGAGGTGTTCGTCGACACCCCCCTGGCGGTAGCGGAACAGCGCGACGTGAAAGGCCTGTACAAGAAGGCCCGCGCCGGCCAGCTGAAGCACTTCACCGGCGTCGACAGCCCCTATGAGGCGCCCGAGACGCCCGAGCTGCGCCTGGCCGCCGCGCAGGGCCAGCCCGCAGACCACGCCGAGACGGTGGTGGCCCTGCTGCGCGAGCGGGGCGTGATCTGAAGAGGGCCTGCGAGGTGGGAGGATGAGCAACCATGTTCGTCCGCAGACCACTCAAAACCCGCTCATTCCCGTGAAGGCGGGAATCCAGATCAAATCCGCCGACGTGTGAGACTGACCCTGGATTCCCGCCTCCGCGGGAATGAGCGGGTTTAGGGAATCCACCTCGCGGACTTCATCCCTCTCCCACAGCAGGACCGAAATCAGGATCGAACAGCTCCGGTCGAGCCGCGCACCACCACCTCCAGGTCGAACATCATCCGCCCGGGCGGGGTGTCGTGGCGCGCGATCAGCAGCTCGGCCGCCGCCGCGCTCATGTCGGCCACCGGCTGGCGCACGGTGGTCAGCTGGGGCCAGGTCAGAAGCGCCGTGCGGCTGTCGTCGAAGCCGCAGACCGACAGGTCCTCGGGGATGCGCAGCCCCAGCCGGTTGGCCACCATCATCGCCCCCAGCGCCATGTCGTCGTTGCTGGCGAAGATCGCCGTGGGCCGGTCGCGACGCCCCAGCAGCCGCTCGGCCGCTTCCACGCCCGAGCGCGAGGAGAAGTCGCCGTCCACGATCAGGTCAGCCTCGCTCTCCAGTCCGTGGGTGCGCAAGGCCTTGAGGAAGCCCTCCAGCCGCAGGTGGGTGGCGCCGTGGGCGGCGTGGCCCTTGATGAAGCCGATGCGGCGGTGGCCGAGCTTCAGCAGGTGAAGGGTCATGTCCCCAGCTGCGCCGGCGTCGTCGACCTGGATCGCCGCCCCCGCCTCCCCGCCCAGGTACGGTGCGATGCGTACGCAGGGCAGGCCGCGTTCGTGCAGGGCGCCCAGCACCTCGACATTGTCCGATAGCGGCGGGGTGAGGATGAAGCCGTCGGCGAGCGAGCCCTGCAGCAGCCGCGCCACCTGCCGGTCGAAGTCCACGGCGGTGGAGTCCATCTCCTCCACGATCAGGTGATAGCCGGCCGGACGGCACTGGCGCAGCGCGCCCAGCTGCAGTTCCAGCACGTAGCTGGGGCTCGGGTTGTCGAACAGCAGCGACAGCAGGTAGGAGCGCGAGCCCGCCAGGCTGCGGGCGAAGATGTTGGGCTTGTAGTCGAGCTCGGCCAGCACCGCTTCGACCCGCTCACGGGTCTCGCGGGAGACGTTCTCTTCCCGGTTGACCACCCGCGACACGGTCTTGATCGACACGCCAGCGCGAGCGGCCACGTCGCTGAGGGTGACAGCGCCTTCCGTCTTCAGGAATTTACCCTTCCGTCAAAAATAGCTGCAGCGGCGCGATGGTAAGGGCGCGACCGGCGTTTGTCAGCAATCACTGCTGCGGCGCACCGTAGAGCGTGACAGCCGAAAGTGGAAGCCGGTTACGGCGGCCGTCACGCTCTAACTTTTTGATTTAGAGCCTTTTTGTCCAGTCCAAGCGCGTTCGCTTGAACTGGAAAGGCTCTAGCGGAACAGGGGCGTTCCACGATAGTCTCAGCCGACGTCGCCGTTTGCGGCGTGGGATGGAGGCGTAGGTGTCCGACACAACCCAGGGTCAACCTGGCCCGGAAGCCAAGAAGACTGGCGAACGCGTGGTCATAAAGAAATACGCCAACAGGCGACTCTACAATACCCAGTCGAGTTCCTACGTCACCCTGGAACACCTGGCCGAGATGGTGAAGGAAGGCGTGGACTTCGTGGTCTACGACGCCAAGACCAACGAGGACATCACTCGCCAGGTCCTGACCCAGATCATCTTCGAGGCCGAAAACAGCGGCCAGAACCTGCTGCCGATCCAGTTCCTGCGCCAACTGATCCAGCTCTACGGAAACCAGATCCAGGCCCTGGTGCCCGGCTACCTGGAGATGTCGCTGGACGCCTTCGCGCGCCAGGGCGACCGGTTGCGCGAGCAGCTCAGCCCGCTGGGGGCCGGCCTGGGTTCCGGCTTCCCCGCCCCCTTCGCGAGCGGCCGAATGTTCGAGGAGCAGGTGCGCCAGAACATGGCCCTGTTCGACCGGGCGATGAAGATGTTCACCCCCTTCGCCTACCCCGCCACCGAGGCCCAGGCCCAGGCCCCCACGCCGTCTCCGGCCCCGCCCGCTCCAGCGGCCGAGGACGACTCCATCGCCGACCTGAAGAGCCGGCTGGACGAGATGCAGAAGCAGATCGAGCGGCTGGCCAAGAAGGGCTGAACGGACCGGGGCCGGCTTCGCCTGAGGCGGGTCCCGAGTTCACCCCCGCCTTAATCGGCTCCGTACGGCACTGGGGGGATGTCCTGGATCGCGGTGCGGAGCGCGCCCGACCACCGCTCGCCCAGGTCGTGGAAATAGGGGTCGTTGGCCTCGATGCGATGGGCCAGTTCTGGGCTGAGCTCGTCGCGGCGCAGGATCAGCAGGTCGATGGGCATGCCCACCGCCAGATTGGATTTCAGCGTGCTGTCGAAGGAGACCAGTCCCACCTTCAGCGCCTCGTACAGGTCGGTCTCATAGGTCACCGAGCGCAGCAGGATCGGCTTGCCGTACTTGGTCTCCCCAGCCTGGAGGTAGGGGGTGTCGGACAGGCATTCGAAGAAGTTGCCCTCGCTGTAGATCAGGAACAGCCGCATCGGCCCGCCGGCGATCTGGCCGCCGAACAGCAGGGTCACGTCGGCGGAGATCTCCGGTTCGACCGCCTCGGCGATCTTCTTGCGCACGGAGGCCACGGTCTCGCCCACCAGCTTGGCGGCGGCGAACATGTCATGGACCGAATGCAGGCTGATCAGCTCGTCGGTGGCGGGGTCGCGCACCCCGGCGTCCAGAACGCTCAGCACCGACTGGGTGACCGACAGGTTGCCCGCCGTGGTGATGGCCAGGAAGCGGTCCGGCCCCTCGACCGTGTGCAGCTTGCGGAACACCGAGATGTTGTCGACCCCGGCGTTGGTGCGGGTGTCGGCGATCATCACCAGGCCGTCCCTCAGGAGCAGGCCGCAGCAATAGGTCATGGATCCGTTCCTCCCGGCCGTCCGGTCGCCTCTGTACGCTCGGGCGACTCTTCGGACCAGCTTACTGGTCGGCCTGGGTGACGCGTAGCTTCACGTCGAGCTGTTCGCCGCCGCCGCCATAGCGGCTCCCACGCACCGGCGCCGCCCCGAGGTAGTCGAGGCCGACGGCGACCCGCACATAGGACTCCGTCGGGCAGACGCCATTGGCCGCGTCGAAGCCGACCCAGCCCAGGTCCTCAATGTGGACCTCGCACCAGGCGTGGGCCGCCTCCTGGTCGACCTCGCCGTCGCCGCGGGCCAGGTGGCCGGAGACATAGCGCGCGGGCAGGCCCATGGCGCGCGTCGTGGCGATGAAGATGTGGCTGAGGTCCTGGCAGACCCCGCGCTTCATGGCGAAGGCCTGGGCGGCCGAAGTGCCCGAATCGGTGGGGTCGGTGTCGAACGCCACCCGCGCATGCAGCGCCTCCAGCAGCGCGTGCAGACGGCCCAGCGCCGTGACGCTCGCCCCCGCCATCTCGGCCGCGAAAGCATGGAGCGCCGGGTCGCAATGGGTCAGGGGCGTCTCGCGCAGGAATACCTCGGGCGGGAACCGCTCCACCGCGCCGCCCACCACGCCGCCGGTGTCGAAGGTCTCGACTTCCCCGGTCACCCGCGCCGCCAGGCGCCGGATCGGACCGGCGACCGACAGGGTGTGGGTCAGGTTGCCAAGCGCATCCTCGCCGGAGCGCACCCGGCCGTCCGCGTCGATCTCCAGCCGCCACGCGCACACATGCTGGCCCTCGTGCGGACGGGGCGTCAGGCGCAGCACCTGCTGGATCAGCCGCGCGGGGGCGTCGTATTCGTAGCGGGTCACATAGTCGACCTTGACGCGCATCCGTCGGCCTTCCGTTCAGCTCAGGTACTGCTCGGCGATCGCTCCGCCGAGCCTGGCGTTGTCGACGAGGAAGCCGCTGATGAACTCGTGCAGGCCCGACTGGAAGATGTCCTCGATCCGGGCCGCGGTCAGCCGGGCCAGCATCGCGCGCGCCTGCCGCTGACTCGGCCCCCTCCGGCCATAGGCCTCGGCCAGCAGGTCGGTCTGGCGCGAGATCACCTCGTAGCAGCTCGCCAGCGAGCGCGGCATCTCCCGGTTCAGGATCAGCAGGTCCGCCACCAGCCACGGCTTCACGCTCTGGCGGTAGACCCAGCGGTAGGCGGTGTTGGCCGACACCTCGCGCAGGATGGTGGACCACTGGAAGTAGTCCAGCGACCCGCCCACCCGCTCATGCTCGGGCAGCAGGATGTGGTACTTCACGTCCAGGATGCGGGCGGTGTTGTCGGCCCGCTCGATCGCGCCGCCCAGCCGCACGAACCAGTAGACGTCGTTGCGCAGCATGGTGCGCCGCGCCGCGCCGTCGAAGGCGCGCACCACTCCCTTCACCCACTCCAGGAAACGGATCAGCTCTTCGCTGCCCATGCCCGAGCGGTGGAAGCGGGCGAGTTCGGTCGCGGTGTCGCTGATCGCCTCCCACATCTCCGGCGTCAGGGCGGTGCGAACGGCGCGGGCGTTGTTACGGGCGGTGGTCAGGCAGTTGAAGATGGAGGAATCGTAGTCGGGGCTGAAGGCCAGCCAGTCACGCACCGTCTCCTCGTTGGCGTCGCCGTAACGGGCGTAGAACTGCTCCGCCGCCCCGGCCGAGGCCACCGCACTCTCCCACTCGGTGGAGGAGCCGCCGTAGCTGACCGGCAAGGATGCAGCGCGCAGCGCCGTCTCCAGCAGCCGCGCGAGATAGTCGGCCCGCTCCATGTAGCGCGCGGTCCAGAACAGGGCGTCGGCGGTCCGGGCGAGCATCACGTCTCCTGCCCTGCGAAGAACTTCACGCCTTCTCCCCTTGCGGGAGAAGGAGGGGACCCGCGAAGCGGGGAGGATGAGGGGTCTCTCGACGCTGACAGCTGCTTAGTGCAGTGCGACCCCTCACCTTCCCATCGCAAGCGATGGGCCCCTTCCTCTCCCGCAAGGGGAGAGGGGATCAAGGCGGCGGAAACCTTCAAAAGCATCCTCACGCGTCCAGCACCCAGGTGTCCTTGGTGCCGCCGCCCTGGCTGGAGTTGACCACCAGCGAACCCTCCTTCAGCGCCACCCGGGTCAGCCCGCCCGGAATGATCCGCACCTCGTCCGATCCGCTGAGCACGAAGGGACGCAGGTCCACGTGCCGGGGGGCCACGCCGCTCTCCACGAAGGTTGGGCAGGTGGAGAGCGCCAGGGTCGGCTGGGCGATGTAGCCGCCGGGCTCCGCGATCAGCCGCTGGCGGAACGCCTCGATCTCGGCCTTGGACGCGGTCGGGCCCACCAGCATGCCGTAGCCGCCCGAACCGTTGACCTCCTTGACCACCAGCTCCGGCAGGTGCTCGAGCACGTGGGCGAGGGAGTCCGACTCGCGGCAGCGCCAGCTCGGCACGTTCTTCAGGATCGGCTCCTCCCCGGTGAAGAAGCGCACGATCTCGGGCATGTAGCTGTAGATCGCCTTGTCGTCGGCCGCCCCCGCGCCCGGCGCATTGGCGATGGTGACGTTGCCGGCGTGGTAGGCGCTCATCAGCCCCGATACGCCCAGCATGCTGTCCGGACGGAACACCAGCGGGTCGATGAACTCGTCGTCGATGCGCCGGTAGATCACGTCCACCCGCTTGGCGCCCTCGGTGGTGCGCATGAACACCACCTCGTCCTGCACGAACAGGTCGCGCCCCTCCACCAGCTCGATGCCCAGCTTGTCGGCCAGGAAGCTGTGTTCGTAGAAGGCCGAGTTGTGCAGCCCCGGCGTCATCAGCACCACGGTCGGGTCGGCCGGGGCGCGGGCGGGCGCCACCGAACGCAGGGTGGTCAGCAGGGCGTCGGTATAGGTCTCCACCGGCGCCACGCGATGGCGGGCGAACAGGTCCGGGAACAGGCGCATCATCACCTCCCGGTTCTCCAGCATGTAGGAGACCCCGGATGGGGTGCGGCAGTTGTCCTCCAGCACATAGAAGTCGTCTGGTCCGGTGCGCACCAAGTCGATGCCGGCGACGTGGACGTAGATCCCATGCGGCGGCGGCTGGTTGACCATCTCCAGCCGGAACTGCGGGTTGCGCATCACCAGGTCGGCGGGGACGATCCCGGCGCGGATGCTCTCGCGCGGACCATAGATGTCGGCCAGGAAGGCGTTGAGCGCCCGGGCCCGCTGCACCAGCCCGCGCTCCATCCCCGCCCACTCCGTCTGAGTCAGGATGCGGGGGATGATGTCGAAGGGGATCAGCCGCTCCTCGGCCTCCGCCTCGCCATAGACCGCAAAGGTGATGCCTATGCGCCGGAACAGCAGCTCGGCCTGCTGGCGGCGGGCCTCGAACAGCGCCTTCGGCGTCTCGTCCAACCAGCGCTTGACCGCCGCATAGCCCAAGCGGGCGTCGGCGAGCTCCGCCGGCCCCGGTGCGCCATACATCTCATCGAAAGCCAGCATGCTCAGCGCCTGTCCACCCTGGCGATGTGAGCCGATCGCCCAGCTACGCACTCCGCTGCTCAAGCGTGCAGAACGCCATTCGGCTCCATCGCCTTCATTTTAGGCTTAATGGCGCGCCGCGGACTAAATTCTGGGCGACGCTCCCGGCCACCCCCTCTTTACGCTCGCCCCGAACTCCGCTCACCTGCCGTGCGAACCGGGGCTGACGATGAAGATTCGGCATAGGGCGACGGCTACAGCGGCGGCGTTCATGGCGTTGCTCGCGACACCGCATGCGCAGGCGGCCGATGCACGCGCCGTGCTGCTGAAGCCCGCCCGCGTCTTCACCGCCGACGATGCGACCGTGCACACCGGTTGGGCGGTGCTGGTGCAGGGCGAACGCATCACAGCCGTCGGTCCCGCCGCCGATGTCGCCGCCCCGTCGGGCGCCGAGGTGATCGACCTGCCGGGCGCCACCCTGCTGCCGGGGCTGATGGACATCCACTCCCACCTGTTCCTGCATCCCTACAACGAGACCCTGTGGGACGATCAGGTGCTCAAGGAGCCGCTGGCGGTGCGCACCCTGCGGGCCGGAAAGCAGGCGACCGCCACCCTGATGGCCGGCTTCACCACCTTGCGCGATCTCGGCACCGAGGGTGCGGGCGCTTCGGACGTGGGGCTGAAGCAGGCGATCCAGGAAGAGATCGTCGCCGGCCCCCGCCTGTTCGTGGCTACCCGCGCCATCGTCGCCACCGGCGCCTACGGTCCCGCCCGACGCAACTATCCTGGCGCGGTCGACCTGACCCAGGGGGCGCAAGAGGCCTCCGGGGTGGACGAGATCGTCAAGGCCGCGCGCGAACAGATGGCCGCGGGCGCCGACTGGGTGAAGGTCTACGCCGATTACCGGGTCGGCCCCGACGGCTCGACCTGGCCGACGTTCACCGAGACCGAGTTCAAGGCCGTGGTCGAGGCCGCCCACTCCGAGGGCCATCCGGTCGCCGTCCACGCCTCCACCGACGAGGGCATGCGTCGCGCCGCCAGCGCGGGCGTGGACACCATCGAGCACGGCTACAACGGCACGGAGGCGACCTTCGCCCTGATGGCCAAGCAGGGAACCGCCTACCTGCCGACCCTGACCGCGGTAGAGGCCAGCGCCACCTACTTCCAGCACTACGTCCCCGGCCAGTCGCCCCCCACCGCGACCATGAAGGCCGCCGCCCACGCGTTTGCGCTCGCCCGCAAGCTGGGAGTGACGGTGGGATGCGGCTCCGACGTCGGGGTGTTCACCCACGGCGATAACTGGCGCGAACTGGACTGGATGGTGCGCGACGGCATGACCCCCGCGGAGGCCCTGCTCGCCGCCACCGCGGTCGACGCCAAGATCCTGCGCCAGTCGGACCGCCTGGGTCACCTGCACGCGGGCTACCTGGCGGACATCATCGCGGTCGAGGGCGACCCCACCACCGACATCCAGGCCATCCGCCACGTCGCCTTGGTGATGAAGGACGGCGCCATCTACAAGCGCCCCTGAACCTCGCCGGAGGACGTCAGACCAGCCGTTCGGCGTGCCAGCGCAGGTGGTCGGCGATGAAGGTGGAGACGAAGTAGTAGCTGTGGTCGTAGCCCGGCTGCATCCGCAGCGTCAGGGGAACGCCGGCCTCGGCGCAGGCGGCCTGCAGCAGGTCGGGACGAAGCTGGTTTTCCAGGTAGCTGTCCTGGTCCCCCTGGTCCACCAGCAGCTCAGCCACCTTATGGCCACGCGCGATCAACTCGCAGGCGTCGTACTGCGCCCAGGCCTCGCGATCCTGGCCGAGATAGCCCGAGAACGCCTTCCTCCCCCAAGGGACCTGCGACGGCGTCGAGATCGGCGCGAAGGCCGAGACCGAGCGGTAGGCGCCCGGATTGCGCAGCGCGGTGACCAGCGCCCCGTGGCCGCCCATGGAGAAGCCGCTGATCGCTTTGCGCCCGATGTCGACGGGGAAGTGCTCGCCGATCAGCCGCGGCAACTCGGCGGCCACGTAGCTGCCCATGCGGTAGTTGGCGGCGTAGGGCGCCTGGGCGGCGTCCAGGTAGAACCCGGCTCCCAGGCCGAAGTCCCAGCCGCCCTCCGGATCGGTCGGCACGCCCTCTCCCCGTGGCGAGGTGTCGGGCGCGACCAGGATCAGGCCAAGCTCGGCGCAGGCGCGACGGTACCCGCCCTTCTCCACCACGTTGATGTGGGTGCTGGTCAAGCCCGACAGCCAGAACACCACCGGCAGCCGGACGCCGGCAGCCGCCTGGGGCGGGACGAAGACGCTGAAGGTCATCGCCGTCCCGGTCTCGTGGCTGTCATGGCGATAGACGCCCTGCACGCCACCATGGCTCTTCCAGGTGGAGACGGTTTCGAGAGACATCTTGGGCGGCTCCGTTTCGGGATTTGAAGTAAGGGCTTCGAATCGTGGGAAGTGCTCAGCAACAGAGACCGAGTGCGCTTTCCTTCAAACCGCTCATCCCCGCGGAGGCGGGGATCCAGATTCATTCGCAGGCGTCAGCAGATTTGACCTGGATTCCCGCCTTCGCGGGAATGAGCGGAAATTAGAGCTTGGGCGCTCCCTACCAAGTCGCCGTCAGTACACCACCACCGAACGGATCGACTTGCCCTCGTGCATGAGGTCGAAGCCCTTGTTGATCTCTTCCAGCGTGAGGCGGTGCGTGATCATCGGGTCGATGGCGATCTTGCCGTCCATGTACCAGTCCACGATCTTGGGCGTGTCGGTGCGGCCGCGCGCGCCGCCGAAGGCGGAACCCTTCCACACCCGCCCGGTGACCAGTTGGAACGGCCGGGTGGCGATCTCCTTGCCGGCCTCGGCCACGCCGATCACCACCGAGACGCCCCAGCCGCGGTGGCAGGCTTCCAGCGCCTGGCGCATCACCGTGGTGTTGCCGGTGCAGTCGAAGGTGTAGTCCGCCCCGCCGTCGGTCAGCGCCACCAGATGCGCGACGATGTCCCCGTCGATCTCCTTCGGGTTCACGAAGTCGGTCATGCCGAACTTGCGGCCCCACTCGGCCTTGTCGGGATTGATGTCGACGCCGACGATCTTGTTGGCGCCCACCAGCCTGGCGCCCTGGATCACGTTCAGCCCGATGCCGCCCAGACCGAACACCACCACGTTGGAGCCCGGCTCGACCTTGGCGGTGTTCACCACCGCCCCCACCCCGGTGGTCACGCCGCAGCCGATGTAGCAACTGGTGTCGAAGGGCGCGTCCTCGCGGATCTTCGCCAGCGCGATCTCGGGCAGCACGGTGAAGTTCGAGAAGGTCGAGCAGCCCATGTAGTGATAGATCGGCTGGCCCTTGTAGCTGAAGCGCGTGGTGCCGTCCGGCATCAGCCCCTTGCCCTGGGTCGCGCGGATGGCGGTGCACAGGTTGGTCTTGCGCGAGAGGCAGCTTTTGCACTGGCGGCACTCGGGCGTGTAAAGCGGGATCACGTGGTCGCCGGGCTTCACGCTGGTCACCCCGGCGCCGACCTCGCGCACGATCCCCGCGCCCTCATGGCCGAGGATCGAGGGGAACAGACCCTCGCTGTCCAGGCCGTCCAGCGTATAGGCGTCGGTGTGGCAGATGCCGGTGGCCTTGATCTCGACCAGCACCTCGCCGGCCTTGGGGCCTTCCAGGTCCAGCTCGACGATCTCCAGCGGCTTCTTGGCCTCGAAGGCGACGGCGGCGCGGGTCTTCATGCTGAATCTCTGTTCGCGGAAGGGGATGTCGTGCTGGCTTTAAAGTATGATGGGCCGAAGCGGAACGGGGGGACTCAATGACCAGAGCCAAGCGCGCCTTCATAGCGTTGTCCAGAATCGGCCCCCTGGTCCTCGCGGCGAGCCTTCTGCCCGGCCTGCTGCGCGGTCCCGACGCCGCCCCGCGCGGGGCCGAACCCGCCGCGATCATCCAGCTCCAGGACATCCCCGGCGCCGGCAAGGGACTGGAAGCCAGCGTCAACGGCCATCCCGCCCTTTTCCTGTTCGACACCGGCGAAGGCCTGTCGACCCTGACGCCCGGGTTCGCCCAGACCATGGGCTGCAAGCCATGGGGCCAGACGACCGGCTTTCGCATGAGCGGAGAGCGGTTGGACCTGCCCCGCTGCGACGACATCCACTTCGGCATCTCCGGCCAGACCTACATCGCCCCGACCGCGGGCGTGTTCGACATCATGCCCCTGCTGCCCGACAGCCAGACGGTGCTGGCCGGATCACTCGGCCTGGACATCTTCGCCGGCCGCAGGATCACCATCGAGCCGGCCTCCAACCGCATCATCGTGGAGTCGCCGGGAAGCTTCGCCGAGCGAATCAGGACCGCCAAGGCCGTCCCCGGCCGGCTGGTGCGCGATGCGGAGGGGGCGGCCCTCGCCGTCGCGGCCGCCGTGCCCACCCGGTCAGGCACCGCCTGGATGGAGCTGGACACCGGCAATGGTGGAACGCTGGTCATCGGCAAGCATGTCGCCGAACTGCTCGGCCTGGACCCGAGCCAGAACGGCCCACAGGACGCCCGCTTCTACCTGGCTGGCAATATCCCGATCGAGGGCTCCGCCCGTGTGCGGGACCTGATCATGGACGGCAACATCGGCCGCAGCGCCCTGGCCGGCTGGAACCTGACGCTCGACCTGAGCACCGGGCAGGTCTGGATGGCGCCGGCGCCCCAGGCGTAATTCCGCTCAACCGTCCCCGGCGCGGGCTTCCAGCAGGGCCTCCAGCGTCGCCAGTTCGTCCGCCTCGCGCGCCGGCTTGTCCCAGCGGATGCGGTTGATGCGCGGGAAGCGCATGGCCACGCCGGACTTGTGGCGTGACGAGCGCTGCAGCCCCTCGAACGCCACCTCCAGCACCAGGCCGAAGTCCTTGTCCGCGCGCACCGAGCGCACCGGCCCGAAGCGATCGACGGTGTGGTCGCGCACATATTTATCGAGCTGCTTCAGCTCTTCGTCGGTGAAGCCGAAATAGGCCTTGCCCACCGGGGTCAGCGCGCGGTCGCCGTTGGCGTCCTCGCGCCAGACCCCGAAGGTGTAGTCGGAATAGAAGCCCGAGCGTTTGCCATGGCCGCGCTGGGCGTACATCAGCACCGCGTCGATCAGGTGCGGGTCGCGCTTCCACTTGAACCACGGCCCCTTGGGCCGCCCGGCCTGGTAGGGCGAATCCCAGCGCTTCAGCATCAGCCCTTCGCTCAGCTCCGGATCGCCCGGCGGCGGGGCCGCGCGGATGCGGGCCAGTTCGTTCCAGTCCGAAAAGGGCGCCAGCGGTGACAGGTCGATGCGCGGATCGCCCAGGCGCGCCACGAACGCCTCCAGCCGTTGGCGGCGGGCGGAGAAAGGCAGCTCGCGCAGGTCCTCGCTCCCCTCCATCAGCAGGTCGTAGGCGCGCACGCCGGCGGGATACTTGGCCAGGTGAGCGGCGCTGGTGGTCTTGCGGTTCAGCCGCTGCTGCAGGTCGCCGAAGCCGCCGATCCTGTGCTCTCGCATCACCAGCAGCTCGCCGTCGATCACGCCCTCGAACGTCAGGCTCTCCAGCACGTCGGGGAAGGCCTGGCCGATGTCGTCGCCGGTGCGGCTGTACAGGGCGCGCCGGCCGCCCTCGTTGACGGCCTGGACCCGGATGCCGTCCCACTTCCATTCGGCCGCGTAGTCGGCGGCGGCGTAGCGCGCGAAGTCGGCCGCTTCGTCGATCGCCTGGGCCAGCATCACCGGCCGGAAGCGGCCCGGTGTGTCGGTGCTGGGCTTGTCGCTGCGCTTTTCCAGCCAGGCGAACAGATCGCCATAAGGCGGTTCCTGGCTGTGCCACACTTCTTCGATATCGCTGATGGGCACATCGCCCAGGCCCGCCAGCGCCTGCTTTGCCAGCCGCGCCGACACGCCCACCCGCAAGCCACCGGTCAAAAGCTTCAGCAGCGCCCAGCGGCCGGTC
>JBARAK010000484.1:0-1698 GCA_049791955.1 Caulobacteraceae bacterium
CTCGACCTGCAGGCCGGGCGCGCGGTCGGTCAGGCTGAGACGGGCCTGGTGACGGGCGGCGATGGCCGAGACGATGGACAGGCCCAGGCCCGAACCGGGCATGTGGCGGCTGGGCTCCAGGCGTACGAACGGTTTCAGCACCGCACCGCGCGCGTCGGCCGGGATGCCCGGACCGTCGTCCCTGACCCGCAGGCGCGGCGCCTCGCCCTCGGTCACCTCGACCGCGATGCGGGCGCCGGCGGGGGTGTAGCGCAGGGCGTTCTCCAGCAGATTGGCCACCACCTGGGACAGCAGGTGGCCGTCGCCGCGCACCTGGGCGGAGGGGCAATGCACCTCCAGGCTACGGCCGCTTTCCTCGATGTCGGGACGGAACGCCTCGGCGACGCGCTCGGCGATCTCGCCCAGGTCCACCAGCGGATCGGCCGAGCCGCCTTTTTGGCCGCCGATCTCCGAGAGCTGCAGCAGGGCGTCGAAGGTGCGCAGCACCTCGGCGATGTCGGCCTCCACGCTCTTCACCTCGCCGACCAGGGCCGGGTCGTGGGCGGCGCGCGCCTCCAGCCGTTCCAGCTTCTGGTGCACGCGGGTCAAGGGCGTGCGCATGTCGTGGGCGATGTCCACCGTCACCTGGCGCAGCTGCTCCAGCAGTACGCCGATGCGACCGAGCATGCCGTTGAACGCCTGGCCCAGCTCCTCGATGTCGTCGTGGGGCGTTCCCGGCCGGGTCGCCACCCGCACGTCCAGCCGCCCGTCGGTGACCTGGCGCGCGGCCTCGGAGATGCGGGCGATCAGCCGCCAGGTGCGCCGGTTGAAGGCGTAGGCCACGCACAGGCAGAAGCCCACGCCGACCAGGCCGGCCAGCAGCAGGCTGCGCGCGGTGGCCGCCATCTGCTGGGCCTCCACCGACAGGTCCTGGCCCACGCTCAGCACCGAGCCGTCCGGCATGCGTTCGGAGAACATCAGAAAGCTGCGCGCGCCGGGGCCGTCGGCGAACTTCACGCCCCGGGCCTCGGCCCAGCCCAGGGCCTCGCCGCCGGGCAGCCGCCCGCCGCGATAGATCCCGGCCGGATCGGTCAGCCGGTATTCGAATCCGCGCCACAGCCGGGTGCGCTTGGCGACGGTGTGGGACAGGTGGGCCGAGCCCTTCTGGCGGAACTCGTCCTCCATCGACACCGCCTCGCCCCGCAGGCGGTCGCGCATGTCCGCCCGGCTGAGGCGCTGGATCGACAGCAGGCTGAAACAGCCGGCCAGGGCGAAGGCCACCACCACCACCGCCGCGTTGAGCAAGGCCAGGCGCACCCCGGTGCGGGCGAAGGCCCAGCGCACGCCGGTGAAGCGCCGACCGATGGAAGCGAAGCCCATCACGCCGCTCCGATCACATAGCCGGCGCCGCGCACGGTGGAGATCAGGGCGACGGCGCCCTCCCCGTCCAGCTTGGCGCGCAGGCGGCTGATATGGGTCTCCACGATGTTGGTGCGCGGGTCGAAGTGGAAGCCCCACACCCGCTCCAGCAGCATGGTGCGGGTGACGATCTGGCCGGCGTGCAGCAGCAGGAACTCCAGCAGCTTGAACTCCAGCGGCAGCAGGTCGATCTCGCGCCCCGCCCGGCGCACCGTGCGCGACAGCCGGTCCAGCACCAGGTCGTCGGCGCGCAGCACCGTGCGTTCGCGCAGCGGGTTGGCCGAGCGGCGGGCCAGGGCG
>JBARAK010000485.1:0-5219 GCA_049791955.1 Caulobacteraceae bacterium
GCCTATGGTCATCACCGGCCCGATGGGGATGCGTCCGCCGATCCGGACCGTCCCGAGCCGGGCGGCCGCGCGATGCTGTTCATCAGCCCCTGTGGTGAGCCCTTCCGCGCCCGGGGCGGCGAGCCCTATCCCGTGGTCGCCTGGTTCCATCAGGCCGACACCAACCACGACGGCCAGCTCGACCGGGCCGAGTTCATCGCCGACGCGGTGCGGTTCTTCCGCGTGCTCGACCGCAACCGGGACGACCAGATCGATGGCGACGAGCTGCGGGCCTATGAACATGTGGTCGTGCCGGAGATCGCGGTCGGCGCCGGCCGGGGCGTCTCGCTGACCCTGCCCGGCGCGGGGCCCGTGCGGCTGTGGCCCGTTGCTGAACTGGAGCTGATCCAGGGCGGCATAGGCGGCCTGGGCGGCGGAGGAGGGGGCGGCGGACGCCACCACGGGAACAGCGGCGGTTCGAGCAGTTCCCAGACCACCCCCGGCGTTGACGACGGCCTGGTGGGCGCCGCGCCCTACAACCTGCTGAGCGAGCCCGAGCCCGTCGCCGCCTCCGACCTCAGCTTCACCGGCCGCATCAGCCTGGCCGACTTCAAGACCCGCGCCGGCCAGCGCTTCGACCTGCTCGATCCCGATGGGCGCGGCTATCTCACCCTCGACACCCTGCCGCACACCAAGGCCCAGGACCTGGTCCGCCGCCCGCCCCACCGCCGGCCACCGCCGCCGTCACAGCCGCAGGCGTGAGGCGGCGCCTCCACGGACCCACCTCGACATCGCGCGCCAGGGTGGCAATCTGGCCGGGTGGAAAAGCTCATGGTGTTCCCCAGCGCCGTCCAGCGCGATCCAGGCGTCGACGCCTGGTTCTCGGCGCCTGACCACGAGCTGCGACGACTGGCGCAGCCCTGGTTCGAGCGCATGCGCGGCTGCGGCGCCGATGTGCGCGAGCTGCTGCACGACGGCCATCCCACCGCCTGCGTGGGCGAGGCGGCGTTCGGCTATGTCGACGCCTTCAGCGCGCACGTGAACGTCGGCTTCTTCCATGGGGCGGCGCTGGACGACCCCGCCGGGCTGCTGGAAGGCGCCGGCAAGCGCATGCGGCACGTGAAGTTGCACTGGGGACGGCCGGTGGACGCCGCGGCGCTGGGCGGTCTCATAGCGGCGGCCTGCCAGGATATCCGCTGGCGCCTGGAGGGCGTGGGATGACGCGCCGAGCTCAGGGCTGAAGCGGCCTGGTCCATGTGGGAACCGCCGGGCGGCGTTTCGCTACGCAGCCCCCCTGATGTCGACCTCGCGGGTCAGGTCGATGAAGGCCCTCAGGCGGCTGGGCAGGTTGCGGCGTCCGGCATAGTACAGCGACAGGCCCGGACAGGTGGTGGTCCAGTCGGACAGTACGGAGATCAGCCGCCCCGCCGCCAGATCCTCCCGCACCGCGGCCTCGTCGAGCAGGTAGGCGAGGCCGGCGCCCGCCACCGCAGCCTCGCGCACCAGGCCGTTCTCGTCCAGGATCAGCGAGCCCGGCGGCTCGATCAGGAAGGCTTCCACCCCGCGCTTCAGTTCCCATCGCCATATCCTGCCGCTGGCCAATCGCGCGCGGATGCAGCGGTGTTCCCCCAACTGGCCGGGATGGGTCGGTCGGGGCCGTCCCTCGAAATAGGCCGGCGCGCCGACCACCCGGAACGGGCTGGGAGCGGCGATCGGTACGGCGATCATGTCGGGCTGCACGGTCTCGGTCGGCCGGATGCCCGCGTCGCAACCTTGGCCGATCACATCGCTCAGGGCGTCGTCGGTGACGATCTCCAGGTCGACGCGCGGATAGCGCCGTTGATATTCCAGGATCAGCGGCTTCAGCAACACACGCGCGGTGGTCGTGGACATGTTGAGCCTGAGCGCGCCGGTGGGTTCATCGGCGTGCTCGCCTGCGTGGTCGATCGCCGAGCGGATCGCGCCGAGCGCGGGGGCGACCTCGGCCACGAACTGCTCGCCGGCGGCGGAGAGCGAGACGCTGCGGGTGGTGCGGTTGAACAGGCGCACGCCCAGCCGCTCTTCCAGGCTCGCTATCGCGTGGCTGAGGGCTGAGGACGAGACGTCGAGTTCGCGCGCCGCGGCGCGGAATCCGCCCGTGCGCGCCACCGCCAGGACCGCTTCGAGCTCCATCATGCTGGCCGTCATTGCGCGATCCTTCTCATCAGCCTGTCCGGATTTGTACGTCTTATTCGAACAAAGCCGCGAGGGCATATGCGTCGGCCCTGTTCAGACAAGGCGACCATGCACGCTCTGCAACTCACGCCGCGCCAGCGCGCGACCTGGACCGCCCATGTCGCCAAGGCGGCGCTCCGCCAGCATCACGGCGAACTGGAACAGCTGTTCAAGCCATTCGTCCCCGAGGACGCGGTGGTCATGGATGTCGGCGCCCATGCCGGGCAGTTCACCAAGCTGTTCGCCCGGATGGCCAGGACGGGGAAGGTCTATGCGGTCGAGCCGTCGCTCTACGCCCGGTCGATCCTGCGGCCGGCGCTGGCGTGGAACCGGATCAGGAACGTGCGCGTGCTGCCGATGGGCCTGTCCGACGCGCCCGGAGCGGCGGTCCTGTACACGCCGCTCACGCCGCGCGGATCGCTGGGATACGGCCGCGCCCACCTACGGGACGGGCCCCAGGGCGACGCGCACATGGTCCAGACCACCGCGCTCCAGACCCTGGACGCGATGGTGGAGCGTGAAGGGATCGGGCGGCTCGATTTCATCAAGGTCGATGTAGAGGGCTGGGAGGTCCAGGTCATCAAGGGGGGCCTGGACACCATCGCCCGCTTCAAGCCCGCCCTGTTCCTGGAGGTCTCGGCCGAGTGGCTGACGCGGGGCCGCCATACCCCGGACGACCTCTGGGCCCTGCTGCAGCCGTTCGGCTATGTCGCCCAGCGGGTCGAGGCGGCGGTGCATCGCATGCCGGCGACCAGTCCGGCGGCCCGCTATCTCGGCGCCGGCGACTATCTCTTCCGCGTACCGGGGGCCTGATCCGCCCGCTCATCGCCGCCGAGGGTCGCGGCGACGAAGCGGCCGACGCCCTGAAAGGCGGTGGCGAACTGCTCCGCCGTGGGCGATCCGCCCCGCGTATAGGCCGCGATCACGATGGGGGCGTTGGAGGATGTCCAGGTGACCGCGATGTCGCCTGCCGCATCCTTTCCGTTGTTGCCGGTCTTGTCGCCGGTCGTCCAGGACGCCGGCAGGCCCGACCGCAGCCGATTGTCGCCGGTCTTGCCGCCCAGCAGCCAGCCCGTGAAGGTGTGGCGGGATGGGTCCGACAAGACCTGTCCAAACACCAGCCGCTTGAACGTGTTCGCCATCGCCGTCGGCGTGGTGGTGTCCTTCACGCCGCCCAGGGGGGTCCGGTTCAGATAGGGCTCGGGGTCGTCGAGGCGGCTGACGTCGTCGCCGATGCCGCGCCAGAACGCGGTGACGCTCGCCGGGCCGCCAACCCTGGAGAGCAACAGGCTGGCGCAGGTGTTGTCGCTGTACTGGACGGCCGCCGCGCACATCTCCCGAACGGAGAGGGCGCCCTTGCCAAGGTTGGCCTGCGCGACGGGGGCGTACCAGCCCTGCATGTCGGCGGGGCCGTAGGCGATCATCTCCTCAAGGCTGTCCCGGTGGCGATCGACACGGCTGAGCACCAAGGCCGCCAGCGACGCCTTGAACGTGCTGCACATGACAAAGCGCTCCCCCGCCCGCCACGATAGCTTTCGTCTGGTGCGCAGGTTCTCGGCGTAGAAGCCGATATGCCCGCCGCTCGCCCGCTCGTACCGCGCGACCGCGGCGATGGGAGCCTCGTGGCCATTCGCCTGGGTGGCCAGGAGGGCCGGCCCGCCCCAAAGGAAATCTCGCCGTCTCACGTTCCAGGCTTCCCATCCGCGTCCCGGCCGAACGATCGCCCGTTTCCGTGCGGCATGGCAAAAGATAAGACTGCAGCCAGACCATGAGGAAAATTTGGGGCTGGGCGGATGCGCGGTGCGGGCGGTCCGTGCGGCTGCGGACCCTGTGGGAGACACGACATGCCCTACCTCCAGCTGGATACGCCCTTCCGGCATTCGGTCGACGACAAGCGGCGGCTGGCCAGGCGTCTCGGCGAGATTTACGCCGCCGAGATGGCGTCCAACGTGCACCGCCTCACCGTTTCGATCCGGGAGCTGGGCGAGGGGGGATGCTGGCGCTGCGGCGATGGCGAGCCGTATCCCGCGGGCATATTGATGTGCGACATCCGCGAGGGGCGTGACAGGCAGAGGCGCGAAGCCCTGGCCTGGAAGCTGGTCCGCGCCTGCCAGGACATCCTGGGCTTCACCGACGAGAACCTCAATCTGGAGTTCACCCAGCATCCGGGGGACGAGATGTTCCACACCCGCTTCGGCGGCCTGAGCGACGATTGGCGACCCGGAGAGGCCGACAGGTTCGATCAGCTGACCAATAGATGAGCGCGCCGCGAGCCCCCTCCGTCAGCTTCGCGGCCACCTTCTCCGCTAAGGCAGGGGAGGAGAAGAAGGGGCGCGCGCGGTCAGCGTGTTCCAGGCCGCCAGGGAGTCCATGTAGTCCCGCCAGTGCGCGATCTTCCGATGCGCGATGCGGATGATCGAGGCGAAGCGGTTGTCGTATTTCACCCCGGTCGCCAGGATTGTCCCGTGGACTTCGTATTCGATGACCACGACCTGGCCGTCGTCCGTCTTGTGCACGATCAGCTTGTCGGCGGATTGCAGCCGGATGTTCTCGCAGTAGCCGACGAACTGGGCCATCAGGCCGGCGCGCCCCCGGACAATGCGGGGCCAGCCCGGAAAGTCGTACAGCACCTCATAGACAAGGTCGTCGGCGACGATGTCGAAGAAGTGCTCGCCATCGACCAAGTCGCCAAGCGCGCCCCGCACCAGCTCGAAATAGGGGCTCGCCGCTTCATAGGCCGCGTAGTTCGCGCTCAACATCTGGGACCCTGCACGCCTTGGTTATCATGCGCATGACCCGCCAGGGGCCACGCCGCGCCGCAGGGTTGCGGACGGGAGCCCTGGGCGCAAGGCTGCCTGAGCCCGAACGGGTCGCTGGGAAGGCCCGATCTCGACATGGGAATGATTATGCGCCCAACTGGGCGTGGGATCGGCCGGCCTGGGCTGGATGTGGAGACGGGGATGCGCAGGGGTGTTTCCGGGCTGGTTCTGGCCGGGCTGGTGCTGGCGGCGGCGCTGACGGGGGCG
>JBARAK010000486.1:0-4755 GCA_049791955.1 Caulobacteraceae bacterium
CCATGGTAGCCGCCGTGATAACCACCGTATCCGCCGTGCCAGCCAGCCGCCGCGGCGGGGGTGGCGGTCGCGGCGACCGCGCCGCCCAGGGTCAGAGCCGCAGCCGCGGCCGTCAGGATCTTCTTGATCATCTCGATCTCCTTCCGTCCATCTGCGCGTCCCGAGATGTTCGGGGCGGCGCCGTTGTTCGACAGTGCCGTTCTAGGGGGCGGCGGCTGAACTCATCCGGAAGGTGACGTTCATGTAGGCGTCAGCTTGAAAAAATCGCCGGATCAGTTTTGGCGGGATGATCGAAGGTGAGAGAGGCGTTCGAAGCTCAATCTTCAGAGCGGTTGCAAGGCCGACGAGGTCTTCGCGGTAATGGCGAGCTTGGCTGAACCAAATTCCCGATACGGCGTTTCGAAAACGCTCGTGAGCCGGGGATGGCCCCGGAAAGCCAGCGCCATTCTGGCGCCTTGAGCAAAAGGAGAAGAGGCTCATGAAGCGTCTTATGGCGACCGCCATGGCGGCGACCCTGATGTGTGGGGCGACTGCTTTCGCGCAGGACATGCAGCCCGGCGCGCAACCTGCCGCGCAGCCCGCTGCGGCCCCGGCCGACGCCGGGAATGTGGTGTCCAATGCTCCGGCCGGCCAGCCGCCGGCGGAATATCCGCCCTGCACGCATCGGGGCGAGGATCGTTGCGTCGCCCGGGCGGGTTTGTCCGAAGGCCACGCCAAGGCTCATCATCACAAGGCCAAGGCGAAGGCGGCCGAGCCCGCCGCCGCCAGCACCGGCGCCTGATCGCGTCAAAGCCGTTGATACGATGGGGCTCCGGGAGGACATCCCGGAGCCCTTTTTCATTTCGTCGCTACCTGGGCGGCGAAGGCCTGCCCCGAGCCCTTAGACCAGGGAGCGGCCGCTAACCTGTTCAAGAATGCGCACGGGCGCCAGCGCGGGCGTCTCCATCGCTTCCGGCGGCATCAGGAAGGTCTGTTCCAACGCATGTTGGCCGGAGAGGGCGGCGTGCAGGACGGAGTCGGTGTAGACTACCCACATGCAGCCGGCGGGGAAGACGATGCGCCGCTTGCCTGCGCTGCGCTGGTAGTCGTCGTCGAGCTTGGCGGCGTCGTGCAGCCGCAGCATCGCCTCGTCGTAGCCGGATCGCCGGCCCTTGGTCAGGCCCAGGCGCTCCATGAGCCAGGCCGACCGGGGCGCGCCGCCCAGGCGATCACGGTAGCGCTCGGTCAGGGTCTGGAAGTCGTCCTCGCCCAGTTCCCAGACACGATCCTGGCCAACGGGGTTGATGTTGGCGAACACCCGCAGGATGCGCCGCCCCTGGACGGGATTGGACGGGAAGGCGTCGGTGTGCAGCCGGCGATCGTCCTTGCGCGGGCTGAGGGCCCGGGTGGCGATGGAGCCGGGGCGGAAGCTGGTGCGCCGCCGCTGCAGCGCGCCGGCGTAGCGGGGCGTGAGCTCGCCGATCAGGTCTTCGGCGTAGTCGGCGAAGCGCGTCAGCATGCGCGCGAGCGCCGCCTGGGCCGCCTCGTCCACGTCCACGCCGCCGACCCGGCCGGTCACAGGGTCCAGGCTGACGTTCTTCGATTTGCCGCTGAGGATGGCCGGATCGATCAGGGGACGTTCGTCCGCTTCGAGCGCGAAGGCCATCTCGGGAAATAGCACCAGCCCGCCGGTTTCCAGCACCGATGCGGCGCGGTTCGAACCCGCCTTGGCCGCGGCCGACCCCCGCAGCTCCAGAATCTCGATCATTTCAGCTCCTGTCGCGGAACAATCTAGGCGCCGCGAAGCTGGACCGGAAGCGGAGCAATCGAAAAAGCGGACCTTGTGTCCACCGGGCCCATGCTCACCTATGACCCATCATGTCGGACGCCGCCCCGGGCCCAAAGGCCGAATCTAATCGCTCCCTGCTGGGATTGAGCCGTGGGCTGAAGCGGCGCTGCCCGAACTGCGGGGAGGGCGCGCTCTACGCCGGCTACCTCACGGTCCAGTCGCCCTGCACGGTTTGCGGCAACGATAACGGCCAGTACCGCGCGGACGACGCCGGTCCCTATTTCACCATCCTGATCGTCGGCCACATCGTGGTCGGGCCGCTGCTGTTCTTCCCGTTCATCTGGAAGTCGCCGATCTGGCTGGTGCTCAGCACCACCCTGCCGCTGGTGGCCGTGCTGACGCTGGTGCTGCTGCCGGTGGTCAAGGGCGCGGTGATCGGCGTCCAGTGGGCGCTGGCCAGCCGAAAGGCCGAACTGGCGGCCAGCGGCGGCGCGCAGCCCCCGGCGCCTCCGGTGATCTAAAGACCCGACCGATCAGCCGGCTTCACCCTCGGCCCACGCCCGGATGAGGTTATGGGCGATGGCGAAGGGCGGCGGCGGCTTCACCTCGTGACGGCCCGCCAGCACCTCGGCGAGTTCCAACCGGCTGAACCAGCGCACTTCTTCAAGCTCTGTCTGGTCCGGCGTGGCCTCGCCCGGGGCGACCTCCGCGAACAGCCCGATCATCAGGTTGGCGGGGAAGGGCCAGGGCTGGCTGGAGTGGTAGCGCACCGACAGGGTGCGGAGCTTCGCTTCCTCGCCGAGTTCCCGCGCGCAGGCTTCCTCGATGGTCTCGCCGGGCTCCATGAAGCCCGCCAGGGCGGAGAAGCGTCCGGGCGGCCATGAAGCCTGGCGGCCCAGCAGGCAGCGCTCGCCCTGGGTTGGCAGCATGATCACCACCGGGTCCGTCCGAGGGAAGTGTTCGTTCGCGCAGACGGTGCAGATCCGCTTCCAGCCGCCTTCCGCCGCGCGGGTGGGATTGCCGCAGACCCCGCAGTAGCGCGTGCGACGGCTCCATTCGAACACCGCCCGCGCGGTGGCGGCGATCCCGGCCTCGTCCGGGGAAAGTTGCAGCGCCAGCTCCCGAAGTTGCCCGAAGCGGCCATGGCCCTGGAGTTCGCCGGCTGCGGGATCGGCCGGAGCGTCGATGTCGATCGCGAACACCGCCGCCTCGTCCGCGTCCAGGCCCAGGAACACCCAGCGCGATTCGCTTTCCGCGATCATCTTACCCAAGGAAGGGCCGATGTAGCTCAGGCGCGTGCGATCCCCCGCCGCATCCTGCACCAGCGGCGCTCCGTTCCAGAACACCGCGACCCTTGCGGCGCCGTCGGCCTGGCGTTCCGCGATCCAGGCCGGATCGACGCGACGATAGCTGGCCCGGTCCAATGGATTGCCGGCGTAGGTGTTCAGCGGGGGCGATGAGGGCATGGATGGTCTTCGTTGCTGGGCGGTTTATGGCCGCAGGGCCCCGTAACGCCAAGTCCCATGGTGTCAGGCGCTCTTGCGCGGTCGTGTCCGTCACGCGATATTGAGGGCGGAGGCTGGCGGCGGGCGGAACCCTCGCCAACCCGGTCAGGTCCGGAAGGAAGCAGCCGTAACGAGTTTCGTTTCGGGTCGCTGTCCAGTCTCCACCCTTCCCCTCGCCATCGTGCGACGGCTTCGTTCCTCGGCAGGCTCGGGACGGGACCGCTGAGAGGCCTTAGCCAAGGGAGCCTCGCTCCTTCTGCAGCCTCATCCGAGCTTGTCGAAGGACGGGGCGCCAAGCACGATGACCGACGCCGATCTCGATCTGGACGCTCCCGATCCTGAAGCGGACGTCGCCGAATACGACCCGAACACCGAGGATATGTTCGGCGCGCCAGCCACTTCTGCATCCGCTTCCTCCGCTCCGGCCACACCCGCAGCCGCGCCGACTTCTGCGGACCAGCCTGCCTACCAGGTGCTGGCGCGCAAGTACCGGCCCCGCAAGTTCGAGGACCTGATCGGCCAGGAGGCCATGGTCCGCACGCTGGGCAACGCCTTCGCCTCGGGCCGCATCGCGCACGCCTTCATGCTCACCGGGGTGCGGGGGGTCGGCAAGACCACCACCGCCCGCCTGCTGGCGCGCGCGCTGAACTACGAATCCGACACCGTCCACCAGCCCTCCATCGAACTCGCGATCGAGGGCCTGCACTGCCGCACCATCATCGAGGGGCGGCACATGGACGTGCTGGAGATGGACGCCGCGTCCCGCACCAAGGTCGACGAGATTCGCGAGCTGCTCGACAGCGTGCGCTATGCGCCGGTCGAGGCCCGCTACAAGGTCTACATCATCGACGAAGTCCACATGCTGTCGACGGCGGCGTTCAACGCCCTGCTGAAGACGCTCGAGGAGCCGCCGCCCCACGCCAAGTTCATCTTCGCCACCACCGAAATCCGTAAGGTGCCGGTGACCATCCTGTCCCGCTGCCAGCGCTTCGACCTGCGGCGGGTGGAGCCCGACGTGCTGGCCCGCAACCTTGAGCGCCTCTGCGAGATCGAAGGCGCCCGCATCGAGCCCGAGGCGCTGGCCCTGATCTCGCGGGCGGCCGAAGGCTCGGTGCGCGACGGCCAGTCGCTGCTGGATCAGGCCATCGTCCAGGCCGACCGGGGCGAGCTGGTTTCTACCGCGGCCGTGCGCGACATGCTGGGCCTGGCCGACCGCAGCCAGACCATCGCCCTGTTCGAAGCGGCGATGCAGGGCAAGGCGGCCGAGGCGATCCAGGGGTTCCGCACCCTCTACGGCTTCGGCGCCGACCCCGGCCAGGTGATGCTGGACCTGCTGGAGCACGCCCACGGGTCGGCGGTGGCCCGCACCCTCGGGTCCGACGCCCTGGCGCTTCCGAGCGAACAGGCGGCGCGGCTGGCGGCGGTGGGGGCCCAGGCTTCCGCGCCGGCCCTGTCGAGGGTCTGGCAGATGCTGCTGAAGGC
>JBARAK010000487.1:0-3356 GCA_049791955.1 Caulobacteraceae bacterium
ACCGCGAGCGCTTCGGCCGATTTCAGCCGCCCGTTGGCGAGGATTTCGCTGTGGGGAACGTTGAGGGCGCCGGGCATGTGCCCGCTCTTCAGCCCGGCGCGCGGCTCGGGCGCCTCGCCTGTGAAGCGCGCGGCCGAGCGGGCGTCCACCACGGCTTCGGTCCCCGCCTTCACCTGGTCGAAGCTGCGCACCAGCGCAGGGCTGCTCGTGGCCGTGAAGCGAGCCGGGGTGGGGACAACGCTTGCGCTGTTCGTCTCCAGGGGCCGGCCTTCCGCCCGCCATTTGGCGAGGCCGCCGTCGAGCACCCTGACCTGATCGTGGCCCATGGCGCGGAAGGTCCACCACAGGCGGGCGGAGGCGATCAGCCCGTTGTTGTCGTAGGCGACCACCAGGGTCTCGTCCCCCACGCCCATGGCCGAGACGGCCGCCGCGAACGCCTCGGGTGACGGCAGCATGTGCGGCAGCGGAATCGAGATGTCGGCCACCGCGTCGATATCGAAGAAGCCGGCCCCAGGGATGTGCGCCTGTTCGTACTCGGCGCGCGGGTTGCGGTTGTCGGTGGGCATGCACCAGGTGGCGTCCAGCACCCGCACCTTCGGATCGTCGAGCCGCTCCGCCAGCCAGTCGGTGGAGACGAGGGGATCGGCGGGGGCGGTGGGCGAGGTCATCAGCGGGTCAGCCAAGTTGGAACGGGAAGGCCACGCTCGGCCAGGAACGCCGGATTGTACAGCTTGCTCTGGGAGCGCGAGCCGTGGTCGCAGAGGATGGTGACGATGGTCTTTCCGGGCCCGAGCTCGCGCGCCAGGCGGATGGCGCCGGCTACGTTGACGCCCGACGAGCCGCCCAGGCACAGCCCTTCGTGTTCAAGCAGCTGGAACACCTCCACGACCGCCTCGGCGTCGGGGATCTGGTAGGCATGGTCGACCTTCAGGTCTTCGATGTTGGCGGTGACCCGGCCCTGGCCGATGCCCTCGGTGATCGAGCTTCCTTCGGCCCGCAGTTCGCCCGCGGTGTAGTAGTTGAACAGGGCCGACCCCAGCGGATCGGCCAGGCCGATGGCCACGTGGGGTTTCTTCGAGCGGAGCGCCTCGGCGACGCCGGCCAGGGTGCCGCCTGAGCCGATCGCGCAGATGAAGCCGTCCACCGCGCCTCCGGTCTGCTCGAAGATCTCCGGGCCGGTGGTCAGGAAGTGCGCTTCGCGATTGGCGAGATTGTCGAACTGGTTCGCCCAGATCGCGCCGTTTGGTTCGGTCTGGGCCCGCTCCTCCGCCAGCCGGCGCGAGACATGCACATAGTTGCCCGGCTTGGCGTAGGGGACGGCGTCCACCTCGATCAGCTCCACGCCCAGCAGGCGAAGCGCCGCCTTCTTCTCCTCGGCCTGGGTGCGGGGAATGACGATGGTCGTGCGGTAGCCCAGCGCGGCGCCGACGGTGGCCAGGCCGATGCCGGTGTTGCCAGCGGTGCCCTCCACGATCAGGCCGCCCGGACGGAGAAGCCCTTCGGCCTCGGCCTTGCGGATGATCTGAAGGGCGGCGCGGTCCTTGACCGACTGGCCAGGATTCATGAACTCGGCCTTGGCCCAGATCTCGCACCCGGTCAGCTCGCTTGCGCGCTTGAGGCGGATCAGCGGGGTCTTGCCGATGGCGTCCACGACGCTGCGGGCCTGGATCATGGACATGGCTCGTTTGGTATGACGAGCCGCCTACCTAAGCAGCGGACGGGGAGCGCGCAATCGTCCGCTTGTACAAGGGCGTCGGGCGGTCCACTTAGCCAGGGCGCACGTCGCGCGCAGTTCCAGGGAGTCCGCGTTTGACCCAGCCCAACTCCACCGTCGTCGCCGGCCCGACGGCCGCCCGTCCGGTGCGGATCGGCAATGCGGAACGCCTTTCGATCATCGCCGGCCCCTGCCAGATGGAGAGCCGCGCCCACGCGCTGGAAACGGCCCACGCGCTGAAGGAGATCGCCGAGCGCCTGAATATCGGCCTGATCTACAAGACCTCCTTCGACAAGGCGAACCGCACCTCCGCCAACGCCGCCCGGGGCATGGGGCTGGAGGCGGCCCTGCCGGTATTCGCCGAGATTCGCGAGGTCACCGGCCTGCCGACCCTCACCGACGTCCACGAGGCGGAGCAGTGCGCCGAGGTCGCCCAGGCGGTCGATGTCCTGCAGATCCCGGCCTTCCTCTGCCGTCAGACAGACCTGCTGGTCGCGGCTGCCAGGACCGGCCGCACGATCAATGTGAAGAAGGGCCAGTTCCTCGCGCCTTGGGACATGAAGAACGTGGTGTCCAAGATCACCGGGGCGGGCAACCCCAACGTGCTGGCCACCGAACGGGGGGTCTCGTTCGGCTACAACACGCTGGTGTCCGACATGCGCGCCCTGCCGATCCTGTCCGAGATCGGATGTCCGGTGGTGTTCGACGCCACCCACTCCGTCCAGCAGCCCGGCGGTCAGGGGACCAGCTCGGGCGGTCAGCGTGAGTTCGTACCCGTGCTGGCGCGGGCGGCGGTGGCGGTCGGGGTCGCCTGCGTGTTCATGGAAACCCACCCGGACCCGGATCACGCGCCCTCGGACGGCCCGAACATGGTGCCGCTGAGCCAGTTCGAGCCCCTGGTGGCGGAACTGCTCGAATACGACGCCCTGGCCAAGCGCCGCGTGGCCTGACGGCGGCGCGAGTGGTCGTCGAACGCAAGGACCTGGCGCGTTACGTCGCTATGGCGGCGATCGCGGCGGTGTTGTTGCTGGCGGGGGTGATCTTCCTGTTCCGCGAGGGCATCCGGCGCACCGCGCTCGATCCCAAGCAGCCGTTCCAGACCTATTCGCCACCGCGCGCGCCGGACTACGCCAAACCGGACGCCTGGGCGCTCTCGCCGGCCGATCCCGCGCATCCGGCCGCGGGCGATCCGCCGGTGGACGTGTTCTTCGTCCATTCGACCATCTACGACGGCGGCCGCCACTGGAACGGTCCGATCGACGACCGGGGCGCCGAGCGGTTCCTGGCGCGGGTCGACCTGCCGAACTATGCGGGGCCGTTCCAGCGGGTCGGCAGGGTGTTCGCCCCCCGCTATCGGGGCGCCAGCCTCTACGCCTATCTCACCCTGCGCGATGACGCGCGGGAGGCCCGCCGCTTCGCTTATCGCGATGTGGAGGCGGCGTTCAGGAGCATGCTCGCCCGTATCCCGCCTGACCGCCCCCTGGTCATCGCCGGGGTGGGGCAGGGCGCCAACCTGATCACTAACCTGGTGCAGCAGGTGGTGGAGAAGAACCCCGCGCTGATGCAGCGGGTGGCGGCGGTCTATCTGATGGATGCGGTCTCGCCGGCCGATCCCTTCGCGCCCGGATCGCTGCTCCCGGCC
>JBARAK010000488.1:0-2898 GCA_049791955.1 Caulobacteraceae bacterium
GACGCACGCCGCTGCTGGTCGGGATCGGCGCCCTGCGCACCCAGGACGCCGTGATCCTGGCCCAGGATGCGAAAGCGGCGGGCGCGGACGCCGGGCTGCTGGCCCCGGTCTCCTACACCCCCCTGACCGAGGACGAGGTGTTCGCCCACTTCGAGACCATAGCCTGCGAGGCCGGACTGCCGATCTGCATCTACAACAACCCCGGAACCACCCACTTCACCTTCAGTTCACGCCTGATCGAACGGCTCAGCCGGGTCGAGGGCGTGGTCGCGGTGAAGAACCCCGCGGGCGACGCCGCCCAGGTCGAGGTGGAGCTTTCGGCGCTGCGGAGCGCGGTCCCGGCGGCGTTCTCGCTCGGCTACAGCACGGACTGGAACGCATGCGAGGCGCTGCTGGCCGGCGGCGACGCCTGGTACAGCGTGGCGGCGGGCCTGTTTCCCCGCCCCTGCCTGGACCTGATCCGGGCGGCGCAGCGCGGCGACGCGAAGGAAGCCCGCCGCATCGACGCGACGCTGCAGCCGCTCTGGGCGCTGTTCCGACAGTACAGCAGCCTGCGCACGATCTACGCCGCCGCCAACCGGCTCGGGATATGCCGGGCCGCGCCGCCACGCCCGATCCTGCCGCTGGACGAGGCCGCCCAACGCGCGGTGGCTGAAACGCTGGAGGCGATGGGGCTTAGCTGACCGGGCGTCGCCCATTGCGAAGCTTCGCCGGGCGACGGATACAGGACATCCGATAGCGCCCGTGGCTGCTTCCGGATGCGTAGGTTCCCGCCAGACTTCATACCCCAGACATCACACGAAGGTTCTCAAGCCATGCGGCGCATCGCTCTCGCGGCCCTGCTTTGCCTCTCCTCGGCGCTGGCGACGATCGGTCTGGCGAGGGGCGAGGACGCGCCGGCCGCTGAGCATGGCGTCTACACCACCTACATGCTGCTGCATGAGGTCGGGTCGGAGACCTATTCGGTGAGCGCGCCGGGGCCGGAGGGGTCGGTGATGACCGTCGCCTCCACCCTCTCCGACCGCGGGAGCACGCGCGCCAGCAATACCACGCTGAAGATGGGCCCGAGCTTCACCCCTACCCTGCTGGAGATGAAGCGCCAGGGCGCGCCGGCCGACGAGGTCTGGCGCACCGAGGTGGGCGCGGGCTCCGCCACCGTGCGAGAGGCCGGCGCCAGCCGCACCCTAGACCGGCCCACGGTCGCCTATGTCGGCTTCCCAGCCATGCCCGCGGCGCTGCAGATGATGATGATGCGCTACTGGGCGCTGCATCGCTCCCCGGCCCGCCTGCCGATCCTGCGCGCCAGCGACCAGGCGCTTCCGCTGGAGATCCGCCGCGTGGGCGAGGACGGAGTGACCCTGCCCGGCGGCCCGGCGCGGCTGACCCGCTACACCGTCGCCAACCTGATGTTCGGGCGCGAGATCCTGTGGATGGACGCCCACGGCCGGCTGGCCGCGCTGATGACCTTCGCCGGCGGCCTGCCGGTGGAGCAGGTCCTGGCGGACTACAGGCCGGCGTTCGAGCAGCTGGTTCGAAGCGGCGTTCGGCAGGAGATGGCCGACCTCGACGAACTCGGGCACCAGGTCCGCCCCGAGGCGACGGGGTCGTTCGCCATTGTGGGTGCGCGGCTGATCGACGGCACGGGCGCGCCGGCGGTCGAGCGTTCGGTGGTGGTGGTGCGCGACGGGCGGATCACAGCCGTCGGCGCCGAGGGATCGGTGACGCCGCCGCCCGGCCTCAAGGTCATCCGCGCCGAGGGCCAGTCGCTGCTGCCCGGGTTGTGGGAGATGCACTCGCACTACTCCGGCGTGGAGTTCGGCCCGGCGCTGATGGCCGCCGGAGTGACCACCGCGCGCGACTGCGGCGGCGAGTTCGGCTTCCTGACCACGGTGCGCGCCCGGATCGACCAGGATCACGCGCTCGGCCCCCGGATGCTGCTGGCCGGCCTGATAGACAGCGGCGGCCCGCTGGGCTTTGGCGCGGTCGACGCCGAGACCCCGGCCGAGGGGGTGGCGGCGGTGGACCGCTATGCGGACGCGCACTTCCAGCAGATCAAGGTCTACACCCAGATCAAGCCCGACGTGCTAAGGGCGATCAGCGCCGAGGCGCACCGGCGTGGCCTGACCGTGACCGGCCACGTGCCCGCCGCGATCGACGCCTTCGAAGGCGTGGCCGACGGCATGGACCAGATCAACCACCTGCAGTTCGTCACCCGCGCCATGCTGCCGCCGGGCGCCAAGGGCGGCGATCCGGTCGACCTGAACTCCGAGCGCGCCAAGGCGCTGGTCGCCCTGCTGAAGGCGCACCAGACCGTGGTGGACCCGACCGAGGGCTGGGGCGAGATGGCCGGCCATCCCAGGACCATCCGCGCGGCTTCGTTCGAGCCGGGCCTGGAGGCCGCGCCCTACACCCTGTCGTCCAAGTTCGAGGCGCTCGGCGGCCCGGTCGAGGAAGGCCACTTCCATGAGCGGATGCAGGCCAATGGCCGGGTGATAGAGGCGCTGTACCAGGCGGGCGTGCCGATCGTGGCGGGCAGCGACACCGGCTTGATCGGCTATGGCGTCGACCGCGAGCTGGAGCTCTACGTCCAGGCCGGCCTGCCGCCGATGGCCGCCATCCAGACCGCCACCCTGGGCGCGGCGCGGGCAATGAAGCTCGACCACGAGTCGGGTTCGGTCGAGGTCGGCAAGCGCGCCGACCTGATGCTGGTCGACGGCGACCCGCTGGCCAACATCAGCGACCTGCGCCGGGTGGTGAAGGTGGTCCGCGACGGCGAACTCTACGACAGCCATGCGCTGGGCGAGAGCGTCGGCTTCAACCGCAGCGTGGCGCCGGTCCGGATGGCGGCGCAGTAGGCCGGGCGCGCCATGACCCAGCGGATCTTGGTCACCGGGGGCC
>JBARAK010000489.1:0-6593 GCA_049791955.1 Caulobacteraceae bacterium
CATCGGCGCGCTCCGCCGCGCGCCGCGCGGCTCCCTGCGGCCTCATGTTGCGGATTTTAGCGGTCGACGCGAGATAGACGTGCGGGCCTTCAACGGCTCAGCCCCAGTCTCCGCCGCACTTGGCCGCGGCGATCACACCACACCGAAGTGACGCGGCGAGAGCCCCCCTGGGAACTTGAAACATGCAGACTCGGGCTGGAAAGCACCCGAAGCGGCCGCAAGCGTCGCTCCAGCTTCCGATATTCACGGCGACGGCCCGAGAGTGCTGCGGACGACCGAAGTTTGGCCGACAGCTGTCAGGCAGCTTTCGGGCCGCAGTTTGAGGAAACGGACATTCGCGTTGACAGTGCGAGTGGCGCGGGGAGGCGCGACAGCGACCTACCGGATTGGGTTTGCAATGGTGGCTTTCAGAAAGCGGGCATGGCGGTCTGGATGGCCGACATGAGCGCGCAGCTGTCGGAGAGCGGCGTCTGACCTTTGGCCCGCGCCCGACAGCGGACTTCACCAGGGTCCCAGTTGGGCTGTTCCCGGACGTTGGATGAGTCCGCTCTCTGGAGGCCCCTGCTGCGCTGGCCTCGTGGCGGCTCTGTGGGAACAGGGGCTGTCGTGCTGCCACGAAGCAGGCCTTCACGGCCGATCCGATGGCGCTCTCGTTGGGGCGGCGACGTTTTGAGATCGGCGCAGTTTCAGTGGCGTTTGCGAGTCCAAGGAGTCATCCTGGGCTGCAACATCGCAATCGCTGGGCTTACCGGTCCCGATGAAGGCGCCCAACATCACCTCCAACGCGCGTCACGATGAGGTGCGAGCGGCCGTGGCCGCCAATTACCCGAAGATCGCCCACGACCTCTTACGACCTCTGCTGGACCTTCTGAGCATCGCTCGGGAGGCATGCGGAGGCGACGTTGACAAGTTTCTGATCATGCTCGTGGTCGCCGTTCGGACCACCGAGCACAAGGCGTTCGCAACCTACACACAGGAGGAACTTCTAAGCGGCGAACTGCCCGTCTTCCCCGGTTTAGGCACAAACGTTCGCTCGATAGCCGAGTCAGCGCGCGTGCCCAGGGAGACCATCAGGCGCAAGGTGGGAGAGCTGGTCGAGGCTGGCTGGATTGATCGCCAGGGCCATGAGCTACGGTTCACCTCCCTTGCCTATCAGCAACTCGCAATTGTCCGAGTCGGTATAGAGCAGCTAGCGGCCCGTGATTTCGAGGTGGTTCGCAGCCTGCTTCTACGCTCTGATGTTAATGCTCTGTAGGGGGCTTGATGAGTTGTCTGATTATTTCGACGAGACATTCCACATCTAAGCTCTTGGGGTAAATCGCATCTGCTCCTATGCGTTTTGCCAAGTCAAGGAGGTCCAGGCGCCCCAGGCGCCATCTGCCGGACATGGCGACGATGCGTGTGGTCGAGCGAAGCCGCTTAGCAGCCGTTATTAGTTCCAGGCCATCACAATCCGGCATGAGGATGTCGGTAATGAGAATTTCGGGGGAGATCCGTTCGAGCAGGGCTCGCGCTTTATTGCCGTCGGATGCCTCGTGGACGATGAGCCCCTCTCGACGCAGAGCCCGGGCGAGCACGTTTCTATAAACCGCGTCGTCATCTACGGTCAGGACCACCAAGATCAACCTCGTTTCCCACGGTACTCGGCAATACCGTAGAGCGATTATAGGGAGCCTCGAGTGTGTGTGGGCCCAAATTGGGTCAGGAGGGCGTTGTCAGGATCAAACCTGACCTAGGACAGGCTTTCAGCGTAAGCGAGCTTACGAAGCGCGGAGCAGGGCCCTCTCCATGGCCAGCATATCCCACGCGGTCGGGCACGAGATACCATTTCGGTTGGCGCACGACTTAGGGGCCGCCATCGGCACGCGGTATGGCGATCTCGAAGGTCTCGCTGTCTTTCCGGCTCAAGATCGAGTAGAATTTTTCCTGGAAGTATTTTGCATAACCGTCAGGTTTACTGTCAAACGTTTGCGTGGGGCTGCGTTTGAAGCGACTACGATCGCCGGCATCATCATGCGAGTCCACATGGCGGCTTCCTCGTTTAGTTGATCCTGCTGTCGCTTAGGCTAGATCGCAAGGTTCGATTTGGGTCGCGTGCACGGACTCGGCCACCTCCCGGAAGCTGCCTTTTGCTTGCGTCCGCTTGGAGCGCCGCGGAGATGTCCGCTGCACAGCCTTCACCAGACATTCGACCGCATCGACCGGGCCCGTGGCGGGTCGGGGAATGTCGCGAAACTGGAGCAACGCCAATGTCGCCTGCGGGTCGGACTCGGTCGCGAGGCCCTCTCCAGAAACTCACCGTCGGGCGTCTTCGGGCCGGCTATATAGTCCAACGGCAGGTTTCAGGCCCGCCGGTGATCGGACTGAACGACGTGAATGGGCGCACAGCTGTCAGCAATGAGCAGCACGGAAGACCACCGCTTCAGCCGCTCAGCCTTCCCGCTCCGACAACAGACCCCGCCAGAGTCACAGTCGGGCGGGTAGCTAGACTTGCTGAATGCCTGTGATGAGTCGGACTTGGTCGCGACGTCCTCTCAAAACTCACCGTTGGGCGTCTTCGCGCCGGCTACCGAACTATAAGAGCGCCATCAGCAACGCAGCCAAGCCAGGCTCCTGCACCAGCTCGGCGGCAGCTCGCGCTGGAAACCACCGGACCTGGCGCTCGTCACGTTCAGGCCAGTCTTCAAGCTGCTGCTCCACGCTCAGACGATAGACTGTCACCTCTACAAGGTCGAAGTGTCGCTCGCGCCGCTTAAAATACTCGAATCTGCCGATCGGTTCGGAGTCGATCCGGCCGATTGCGCCGGCTTCTTCCACCGCCTCCGCCGCGGCGGCATCCCAGTCCGTCTTGCTCGGCATGGGCCAGCCCTTCGGAATGACCCACCGGCCCGTCTCTCGGGTGGTGATCATCAGCACTTCAGGAGAGCCGTCAAAAGCGGCTCGCACTGGAAGCGCGGCAATCTGGTGGAATAGCTTCTGTCGACCCACAGGCTTTATCGCTCCTCGACGTGCTTGGGCGCAGGGCTCTTGCCCTTTACGACCTCCACCTCGGTTACATCGGGGCGTCGCCGGAGCTTCAGGGTGATGCGATCCAGATCGCTTGATGAGATGCGCGACAGGACCAGTGTCAGGTGTTCCACCTCGCCGCCCGTCTCCCTCGCCGTGATCCGCCGAACCTGTCCCGGTCGGACGCCGATCAACTTATGGAGATGATCGGGCGTCAGCGCACCGGGTTGGGCTGCGACCTTGATCACAGCGCTTTGAACCCGCGCGCGGTAAGCCTCCTCTAGCGGCTTGAGGCCCGCGAGAATGCCAAGGATGATCGCAGTGGAGACAATGGCGGCAAAGTAGAGGCCTCCGCCAGCGGCAAGCCCGATGGCGGCGACAGTCCAGACGCTCGCTGCGGTAGTTAGGCCGCGTACGACTTGGCCTCGAAGCAGGATCGAGCCCGCACCGAGGAAACCGATGCCGGACACCACTTGGGCAGCGATCCGTGAGGGATCGAGCACGACGTGCGGCATGAGCAGAGCGTGCTCGAAGCCGTAGGCCGACACGATCATAAGCAAACACGATCCGACGGCGACGAGCATGTGCGTTCGGATGCCGGCTGCCCACAGTAGGCGCTCACGCTCGAAGCCGATCGCGCAGCCCAATACCGCCGCTACCGCTAGCCTCAGGGCGATGTCAAAATCCGAGATCACCGGCAGTGAACGCTCCGTGTTCGGATCAGTTCTCGCCAACCCTTGGTATCGGTTTGAGGTCGACGCAGTCCTGCGGGCGCAAGGACAGCTTACCGGATTGGAACTTTGCAATGGCGGCTTCAGGGAGTGGCCATAATGGTCTCGATGGCCGACATTGGGCGCGCAGCTGTCGGAGAGCGGCGTCTGATCTTTGGCCAGCGCCCGACAGCGGACTTCACCGGGGTCGCAGTTGGGTGGATTTCAGTCTTCGGGAACGTCAGCTCTTACGCCGGGCCGAGTCGCGGGCGCGCTGCAGGTCGGCCCACTTGGGGGCGAGCTGCAGGGCCTCGTCGTACTTGGCGAGCGCCGCCTTCCAATCGCCTTCGCGCGCCAGGGCGTCGCCCCACAGCTTCAGCGCTTCGGGATAATGCGGGCTGAGCTGGCTCGCGCGTTTCGCGTCCGCGAGCGCGCCGCCGGAATCGCCCGCGTCGAGACGGGCCTGCCCGCGGTCGGCGTAGGCCTGAGGAAGGTCGGGCGCTTGCCGGATCGCCTCGGCGAACCAACGGTTCGCGCCGATCCGGTCGCCGCTCCGGGCGGCGACCATTCCCCGCACCCGCGCGCAAACATAGCAGTCGGCGGGCAGGGCCGCGGCGAGCGCCTGGGCCCCCGCGAGATCGCCGAAGCGGAGCTTGGCCTGGGCGAGGTACGGCCCCACGACTCTGGTCGCCGCGCCCGGATTCCACATCGCGCCGGCGACAGCGTTCAATTGGGCGAACAAGGCGACGCTGGACGGATCGCCCGCATCCAGAGCGGCTCTCGCGAGCGCCAGGGCCTTATACGCCTGCGCGTTATCACCGGAGAAGCGAAGCGCCTCGGCCCGCGCCGCCTCGACGTCGTGCACGTCGATGTCGAGACTCGCGTCGTTCCGCAACGCGTTCGCCCGCGCCATGGCCGGCTGGTCGGCCCCCACCCGTTTCACCGCCTCGAACCCGCATTGATAGTCGCCCTTGATCTCACAGGCGGTCTCGATGGCGCTCGGAATCTGATCTTCACGGTACCCGCCCGCGGCGATCGTGGCGTCGATGGACCGCTGGTCACGCGCCAAAGCGTTGAAGGCCTCAAAGGCCTCCTGATCATGCTGAAACCACGACAGGCTCGCCGCCAGGTCCGAAAGCGCGGGCGCGAAGTCCGCAACCTGGCCCAAGGCGAGGCGGTCGTTTCGGATCGCCTCGGCGAAGTTCCCGACGGACAGATTGTAGAAGGCGAGCCCGACATAGGCCCACGCCCGTTCCATCGGGTCGTGGCTGTGGGTCAACTCCTCATAGATCGCGTTCGCCTCGGGCGTGTGGCCGTGGCTCTGCAGGAAGCTGGCGTATCGGTAAGGCTGGGTGCGCCGGTACACCGCCTCAGACGCCTGGGCGACCAGCTTGTCGTAGTCCGCGTCAGGCGCGGTGAAGCTCTGCCCGGCGTCCTCCCCGGCGCGCGCCGTCAGGGTCAGGCCCGTGGGGGTGCGGTATATCTCGCCGGAAATGTGGGTCTCGTGCCCGAGCCATTCGCGAAGGTATCGGCGAACCTCGCCGAGCGAGACGCCGGTCTCCGGGATCTCGACCTTCAGATCCTCGCCCCAGTTGTTCTGGTAGCTGTTCGCCGCGCGCATCGACGTCGTCTGAGCCTGCAGGTCCGACAGGCGGTCCAGCACCTGCTTGGCCACGACCTGGCCGGTCAGCCCGCGCTGGGCGAGGTCGGGCGGCACGGAGAAGGGTTCCACGACCAGCCCGTGGTCGTTCGCGGCGCTCCAGGCCGCGGCGACCAAGGACAGGGCGACGAAGCCGGCGATCAGGGCGACGAGCGCCTGCATGCCCACCCGGATGCGCTGGCCGACGCGCCGGATCTTGCCCTCGCGCGACTGGTTGCGCAGGTGGGAGAGCCGCAGGGCGCGCTGCTCGATGAACTCCTCGGTCTGGGCGTCCAGCAGGCGGGCCTGCTTTTCCAGGAAGGTTTCAGCGGCGCGTGCGACGCGGGGATCGTACTTAGCGTGATCCGCCGCCAGGGTTGCAGCGAAGGCTTCGGCCCCGAGGCGCGCCTCGCCGAGGGCCTCCGCCTCCGCCCCGTCTTCCTCGCCCCCGAGCAGCCCCCCCAGCAATCCTTCAGCCACCGCACGCCCCCAGCACAGCTACGACCGAGACGTTTATGCGGTTCGGACCGTACGGCAAGGCAACGAGGTCGATTTTACGCCCGCAATACGGCCCGCTCCGAATGTCGGCATGGGGTCGTGTTTCGCCGTTGGGCGGTTGCCCCAAAGCGGATCCAGGCGCTATCGTCGCGAAGGGCAGCTTCTTGGAGCGAGCGCAGAGTCCGCATTGGGCGCCATCCGGACGTGGCGAACGGCAAAGAGAAATGACCGTGCTGCTCGATGTCCGTGAGCGAACGTGTCGTGCGTGGGGGCGAAAATTGAGCCGGGACGCAATACCCTCACTCACGGCATCTGCTGGGCGTTACGCCAGCATCACTGGGAACTACCGGAGCAGCGTCCAACCTCGCAGAGAGATCGCCACTTTGCCGAATGGTCCACGATCGAGGTGCGCGAACGCTTCCGGCGCTTCAGGTCCGACGCCTTTTCAGGCCTGGTCACGGGCGACGTGCGCCTGATTTTCAAGTCGAGGTGTACGCAACCGCCCTCAGTCAAGCTGACAGCCGTTCGGAATGGGCGTGGAGGACGGCGAGCGGACCCGCTTTGCGGAAAACGATCCAATATTCGGCGTCGTGCGCTGCGCCACATAGATCCTGCAGGCCTCACACACCTCGGCGACGACAGTGTCGAGGCCTCCGTGCACCCGCGTCCCCGGCGTATTCGCGTCGACGGGCCGCACGCCGCGGACGGCATCGCCCAATCGGCCCGCCAACATCGAATAG
>JBARAK010000490.1:0-1541 GCA_049791955.1 Caulobacteraceae bacterium
CGCCTGGCCCGCATGCCGGCGGAGGATATCCGCGGCGCGCACCGCCCGGCGCTCTCCTCCGGCCTGCTGCGCGACCTGGACTCCGCCCTGACCACCGTGGCTGCCGGCGCGCCCGATAATCCCCGCATGCGCAGCGCCGTGCGCGCCCTGGTCAGCCTGAGACGCACCCTGTTCCCGAACGCCCCGGCCTATACGCCCACGGAGGAGCCCGCGTGATCGGCGAGTTCAACATCAGCGGCGTGTTCTTCTCGCCGGTCCTGTTCTATGCGGTGGTCGCGATGATGGTGTCCACGCTCGTGCGGCGGGTGCTGGCGAGGGTGGGCTTCTACCGGCTGGTCTGGCACAGGGCTTTGTTCGACTTCGCGCTGTTCGTCGTGCTCTGGGGCCTCGCCGCCGCCTGGTCGGCGCCGTTGATCGAAAGAGGGGGATGGCGTTGAAGCGCCGTCGATCGGGGGATTGCGTATGAACCTCGCGGGAATGCTTGATTCCAAATGGATCAAACGCTTCCTGATGACGGGCGGGCGCATGCTGGTGACCGCCCTGATCGTGATCGTGGCGCTGCTGGTCGCCCGCTGGATGTGGATCCGCTACCAGGTCGAGCCGTGGACCCGCGACGGCCGCGTCCGCGCCGACGTGGCCCAGGTCTCTCCCGACGTGTCGAGCTTCGTCACCGAGGTGCGGGTGCGCGACAACCAGATCGTGCGCCGGGGCGACGTGCTGTTCGTGCTGGACCGGGCGCGTTTCCAGATCACCCTGCAGCAGGCCGAGGCCGCCATCGAGAGCGACAAGGCCGCCCTGGCCGAGGCCCAGCGCGAGGCCCGCCGCAACGACGGCCTGGGCGAGCTGGTCTCGGTCGAGGTGCGCGAACAAAGCCACACCCGCGTGCAGCAGGACCGCGCCGCCCTGGACCAGGCCGTCACCGCCCGCGACACCGCCCGGCTCAACCTGGAGCGCTCCACCGTCCTGGCGCCGGTGAACGGCATGATCACCAATCTGGAACTCCGCCCCGGCGACTACCTGACCGCCGGGCGCCAGGCCCTGGCGCTGGTCGATAGCGACAGCCTGTACGTCGACGGCTATTTCGAGGAGACCAAGCTGCCGCGCATCCATATCGGGGACGCGGCTGAAGTCCGCCTGATGGGCGAGCGCATCATCCTGCACGGCCACGTGGACAGCATCGCCGCCGGCATCGAGGACCGCGAACGGACCCCGAGCGGCAACCTGCTGGCCAACGTCAACCCGACCTTCAGCTGGGTGCGCCTGGCCCAGCGCATCCCCGTGCGGGTCCATATCGACGACGTGCCTGTTCCGGTCCGCCTGATCGCCGGGCGCACGGCGACGGTCTCGGTGCTCGATCCCGCCGCCCGCCACCAGCGCTATAAATGGTGGGAGCTTCCGGAATGAATCGGCTCCCCCCTTCCTGGCGGCGCCTTGCGACCGGACTCGCGGTCGGAGGCGCGCTGGCGGGCGTGGCGCTGCTGGCCGGCTGCAAGACGGTGGGGCCGCATTACACCGGGCCGCCGGGCATAGCGGTCGTCAAC
>JBARAK010000491.1:0-3045 GCA_049791955.1 Caulobacteraceae bacterium
GCGCCCACCCGCGCGGTAATGGCCGCGCTGGAGGCCGCCGGCGGACCTGGCTGCGCGCGGTTCGTGGGGGGCAGCGTGCGCGACGCCCTGATCGGCGAGGTCCAGCCGGACCAGGACATCGATATCGCCACCGTGCTTACCCCGCCCGACACCATGGCGGCGCTGAAACGGGCCGGCCTGCGCGCCATCCCCACCGGCGTCGAGCATGGCACGGTCACCGCCATCGCCGACGGGCGGCCGTTCGAGATCACCACCCTGCGCCGCGACGTGGAGACGGACGGTCGCCGGGCGGTGGTCGCCTTCACCACCGACTGGGCCGAGGACGCCGCCCGCCGCGATTTCCGTCTCAACGCGCTCTACGCCGAGGCGGACGGAACTCTGCACGACCCGACCGGCGACGGGATCGCCGATGCGCTGGCCGGACGGGTCGTATTCGTCGGCGATCCCGAGACCCGCATCCGTGAAGACTACCTGCGCATCCTGCGCTTCTTCCGCTTCTACGCCCGCTATGGCCGGGGTGAACCCGACGCGGCGGGGCTGGCGGCCTGCGCGGCCCTGCGCCAGGGGCTGGAGCGGCTGTCCGGCGAGCGCGTCGCCAAGGAAGTGCTGAAGCTGCTGTCGGCGCCCGACCCCGGCGAGGCGATCGCGAGGATGGCTGCGACCGGGGTGCTGGAGACCCTGCTCGCCGGAAGCGATACATTGCGACTGGAGGCCCTGATGGCGCTGGAACGTCGGGAGGGGCTGGAGCGCGATCCCGAACTGCGGCTGGCCGCACTGCTCCCGCCTGAGCCCAGGGCGATTGCGGCTGCGTCGAAGCGGCTGCGCCTGTCCAACGCCCTGTCCGCCCGGCTGCTGGGGGCGGCAGGTTCCTTGAACCAGGCCCTTACCTGGCAGGGCGTCCGGCGGGCGGTCTACGCCCTGGGGCCCCGGACGGCGGAGGACCGTCTGGTGCTGGCGTGGAGCGCCGACCCGGCCGGTCCCGCCTGGCGAGCCTGCCTGGACGAGGTGAAGCGATGGCGACCGCCGCCCTTCCCGGTCACAGGTGAGGACATCAAGGCCCGGGGCGTCGCCGAGGGGCCGGCGGTCGGCCGCGTGCGGCGGAGCGTGGAGGCCTGGTGGATCGCGTCCGACTTCCCCACCGATCGAGCGGAAGCGCTGGCGGCGCTCGACCAGGCGGTGAGGAGCGACTCAGCTGGGTAAGAATTCGAGGCGCGGCCTGGGAAGCGCCTCGAAATCCGCCGCGCAGAAGCTTCAACCCTTCTTCGGCAGTTCGTTGGCCTGCCAGCCGCCGCCGAGGTTCTGGATCAGGGCCACGCTGGCCACCAACCGCTCCTGCTCCACCGTCAGCACCGCCTGCGCGTCGGTGAGGGCGGTGGTCTGGGCGGTGATCACCGTGGTGTAGTCGACGGTGCCGGCCTTGTACTCGTTGATGGTGAGCTGCACGGCGTAGTTGGCGGCGTCGAGCGCCTGCTTGCGCACGTCGGCTTCCTGCTGGAAGACCCGAAGCTGCGCCAGGTTGTCCTCGACCCCCTGGAAGGCGCTCAGCACCGTCTGGCGATAGACCGCGATCTGCTCGTCGTAAGCGGCCCGCGCCGCCCGCACCTGCGCCCGGCGGGCGCCGAAGTCGACGATGGTGTCGGTCAGGCTGGCGCCTGCGGTCCACAGCTCGTTGGTGGCGCTGAACAGATTGCCCAGGTTGCTGCCGCCGCTGTAGCTGTAGGAGGCGGTCAGCGGCAGGGTCGGGTAGAAGGCGGCGACCTTGACCCCGATCGTGGCGTTGGCGGCGGCCATGTTGCGTTCGGCCACCGCGATGTCGGGGCGGCGTTCCAGCAGGTCCGACGGCACGGTGACCGGCGGGACCGGCACGTCGAACTCGCTCTTGGCGATCGGCGCGATGGTCAGTTCGGAAGGCGCCACGCCGATCAGGATGGCGATGGCGTGCTCGTCCTGGGCCCGGGCCGCCTGCAGGTCGACCAGCTGGGCCTGGACGCCCAGCACCTGGGTCTGGGCCGAGATGATCGCCGCCCGGTCCATGGTCCCGGCGGCGTACTGGTTCTTGGTGAGGGTGAGGAACTTCTCGTCCGCCGTCACGGTGTCGCGCAGCACCTGCTGGGTCGCGTCGTTGATGCGCAACTCGTAATAGTCGGTGGCGAGTTCGCCCTGGGCCGACAGGCGGGCGTTGGCGATCTGGCCCGCGTCGGCCTGGGCGGTGGCCACGTCGGACTCCACCTCGCGGCGGATGCTGCCCCAGAGGTCGGGGGTCCAGCTGGCGTTGAGGGCCGCGCTGAGAGTGGTTATGGCGCTGTTGCTGCCGCCGCCGCTGATGATCGCGCCGCTGGCGGTGGTGACGGAGCTGCCGCCCTTGCTGCCGGAATACTGGTCATGCACCTGGCCGGTGGCGCCGAGGGTCGGGAAGAAGCTGGCGCGCGCTGCGGCGGTGATCTGGTGGGCCTCGCGGTAGGCGGCCACCGCCTGGGCGATGTTCTGGTTGTTCACCTCGACCCGCTTCTCCAGCGCGTCGAGATCGGAGTCGTTGAACACCGACCACCAGGCGCCCCGATCGATGGCCTCCACCGCTTGGGCGGCCCGCCAGCCTTCCGCCTCCTTGAAGTGGGGGGAGATCGCCGCCGGGGGGCGATGGTAGTTGGGGCCGACGGTGCACGCGGCCATCGCCGCCGAGAGGGCGACCACGGAGGCGGAGCGGAGCGGAAGCTTTGTTCTCATGGAGCGAACCTTATTCGGCCGGCGCGGGGAACGGCGCTGTCCCCCCGCCGAGACCGCGAGGATAGCGACGCCCGGCCCGCAGGCGCAGCTTGTCGAGATACAGATAGACGACCGGGGTGGTGAGCAAGGTCAGCACCTGGCTGACCACCAGTCCGCCGATGATAGCCACGCCAAGTGGCTGGCGGATTTCACCACCCTCGCCCAGGCCCATGGCCAGGGGCACCGCGCCCATAATCGCCGCGCAGGTGGTCATCAGGATCGGCCGGAACCGCAGCATGCAGGCCTGGTAGATCGCATCGCGCGACGACAGCCCCTGCTCCC
>JBARAK010000492.1:0-2967 GCA_049791955.1 Caulobacteraceae bacterium
GCCGATGACGAGGCGCCGGCCAAGCCCGCCGCGCCGCCCGCCGGCCCCCCCAAGCGGCCCCGCTACACCGTCGCGGTGCTACAGGCGCTGGACAAGGTGACGGCCGAGACGCTGCGCTTCGAAGCCAAGTTGAACGAACCGATCCGCTACAAGGACCTGGTGGTCACCGTCCATGCCTGCGAGAGCAATGCGTCGGACGAACCGGTCGCCGAGGCCGCCGCCCATCTGGACGTGCAGTACCAGCCCGATGTGCTGCCCACCGGTTCGGCCCGGACTGCGCGCCAAGTCTATCGGGGCTGGATGTTCGCCAGTTCGCCCGGGCTGCACCCGCTGCAGCACCCGATCTACGATCTCTGGGTGATCGCCTGCAGGACGCCTTCCCCGGCGTCGCCGGCCCCGGCCGGGGCCAGCTTGTAGAAGTCGGCTGGCGCGACCAGCGCCTCCAGCAGACGGCGGCGATAGTCGGTGCGCGGGATTTCCAGCGCGCCGAACTGAGAGAGGTGCTCGGTCATGAACTGGGCGTCCAGCAGCAGATAGCCTCCCACGATCAACCGGCCGACCAGGTGGACCAGCGCCACCTTGCTGGCGTCCCGCTCGGCGGAGAACATGCTCTCGCCGAAGAAGGCGCCGCCGATCGCCACGCCGTACAGGCCGCCGACCAACTGGTCGTCGCGCCAGCATTCCACCGTGTGCGCCTGTCCGCGCGCGAACAGCTCGCGGTAGAGGTGGCGGATCTCCGCATTGATCCAGGTCTCGGGACGGTCCGTCGAGGTGGCGGCGCAGCCGGCGATCACGGCTTCGAACGCGGTGTCGATGCGCACTTCGAACGGCGCTCCGCGCACGGTGCGGGCCAGGCGGCGAGGTACGTGGAAGGCGTCCAGCGGGATCACGCCGCGCTGTTCCGGATCGATCAGGAATACGCGCGGATCGTCACGCGCTTCCGCCATCGGAAAGACGCCCCGCTTGTAGCAGGCGATCAGATCTTCGGCGGTGAAGCCGGACACATATCCTCCGCGGGGCCGAACCGGCGTCCGGTTCTTAGGGCGTGTCGTCGGTCCGGCGCAATCCATCGCGCGCCGACGGAGGCCGGAAACAACGCTTGATCTCGGCAGGACTTGACCGCGAGCCCGGCGCGGGCCAGTGCGGCGGCATGAGCCAGAGCCCGCAACGCGTCGCTTTCCAGGGCGTCTTCGGCGCCTTCAGCCACGAGGCGTGCCTCGCCTGCCTGCCGCAGGCCGAGCCTGTGCCATTCGAGAGCTTCGAGCAGGCCTTCGCCGCCGTCGCGTCCGGCGATTGCAGCTCCGCCTTCATTCCGGCCTGGAATTCGATCGCGGGGCCGGTGCCGGAGGTGATGGCCCTGTTGCCGCAGAGCGGCCTGCACGCGGTGGCCGAGCATCTGTGGCCGATCCACCTCCAGCTCATGGTTCTGCCGGGCGTGGGCCTGGACCAGGTCGAGGCGGTGGCCAGCCATCCCATGGCGCTCAAGCAGTGCGTGCGCTTCCTGGACGCCCACGGCCTTCGCGCCGAGCCCGCCTACGACACCGCAGGCGCCGCCAAGGATCTCGCCGCGAGCGGGGATCGCCGCCGGGCGGTGGTGGCCTCGCGCGCCGCCGTTGCGCTGTACCGGCTGACTATCCTGCGGGAGGATATCGAGGACGCGCCCGACAACGCCACGCGCTTCCTCGTGCTCGAACCCTAGCCGGTAGCGAGGGATGGGGCGCAGGGTCCTGCTGGTCGGCGCGACGGGGACGTTCGGGGCCCGGCTGGCGGCTTTGCTGGCCCGGCGGCCCGGCCTGGACTTGGTCCTGGCGGCGCGGGGATTGGAGGCGCTTGAGGCGTTGCGAGGTGCGCTGCTTGCGTCTGGCGCGGTCGCCCAGCTCAGTGTGCGGCGCTTCGATCGCCTGCAGCCGGAGAAGCTGGGCGAGCTGGAGCCCTGGCTGGTGGTGGATGCGGCCGGACCGTTCCAGGGCGACGACTACGCCCTGGCCTTCGCGGCCGTGCGATGCGGGGCGCACTACGTCGACCTGGCCGACACGCGCGGCTTTGTGGCCGGTTTCACCGAGGCGCTGGATGTGGAGGCGAGGGCGGCCGGCGTCTTGGCCGTGACCGGCGCCAGTTCCACACCGGCCCTGTCGCAGGCGGTGCTGGAGCCCCTGGTCCGCGATTGGCGCCAACTGGACGAGGTGGTCGTCGCCATCTCGCCGGGCGCCCGGGCCCCGCGGGGCCTCTCGGTGATGCAGGCGATCCTGTCCTATGCGGGCCAGCCCGTCAGGGTGTTTCGCCAGGGGAACTGGAGGACGGTCCGTGGTTGGTCGGGGCTTCGGCCGCTCGACATGCCCGGGCTCGGACGCCGCTTGGCCTCGATCTGCGAGACCCCCGACCTCGACCTGCTGCCCCGGCGCTTCCCCATTCGCGGCGACGCCCTGTTTATGGCGGGGCTGGAACTGACGCCGATGCATCTGGGGCTCACTTTGCTCAGCCTTCCGGTGCGTTGGGGGCTGCTGAAGTCCCTGCGCCCGCTGGCGAGGCCGCTGAGGCGCGTCGCCGACCTGCTGGCGCCGTTCGGATCGGACAAGGGCGGCATGATCGTCGAGGCGACAGGCCTGGACGAGAAGGGACGGCGGATCAGGGCGCGCTGGGCGTTATGCGCGGAGGCCAACGCCGGACCGAGCACGCCGGCCGCCCCGGCCGCGGCGCTGGTCAACGCGCTGTTGGACGAAGCCGAATGGGAGCCCGGCGCGCGAGCTTGCGTGGGGCTGCTGAGCCCGGTTCAGATTCTCGGCGAACTTGACCACCTGCCGATCCACACGCGGGTGCAGGAGAGCCACGTGGGCGATCCGGTGCTGTTCCGTCGCCTCTTGGGGCGATGGATGGATGCGGCGCCCTTGTCCATCCGGACGGTGCATGGGGCGGGGGCGGCCGCTTTCCGGGGCCGCGCCACCGCGCGCGCCGGCCGCAGCCTGGTGG
>JBARAK010000493.1:0-4155 GCA_049791955.1 Caulobacteraceae bacterium
ATGCTGGTCTCCCGATAGGCGCGGCCAAGCCGTCCGCCAAAGTCGTCGAGCACGAGATAGACGGTTTGATCGGTGCCGTTCGGCACAATCGAGGGGGTCCAGCTCCGGGGCATAAGCAACTCCACGCAACAGGCACGCAAATCTAAGCACACGAATCCTGAACAAAATCAGGGCCGAAACCGGCCAGCTTCGTGGAACCAATCCGGTCCGGACCCTTGTTCCCCTTGTCGGAATGCAAAAATCGAACGCCTTACTCATGTTCCCGAAGATAGGCAATTCACGGCGAATTGCGAATCTGAAACTTGAAACCCATCTCCGCTAAGCCAAATCGTTTCTTGGGTCGCGTGACCGCAACATCCTACTCACGGTGCGCCTTACCTCGGCGAGTGCAAATCGCCTTGAAGCCAGCGTCCAAGCGCCTTGGACTTCATGGGGTCTTCATACGCAGCAAAGGCCTGAAGGACCTGATTGCAGACAGCGCATTTAAACGTATGCAAGTCGACGTCCAAGGCGCGTGCCGGCTCGATGCTAACAAGCATCATCTCGGCCTTGCACCGCGGACAGGCAGGGCGCCCAATTGCAGCGAATGGAAGGACGGACGACAAGCGTTGAGACTGTGGCATGATGCTTCCCTCGAGATAGGCGGGAGCGCAACACTCTCTGTCACCGGCATTTGCCCAGAGGGGGACCGGAGATAATTCACTGTGCGCCCTTTGGACGGCAAAGGGCGAATTAATTCCGCCCGCCGCAAAGTAGCGCTGGCAAGCCAAGCGTCCGCCGGACTGGCCGGCCTTCTGCCGGCCCACGCGGCCCGGACGCTCACCAGCGGCCTTCCTAAAGTCGGTTAAAGGGCTAACGCCCAAACGAACGGCCCCGGCGATGGGGGCAAGGCCGGGGCCGCAAAGACAGCGGAGGGGGGCGACAGTTCCGCCATCCTCTCAACTACGTAAGGGACCCAGTAATGTTTCCCAATTCACGATTTCGGGTGTCGGCAAAAGGGCGATCGGCGCCCTACCCGGCCAAGCATTATCCGATGCTTCGCACCTATGGGCAGATCTAGGGGTAAAGCGGACCGAAGGCAAAAAACACCTTATATTTCAATATGATTTAGCGGACTCCAGCGCCGCTGGTCCAGAACGAACGCCCCGATTTGATCGTGCTTTTTCCTCCGTTTGGGGGGCCGCAGCGACGTCTTGCGAGTAATCGACATATCCGGATCGAGCAGGGTTGTTTGCCAGAGATCCCTTGCCACTTCGGTCGGCGCAATCTTGAGATTGGCCCACCATGCGATCTCGTTGCCATAACGATGCAGGTCTAGATGATGATTTCGGCACAATGGTACGGTGAATTCGTCGCTGACCTTGCGTCTAAGTGATCGCGGTTGGGCAAACTTCAGGTGATGCGCATCGCAGGGTGAGCGTTGGCAAACGAGACAGGGCTGCGACCCGACGAAGGCCAGATGGGCCTTGTTCCGTCGCCGCACCTCCTTGCGAATGGGCAAGACGGTTTCGGCCGTCGCCGGCTGTTGACATACAGCAGCCGATCCATCAACGAACGCGGCTGCGTTTTCCGGCGAACCGAGTTCCGGCGATGGCCCTCCGGCTTCGGGCCAACCTTGGACATCACGCCCTGTCGCGTCCAGCACGGCTTTATAGGCGACCTCTACGACGCGTGCGTCGTCTGCTATTAGATTGTTCTTCGCCGCCAGCCGACGATGTGCCCATAGCGCAAGATCGTCACCATCAGACATCTGTCATCCCCTTTTTGTTTTCTTGGCCCGCTTTGTCCCGAGTGCGGCCCCTGTCCAATCGTAAGAAATGTCCCCGTCATTCAACAGCGCGCGATGGGCCGCTGATGGCGCCCGGTGCGAGAGGGTAGGATGCAGTGGCGTTTGGCTCACCCGGGCTTTGCGCTGTGCTGCGCCGACGCTGTTCGGTTCCAATTGAGTGTCCATGAGGACAATAGTGCCCCGTGGAAATCTTTGATCTGATGCGGGGCATCGCGCTGGAGAGCCTCTCCGACCAGAGGACAGCGCGAGCCTTCGATGAGGCTGCTTCGCACCCCCACCCCCCTAGCGGAGCGGCCTCGTCGGGGTGCCAGCGAGCAGCGGCCAGACTCAAGGCGAAGGATGACGGGTCGAAGGAGCAGCCGCGCGGCGGCGCCTCCCACCCGCTTGCAGAGGGTGCACCTTGGGGCAATGGCCCTTTGGGCAATGTTCCGAGAACGGCACCCGTCGTACGTTCGCCCAAGCTACAACCCCACAAGGCGAGACTTGGCGCGCACGGTTGTCTTGCGACCAGGGAGGCTTCCGTGAAGCTCCTCAGCATCGAGCGAGTGTTTTTGGCTGCTGCCGCCTTCACGTTTGGAACTTTGGGATCGCTGGAGTGGTCAAAAGGCGACGGTCCTTCGGTGGGGTTCATCAGGGGAGATTTCATGGTTACGACATCCACCGCCAGCGCCGGCGAGGCCAGCGGACATGTCCGTCGTGCTTCCTGCACTCTCGTCCGCTTCTACATTGCCAAGTACAGCGCGCCTGCTGCCGAGGCCTGGGCACCGAGCAAGGGCGCGACAGACGCAAATATTCAGACCGCTCGACGCTGTATCACCCCTCAACAAACCGCACGGGTCGGCCACGCGGCGGATCGCGTCTTTTGACCCGCCTCAACTCCGCCCGAAGCGCAATCCGCGGTGGACCTTTAAGTCACCCCGCGCGTTGAGGCCTTGCAGACGGGGGCAACCAAGAACCTGGAGCGTTGGTCATGGAAATCCCTCTTGACCTTGAAAGAAGGTTAGAGCGGCGGTGGGCCGCCAGATTTTTCCACACCAAACGCATCGCCCTGAAAGACTGTATCAACCGAATAGAGCGCCCGGTAAAAGAAAAATACCCGCTGGGTCGCCCGCTAGCGAGAACCGTCGATCAATGGTTTGGGCAATCTCAGGAAGCCGAGGCGCTCGCGAGCGGCCCGATCAACGACCTCGCGGAGAACGCCTTTCTGAGATAGGATGCAACCGGATTGAAGCCCAGCCTCCCGAACGGCGGGGTCGTCTTTTCCTGTCATGTAGATGTCCGGCACAGAAATGTTCTCTGCTTTGAGACGGTACCTCAGCTCGATGCCTGACCAATCGCCCAGGTCGATGTCGAGAAGGACGCAAACCCCCCTGTCGAAATCCTCGTGACTTGCGAAGGCCTCCGCCCCTCCGGTCAGGCGTGACCGTGAGAAACCTAGGGACGGGCTGAATGCTTCGAACGGAGGCAACGGAAAGTCGTTTGAAACGACGCCGAGCGCCCACAGAACGGAGATTGTTGTCTGATGATCTTCATGTTTTTCGCCGCGGGGATTGCTGGGATCTTTTTCGTCTGCTCGCTGATTGCGCTGCAATGCGGCAGGACATTGGGCCTGCGATATCGAAAGCACGAAGGGGCCGACAGCATGGCCGGGATTGCCACGGTCGAGGGAGCAATCTTCGGTTTAATGGGATTGCTCTTGGCGTTTACGATCTCTGGTGCCTTGCAACGCTTCGATGACCGCCGACAATTGGTGCTCCAGGAGGCGACGGCGGTCACCACCGCCTATGACCGCCTCGGCCTGTTCGAAGCGGACATCGCCCGCGAACTCCAGAACAAGCTCAAGGTATATGTCCTCGCTCGCGTTGACCTGTATCGCATGCAGCACGATTTCTTGCTCTGGCAAAGGGTGGAGGATTTCTCTCGTGAGCAACAGAACCAGCTGGTTCTCCAAAAGAACAACCTTTGGAATGCGGCCGTCGCGGCTTGCCCAAAGAGCGCCTACCAACCGGCATGTTCATTCGCGCTACCGGCGCTGAATAGCGTGTTTGAGGTCGCGAGAATGCGTGCTGGTGCAAGCGAAAAGCATCCGCCGCAGATTATCTATGTGATGCTCTTCGGTCTTGGTCTTGGGTGTTCGCTTCTTGCTGGCTTTGGCATGGCCGCGAGCCCTGCCCGCAGCTGGATACACATGGCTCTATTCGCCGGGACGCTGACTGTTGCGCTCTACATCGTCACCGATATGGAGTATCCGCGCCTTGGCCTCATTCGAATTGAGGCTTTCGACCATTTTCTGGCGGACGCCTATCGACAAATGCAGTGAAGGGATGGCGCATTCGTCGGCCTCTGATGTGGCGCGAGGTTAAGTC
>JBARAK010000494.1:0-2624 GCA_049791955.1 Caulobacteraceae bacterium
GCTGGCGGCCGAGCCGTTCCTGAACGGGGCGGCCAGCGCGCTGCGCCACATCGACGAGCAGGCCCTGGACAATGTGCGCCTGCACGTGGGCGACGCCCGCGACCTGCTCGCCGTGCTGCCGGACGCGTGCCTGGCGCGGGTGTTCATCATGTTCCCCGACCCCTGGCCCAAGGCGCGCCATCACAAGCGGCGGCTGGTGCAGCCGGCGTTCGTGACCGAGATCGTCCGTGTGCTGAAACCGGGCGGGCGGCTGCGCTTCGCCACCGACTGGGCCGACTACGCCAACTGGGCGCTGGAGCGCTGGCGGGCTTCCCCCGATCTGGCCTGGAGCGCCGAACGGGCGGACGACTGGCGCGTTCCACCGGCGGACCACGTCACCACGCGCTACGAGGAAAAGAAGCTCGGCGATATCGCGCCGGTGTTCCTGGATTTCGTACGGCGTTGAGGAGCTGCTTCCCATGACCCAGAAGAAGATCGGCGCCGCGGCGGCCCTGGCGGGGCTACCGGCGTGGCGGGCCGCGGAGGGGCGCGACGCCCTGGTCCGCAGCTTCGTGTTCAAGGACTTCAACGCCGCCTTCGGCTTCATGAGCCGCGCGGCCCTGCTGGCCGAGAAGCTCGACCATCATCCGGAATGGTCCAACGTCTACAACCGGGTCGAGGTGCTGCTGGCCACCCACGACGCCGACGGGGTCACTGAGCTCGACGTGACCATGGCCCGCTTCATGGACGAGGCCTTCGCCAAGGCCTGAGTGTTGGGGCCTGGAGGTCAGTTGACCAGCACGGTGCCGAGCAGGAAGCGGGCGCCGGGACGGCCCAGCACCCGGTCGGTGGCGCGTTGCAGCTGCTGGGCGATCTGGTCGACGTTGGGGGACGCTCCCGGGGAGAGGCCGGCGGCGTAGACGCTCAGCGCACGGACATAGGCGTCGCGCAGGCGCGGGGCCGACTGGTCGGCCAGGGTGCGGAGCTTGGGATCGGGCGTGTCCAATCCGGCCTGCACCGACAGCACCCCGCGACTGTTGTCGCCGTGGCGGATGGTGGCCGTGAGCGTGATCATGGCCTTGTAGGTTTCGGTGTCGCCCTTGTGCGACGCCTCGGACCGGGCGGGCGGGGCGGCGCAGAGCAAAAGGCCGCCCGCGGCCAGGATGGCGAGAACGCCGCGCATCAGCTTTTTGCCGCGTCCTTCTGGGCCCAGCGCCAGGCGCTCTGCACGATCTCGTCGACCGAGGAGTGCGTCGGCTCCCAACCCAGCTTGGCCCTGGCCTTGGCGTTGGAGGCGACCAGCACCGGCGGATCGCCCGCCCGGCGGGGCCCGACCTTGCGCGGCAGGGGCTTGCCCGAGACCTTCTCGATCGCGTCGGCGATCTCCTTGACCGTGGTGCCCTCGCCGGTGCCGAGGTTGAAGAACTCCGCCTCGCCGCCGTCCATCAGGTACTGGGCCGCCGCCGCGTGGGCCCGGCCCAGGTCGACGACGTGGACGTAGTCACGCACGCAGGTGCCGTCGCGGGTGTCGAAGTCGTCGCCGAAGATGGTGAACTGGTAGTCGCTGCGCAGCGCCCCGCGCGCGGCCAGCGGGATCACGTGGGTCTCCGGCTCGTGCCGCTCGCCGATCTCGCCATCGGGGCTGGCCCCGGCGGCGTTGAAGTAGCGCAGGGCGGCGAAGCGCAGGCCGTAGGCCTGGGCGTAGTCGGCCATCATCCGCTCGACCATCAGCTTGGACCAGCCGTAGGGGTTGATCGGCTTCTGCGTGTGGTCCTCGGGCATCGGCGCCTGCTCGGGCAGGCCGTAGGTGGCGGCGGTGGAGGAGAAGATGATCTTGTCCACGCCCTCGGCCCGCATCGCCTCCAGGATGTTGAAGGTCCCCAGCGTGTTGTTGCGGTAGTAGAGCGCCGGGTCCTCGACCGACTCGCCGACGTAGGTCAGGGCGGCGAAGTGGGCGACCACGTCCGGTTTGGCGGCGGCGATGGCGGCCTGCAGGCGGTCGCGGTCCAGGATGTCCCCCTCGACCAGCTCGCCCCACTGCACCAGGTCGCGCCAGCCGCGGTACAGGTTGTCGTAGACCACCACCTTCCAGCCCTGGGCGGCGAATTCCTTGCAGCAGTGGCTGCCGACGTAGCCGGCGCCGCCGGTGACGAAGATGGTCTTCACTTGGGAGGTCTCCGCGAGGTCCAGGCCTTATGGCCGTGCGGCGCCGGGGGCTCAAGCTTGGCGCTTGCGCTTCTGACGCAGGGGCCAGGATCAGCGGAATAATGGCTGGGAGTTGGCCGAACACCCATTAAAGCTGGCGCCGATATGAGACCCCCCGTCGCCACCGTCGTCATCGTCGCTTACGACAGCGGACACTTCCTGCAGCCCTGCGTCGACGCCCTGGCCGCCCAAGGCTTCACCGCCTTCGAGGCGGTGGTGATGGACAACGCCTCCGCCGACGGCTCGGTGGAGCGGCTGGTGCTGCCCGACGCGCGGTTCCGGGTGCGGCCGATGGGCTACAATTCCGGGTTCGCCGTGGCCAACAACGTCGCCGCGCGCGAGTCGAGGACCGAGTTCCTGGTGCTGCTCAATCCCGACGCGGTGGCCGACCCGGCCTGGCTCGGCCGGCTGGTCGAGGCCGCGCGCGAGCGGCCCGAGGC
>JBARAK010000495.1:0-2137 GCA_049791955.1 Caulobacteraceae bacterium
GGCTCCGACCGGGCCGCTGCGGCCGCCGTCGGCAAGCTCGTCGCCGAGCGCGCCAAGGCCGCCGGCATCGAAGCCGTGGTGTTCGACCGCGGCGGGTTCGTCTATCACGGCCGCGTCAAGGCGCTGGCCGACGCCGCGCGCGAAGCCGGCTTGAGCTTCTGAGGATCATCGCATGGCTCGTCCCAACGAAGAGCGCCGCGACCGCCGTCCCCGCGACGGCGAAGAGCGCGACAGCGAAATCGTCGAAAAGCTGGTCCACATCAACCGCGTCGCCGCCACCGTGAAGGGCGGCCGTCGTTTCTCGTTCGCCGCCCTGATGGTGGTGGGAGACGGCAAGGGTCGTGTGGGCTTCGGTCATGGCAAGGCGCGCGAAGTGCCGGAAGCCATCCGCAAGGCCACCGAAGAGGCCAAGAAGACCATGATCCGCGTGCCGCTCCGCGAGAGCCGCACCCTGCACCACGACGGCGCTGGCCGGCATGGCGCGGGCAAGGTGATGCTGCGCGCGGCGCCTCCGGGCACCGGCGTGATCGCCGGCGGTCCGATGCGCGCGGTGCTGGAAACCCTCGGCATCGCCGACGTGGTGGCCAAGTCGGTCGGCTCTTCGAACCCCTACAACATGGTGCGCGCCACGTTCGACGCCCTGAAGGCGCAAAGCTCGCCCCGTCAGGTCGCCAGCAAGCGTGGCAAGAAGGTCGGCGACATCCTGGGTCGCCGCACCGACGGCGCGTCCTCGACCGAAGCCGTGGAGGGCTGATATGTCGACCGTTATCGTTCGTCAGACCGGCAGCCCGATCCGCCGCACCAAGGACCAGCGCGATACGCTGAAGGGCCTCGGCCTGAACCGTATCGGCCGCGTGTCCGAACTGAAGGACACCCCTTCGGTCCGCGGCATGATCGCCAAGGTCTCCCACCTGGTTCGCGTGGAGAACGAGGGCTGATATAGCCCTGTGTTCGATCGCCTCGTTCCCGGCCAACCCGGGGGTGGGGCGGACATGCACTATCCTGGATATCCAAACCGCCGAGTCGGCCCAGGCCGGCGCAACCTCCGAAGGAGAAGGCTCATGACCAAGCTGAATGAACTCGCCGACAACGAAGGCTCCCACAAGCGCCGCATGCGTGTCGGCCGCGGTGAGGGCTCCGGGAAGGGCAAGACCGGCGGCCGCGGCGTGAAGGGCCAGAAGGCCCGTACCGGCCACGGCATGGCCGGGTTCGAAGGCGGCCAGATGCCGCTGCACATGCGCATGCCCAAGCGCGGCTTCAACAATCCCTTCGCCAAGGAATTCGCCGAGGTGAACCTGTGGCGCCTGGCCAAGGCCATCGAGGCCGGCAAGCTCGACGCCTCCAAGGCCATCGACGCCCAGGTCCTGGTCGCCGCCGGCGTGATCCGTCGTCCCAAGGACGGCGTCCGCCTGCTCGGCCATGGCGAGATCGGCGCCAAGCTGACCCTGACCGTCTACTCCGCTTCCACCGGCGCCCGCGAGGCGATCGAGAAGGCCGGCGGATCCCTGACCGAGACGCGCCCGGCCAAGGCCGAAGCGGTCGAGGCCTGAATGTCAGGTTACCCGCTCGCAACACGGAGCGGTTTCGCTTATCTCTGAGTCTGGACCGGCCGTTCGGCGTCTGCGCCGTGCGGCCGGTTTCGCATCCAAGTCCCGGTTTCTTACTTCAGTCCCTTTGGGGGAGCCGAAATGGCCTCGGCCGCCGAGCAGCTAGCCGCGAACATGAATTACGGCGCCTTCCAGAGGGCGACCGATCTGCATAAGCGCCTGTGGTTCACCCTGGGCGCGCTGATCGTCTATCGGATCGGCACCTACATCCCGATTCCCGGCATCGACACCGCCGCCTTCGCCCAGGCCTTCAATGGCCAGGCCAAGGGCATCCTGGGCATGTTCAACATGTTCTCGGGCGGCGCCGTGCAGCGGATGGCGATCTTCTCGCTGAACGTGATGCCCTACATCTCGGCGTCGATCATCGTCCAGCTGATGGGCACCATGTACTCGCCGTGGGAAAAGCTCCGCAAGGAGGGCGGCGAGGCCGGGCGCAAGACGCTCAACCAGTACACCCGTTATCTGACCGTGGTGCTGGCCCTGGTGCAGTCGTTCGGCATCTCCCAGGCCCTGTTGCACACCGGGGGGCA
>JBARAK010000496.1:0-1975 GCA_049791955.1 Caulobacteraceae bacterium
GGAAACGTAAAACGGCTGACTTCACTCGGTTGAGAGTCGACTCGATGGACGAACTCTGCGGGCTGATCTGGATACCGCACATCAGACTTTCCTCCGTTGCCTTGCCCGGATCTCGGCGGCACGTCCCAGCTTGTCGACCTGCTGGCCGTTGGCTTGCGCAATTTCCTGTGGGCCGACAGGCTCGCGGCGTTTTCAAACATCGGCATCCTTACCAAGGAAGCGGTCAGCTGCCGCCGTTGAAGAAGCTTTGGACGATTTCGGAGCGCGCGATGTGAGGCAGCTGGTCAAATTTGTGAGTTCGGATAGCTGGCGCGTAGATTGGCGCCGGGGAGATTCGCTTTAATGATGTTGTCACGGAAACGGGTGAGCGCGAGAACGGTGGAAAGCATAGCATCTCGACGTGACCTCGCTCTCCTATCGCCCCACCGCTTTGCGCCGCCGCCGCGCTTGGCCTACTCTGAATCACCTGAATGCATCCGAGCACTAGCGTGAAGTCCGGGAGAGATCAATAAACCCCCATGCTGTAGGACCACCTCTATCGAGGGGGACTAGCTCGACCCCGAACGTGATGTGTGCTTTATCGGGCGCCGCCGAGCGCAGTAATCCCGCCATGTTTTTCTCCCATTTACTGTGTGACGCCTCACCTTCTTCGGGTGATACATTCCATTCTAGAGCTTTTCGTCAGGTGTACCACCGCCATCCGAAATTGCTGTTCTGTTTTTAGCGCGAGCTGCCGCCCTCGGAATTGGGCGTCGATGTCGCGCTCGACACGCACTCTAGACGTCTTCCCCGATGATAGATTGCTGATCCAAATAAATCCGTCCGTTCTGCTGTTGCACTCTGTGCATCGTAGTGCTAGACGCCGAAAAGATTGATCAATCGTGGTCAACCTATACTCTGTTCTCGAAGGTCCAGAATGTCGACATTGGACGAGATCACCAAAGAGAAGCAGCGGGTCAGCGAGACGCTGGCGCGCGTCGATGCGCAGCGCGAGAAGCTGACCGGCCAGCTCAGCGAGCTGGAGGCGACTGAGCGTGTACTTACGCGTTACAGCAAAGGCACGCACGTAGAAAAGACGGCCTCAGCCAAGACGCCGACCCCGCCAACGAAGGCAGTCGCTCCGGTGCGATCGCGCGGGCGCACACGGCCCACAGCCGCGAAAGCAGTTGTCGGCGAGCGCAACTCGCCTAGCCTCAGCGATCAGGTCCTTGCCCTGGCAAGCGGCAAGACGCAGCAGGAAATCGCCGCTGCATGCAAGGGGGTTCGCCCGAATCATATCGGCGGCGCCATCTCCAGGCACACGCGGGCTGGCCGCATCGAAGAGCGCGACGGGAAGCTTTACGCCACGCAGTCGACGGGGACGGAGCAACGCACCGTGATCTGACACCGGCATGATCAATTAGATCGCCGACCCCGAAAGGGGCTGCGGAATGGACGGGCCGTCTTGGAGATAGCCTGGAGTTCCGGAGTTCCCTGCTGAGACATTTCGACTGGCAAAAGCAGACGGATTGGGTCCCTCTCGGAAGGGAAGTGTCGGAAAAAATCGGCACAAACCGTCTCTAAGAATTAGCTTTTCTTCACGGGGGACCGAAAGTTCGAATCCGTCTCCCTCCAGCGGAGAGTCTGCAAACCATCGGTACCTGCCGGCTCTTCGCACCGCAACTGCACGGCGGAAGCGCGCCCGCGGTGACGCCACAATCGGGCGCGCGCCGAGCCCGAACGTCGGGAACCCTGATCGGACCTGCGGATCTGGGCGTCATCCTTCACGATTTCGCCGCAAGCTGAGCCAAACCGCCACTGTGATCGTCGAGCTGCAAGCGTGTTGTACTGTCGTGTCCAGGGGATCTTCTTCCTCGACGCTCGCTCGCTCGAGCTGTTCATCGCCAAAGGCGCTTTTCATGTGCCTACGATCATTGCTGGCGTCACGGTTTTGGAGATGGCACAGGGCGATGGCCTGTTGACGACAGCGCAAATC
>JBARAK010000497.1:0-10720 GCA_049791955.1 Caulobacteraceae bacterium
GCGTCGGCCTGGCGTTCGGGGCGTTGTCCCCCAAGGCGCGCCTCTATGCCGTCGAGCCCGAGGCTTACGACGATCACGCCCAGAGCCTTTCCGCCGGCTATCCGGTGGCGGTGAAGCCCGCTGAGGACTCGTTGCTCGACGCCCTCCTGAGCCCCGCGCCGGGAGCGATGACCTTCGCGCTGAATTCCAAGCAGTTGTCCGGCGCCCTCGGTGTGAGCGATCAGGAAGCTCTGGCCGCCATCGCCTTCGCCTTCCGCCACCTGAAGCTGGTGATCGAGCCGGGCGGCGCGGTGGCGCTGGCGGCCCTGCTGTGCGGGCGCGTGAAGCTCAACGGCGGCGTGGCGTTGGTGATCGCGTCAGGCGGCAACGTCGACCCGGCGGTCTACGTCCAGGCTATCGGGGGATAGGAGATGGGGCGGCAGAGCGCCGCCCTCAGCGGTTCTGTTCCGGAATGGGCTGGGGCTGGGCGGCGGGGACGACCGGAGCGGTAGCATAGCCGGGATAGGCGGCGTAGCTGGTCGCAGGCCTCGGTGTGGCCGGTAGGCCGGCGGGCTGCATCGAGGGCGTCCAGCCGCCGCGCTTGAGGTCGGTGGCGATCGTCAGCGGGGCGACGCCGCCATGCATGCGGGTGCGATAGACCTGCACCGCCTCCATCACCCGCATGACGTAGTCGCGGGTCTCGGAGAACGGGATGCACTCGATGAAGTCGGCCGCGTCCGTGCCGCCGTTGCGCGGGTCGCCGCAGGAAGTGATCCACTGCGGCGGGCGGCCGGGGCCGGCGTTGTAGGCGGCGGTGGCCAGCACGTAGGAACCGCTGAAGTTGTCGGTCAGCTGGCCCAGGAAGGTGGCGCCGAGCTTCATGTTGTAGTCGGGGTCGTCCAGGCGCGAGGGCGAATAGTCCAGCCCCGCGCGGCGGGCCACGATCGAGGCGGTGGATGGCATCAGCTGCATCATGCCCCGCGCCCCGGCCCCGGAATGGGCGTAGGGGTCGAAGCTGCTTTCCTGGCGGGTGATGGCGAAGATGAAGGCTGGCTCGGGCAGGCCGTAGCCCATCGGCGCCGCGCGCATGGGATAGCCGCGCTCGGGCAGGATCAGGCCGCGCGATGCGCCGGACCGCACCACCCGCATCGACAGGGACTGGTCGCCGTACATCCGCACCAGGTCGACCAGCAGCCCAAGCTCGGCGGGGGAATCGATGTCCTCCTCGGCGGCCATGGCGAAGGCGGCCATCAGCGAACGGTCGCCGGCGTCGCCGACCATGCGCAGGGCCTTGACCACGCCCCGCGCCTCGAACCGCGCCCGGTCGTCGGCGGTGGCGACGGGATCGCCCCCGAGGTTCAGGGACGCCTGGCCGATCCTGGCGGCGGAGAGCTGGCCGTAGAACACCGTGCCGTAGCGCGCCCCGTCGGCCCAGAGCAGGCGCGCGTCCAGGGCGTCGCCCTTGGCCTCGGCCGCCCGGCCGCGCCAGTAATAGCCGCGGCTGATCGAGATCGGGGTGGTGGCGCCGGCCTGGACGCGAGAGAAATGCTGCTCGGCCAGGTCGGGGTTCTTGAGCTTGGTGAGCGCGATCCAACCGGCGAAGAACTGGGCCTCGGTGGCGTCCTGGCCGGGCTGGAGGCCGGCGTTGGCGGCGGCTGCGTAGGCGCCCTGGTAGTCCTGGCTCTGCAGGGCGGCGAACATCAGCGCGCGCCGCTCCTTCCAGATCTCCTTGGTGACTTCCGGCTGCTCGGGGGTGGCGTTGGGGAAATAGCGCACCAGTCCGGAGGCCAGGGCTTCCAGGTTGTGCTTGCGGAAATAGTGGGCCCGGTCGAACGCCAGGCCAGGGTTGTCCTGCAGCGCCGGCGGCACGCGGCCGAACAGCATGGCCGCATCGCTGCTCTCGTTGTGGAAGGCGATGCGGGCCTCGGCCAGGGCCTGCTGGTCGGGCGACACCAGCGGCGTCAGCTGGCGGACTTCGGGACCGGCTGGGCTGTAGAGCAGCATCTCCAGCCGGGCGGCGTGGTCGTCGGGTGTGAGGTAGATGCCGAAGCGGCCCAGCATCATGCTCTGGCTGTCGGCATCGAAGGCGTGGTTGCGCCAGGCATGCCGGATCAGCGCCTGGGCGTCCGCCTGCCGGCCGACCGACTGATAGGCGGCGGCAAGCGCGATGGTGCCCTGGCCGGTCTCCGGATCGCGGCCCTGGAACAGGTCGATCACCTGCTGCGGCGGCAGGGCGGTGGTGGCCAGCGACCGCTCCAGCGCCGCGCGCAGCCGCGCCGGACGGGGGAAGCCCTCCAGGTCCCGCATGGCGGCGACCAGGGTGAAGTAGTCGAGCTCCGACCCGGCCGAATCGACCATGGCCCAGGTGACGAGCTTCTTGGCGGTCGGGTTCAGGAGGGTGGCCTGCAGTCCGGTGGCGCGGGTGACGTCGCCGGCCCTGGCGGCCTGCAGGGCGGCGCGCAGGGTGGCGGAATCCTGCGCCGACAGGCTGCTGGACAGGGAGGCGTAGGGAACGCCCACGACGGGCGCGGCCGTGGGAGCCGCTGGCTGGCCGTAGGTGTCGGTGGAGGCGGTGTCCGGGGACGTCTGGGCCACGGCGCCTCCGCAGGCCCCGGCCAGGAGCACGGTGGCCAGCACACGGAGGCGGATGATCGAACGACCACGGGGGGCGGGCGCGGCAGCCGTCATGGCCTTACTCCTAAACATCCAAGCCATGCGCGAGACTGCTGTTGCGGGCAAGGCTGAGGGACGGATATTCTACGAGCGAAATTGTCATACCCTTAACCACGTCCGAGTGACCGCCATCAGCGTTCACCCGCATCGCCAAAAGCGCGGAAATTGGTCCCTTTCATGCCTAACCTTCCCTTCAAGGGCGTCATCACCGCCCTCGTGACCCCTTTTCGCGACGGCGCCGTGGATGAGGCCGCCTTCAAAACCCTGGTGGAGCGCCAGATCGCGCGCGGGGTCCATGGTCTGGTCCCAGTCGGCACCACGGGCGAGACCGCGACCTTGAGCCACGTCGAGCACAAGCGCGTGGTCGAGCTGTGCATCGAGACCGCCGCCGGCCGCGTTCCGGTGATCGCCGGCTGCGGATCGAACAGCACCGCCGAGGCTATCGACCTGATGCGCCACGCCAAGGCCGCCGGAGCCCACGGCGCCCTGGTGGTGACGCCCTACTACAACCGTCCGAGCCAGGAGGGTCTCTACCGGCACTATGCGGCCCTGAATGACGCGGTGGAGCTGCCGATCCTGGTCTACAACGTGCCGAGCCGCACGGCAGGCGACATCAGCAACGACACCCTGGCCCGGCTGGCCGCGCTGCCCAACATCGTGGGCGTCAAGGACGCCACAGGCGATCTGGCCCGCGCCAGCCTGATGCGGCTGATGTGCGGTGAGGACTTCGTGATGCTGTCGGGCGACGACCCGACCGCACTCGGTTACATCGCCCACGGCGGCCACGGCTGCATCTCGGTAACCTCCAACGTCGCGCCCGGCTCGTGCGCGAAGATGATCGAGGCGGCGCTGGCGGGCGACTTCGCCAGGGCCCTGGCCTGGCAGGACAAGTTGATGCGGCTGCACAAGGCGCTGTTCCTGGACGCCTCGCCCGCCCCGGTGAAGTTCGCCATGGCCCAGCTCAAGCTGTGCGGGGACGAGGTGCGCCTGCCGCTCGCTCCCTGCGCCGAGGCCGTGAAGCCGGCGATCCTGGACGCCATGCGCGAGGCCGGCTTCCTCACCCTGGACGACGCCGAGCCGGCATGAGCGGGGAACCTTCAGGCCGCAAGCTGATCGCGGAGAACCGCCGCGCCCGTTACGACTACTTCATCGAGGAGAGCCTGGAGGCGGGCCTGTCGCTGACCGGCTCGGAGGTGAAGTCCCTGCGCCAGGGCCGCGCCAACGTGGCGGAGGCCTATGCGGCGGTGGAGGGGCGCGAGATCGTGCTCGTCAACGCCTATATCCCCGAATACGCCGCCGCCAGCCGCTTCAACCACGAGCCGCGCCGGCCGCGGAAGCTGCTGCTGCACCGCAAGCAGATCGACCGGCTGATCGGGGCGGTGAACCGCGATGGCCGCACCATCATCCCCATGCGGCTCTACTGGAACGACAAGGGCTTCGCCAAGCTGGAGCTGGCGGTCGCCAAGGGCAAGAAGGCGCACGACAAGCGCGAGGCCGAGGCCACCCGCGACTGGCAGCGCGACAAGGCCCGGCTGATGCGGGAAAAGGGCTGAGGCTTAGCCCGCCTCTTCGTCCGGCTCCCGCTCCCCGCGGGTGACGAACCAAGCCCAGATCGAGGAGCCGACCAGGATCATCGCCGCCAGCAGGAAGGGCGCTCCGGCCTCGGCCAGGTCGTGTCCGGGGGTGACGAAATAGGCGAAGGTCAGGGTGAAGATCGACGGGCCGATCAGTTCGGAGATGCCGGTCAGGCTGGAGTTGGCGCCCTGGAGTTGGCCCTGTTCGGCGGCCTCCACGTGGCGGGTCATGATGGTCTGGTTCGCTGCGCCCGACACACCCCACAGCGCGATAATCGGGATGCCGGCCCAGAATACCCACTGGTTCGGGGCCAGGCCCGCTATGGCCATGCCGCAGGCGCCGAACACCAGGCCGATCACCAGGGTCCAGCGGTTGCCCAGCGCCTCGACCATGCGGCCGACCACGAAGATCTGCACCAGGATCAGGGCGACGCCCGCCACCGCCAGGGTCAGGCCGACCCGTCCGGTGGTCCAGCCGTAGCGGTGCATGGCGTAGAGCACCACGGTCGAGGGGATCACCACCTGGGCGAGGGTGCTGAGGAAGGCCACGGTCGCCAGGCCGGTCAGCTCCGGGTGTCGGCGCAGCAGGATCAGCGAGCCGATCGGGTTGGCGCGCTTCCAGCTGAACCCGCTCCGCAGATGCTTGGGCAGGGACTCCGGCAGCACCCAGAAGCCGTAGGCGGCGTTGGCCAGGCTGAGGCCGGCGGCGACCACGAAGGGCAGCCGGGCGCCGTATTCGCCCAGTATCCCGCCGAGCGCCGGTCCCAGCACGAAGCCGGCCCCGAAGGCCGCGGCGATCACGCCGAAGGCCGCCGCGCGCTTGTCCGGCTCGGTGGTGTCGGCGATGTAGGCGCTGGCGGTGCCGAAGCTGGCGCCGGTGATCCCCGAGATCACCCGGCCTACGAACAGCCACTGCAGCGTGGGGGCCCACGCCATCAGCGCATAGTTCAGCCCCAGCCCGATGTTGGAGGCCAGGATCAGCGGGCGGCGGCCGAACCGGTCCGACAGCGAGCCGATCACCGGCGAGAAGAAGAACTGCATCAGGGCGAAGACGGTGTTGAACAGGCCGTAGATCACCGCCGCCAGCGACACCGTCTGTCCCGGCAGCCGGCTCAGCAAGCTGGCGTGGCTCAGCATCCGCGCGTGGTCGAGCATGTGCGCGTCCAGGTGCGAGGGCGCGAGCAGCTCGGTGACCAGGTGCGGCAGCACCGGCGACACCATGCCCAGCGCCATGATGTCGAGCAGCACCGTGATGAAGATGAAGGTGAGGGCTGCGCGCCCCTTGGGGGGCGTGCGGGGCGATTCGCTCATCGCCGCGTCACGGGTTGCGGGAGGCCCAGTCCCGGGAAGGGCGATCGAAGGACGTCGGTCGGCAGGCGGGGCATGGGGGTGTGGCGGACAGGCCTCGTCGCGGGACGGCGAAGGTTACCGCTTAGGGTTTCCAAAATCCTAAGCGGCATGTTCGCCCAGGTGCGAGCGGACCTTGCGGAAGACGTCGTGGAACATCTCCGTGGTCAGCCGCCCGGTGTTCGTGTTCAGGCGGGAGCAGTGGTAGCTGGAGATGAGCACATAGGGGCCGATCTCGAAACGCGTTCCGTGGCCGGCCGCTCCGGCCGGAGGCCGCTCGCCCAGCGCCCGGAACACGTTGCGCCGCGCCACGTCGCCGAGCGCGACGATCACCTGCAGCCTGGGCATCTGCTGCAGCCGGGCGGTGAGGAAGGGACGGCAGGTCGCCTCTTCGGCCGGCAGGGGCTTGTTGCCCGGCGGGGCGCACCGCACCGCGTTGGTGACCATGCAGTCCACCATTTCCAGCCCGTCGTCGGGCCGGGCGTCATAGGCGCCGCGGGCGAAGCCGAACGCGATCAGGGTCTGGTAGAGCAGGACGCCGGCGTAATCCCCGGTGAACGGGCGGCCCGTCCGGTTCGCGCCCTGGCGGCCAGGGGCCAGCCCGACCACCGCCAGCCGGGCCTGAGGGTCGCCGAACGACGGGGCCGGCCCGTTGAACCAGTCCGGATGCTCGGCGCGGTTCTCGTCGCGATAGTCGACTAGGCGGGGGCAGAGGGGACAGTCGCGCGGCGGCTCGGCGACGGAAGGTCCAGGCCCCTGGCTTGCGGGCGAGACTGTCCTGGCCACCGACCTAGTCCTCGTCGTCCTCGTCGATCGGAGGCCGTTCCCGCTCGAGCCGGCTCCGGTCGTTGCTTCCTTCCTGGAGGAAACGCGGCACCGCCGTCGTGCGCGGCCGTCCGATCAGGGCGGCGAGGTCGGCCAGCTCCACGAAGGAATCAGCCTGCCGGCGCAGTTCGTCCGAGGCCATGGGGGGCTGGGACTTGACGGTGGAGACCACGGTCACCCGCACGCCGCGGCGCTGCACGGCCTCGACCATGCGGCGGAAGTCGCCGTCGCCGGAGAACAGCACCACGTGGTCGAGGTGGGCGGCCGTCTCCAGCACGTCCACCGCGATCTCGATGTCCATATTCCCCTTGGTGCGGACGATGCCGGTGCCCTGGTCGGTGTAGCGCTTGACCGGCTTGGTCACCACGGTGAAGCCGTTGTAGTCCAGCCAGTCCACCAGGGGACGGATCGGGGAATAGTCCTGATCTTCGACCAGGGCGGTGTAATAATAGGCCCGAAGCAGAACGCCACGCTTGCGGAACTCTTCGAGCAGCTTCTTATAATCTATATCGAAGTTGAGGGATTTTGTCGCCGAGTAGAGATTGGCCCCGTCAATGAACAGGGCGATGCGATCCGTGGGATAAAAGGTCATTTATCAATGAGTCTTTCAAAGAGTGCGGGGAAAACGAATTCGGAAAACTATGATTCGGCGGTGATCGTCGCCTTGGGAAGCAATTTGTCCATCTTTCCTGGTGCGCCAAGCGATATTCTGATCGCGGCGCTCGATGAATTTCAACAATCGGGCCTGGAGGTCGTGCGGCGCTCTTCTTTTTGGTGTTCGGCCGCGTGGCCCGACCCATCCGAGCCTGACTACATCAACGCCGTCGCGGTTGTCGAGACGAGCCTTTCGCCGGAAGCGGCGCTGGCGCGGCTGCACGCGCTGGAGGCGCGGTTCGGCCGGGTCCGGGGCCGGGCGAACGCGCCGCGCACCCTGGACCTCGACTTGATCGCCTACGGACGGCTACTGAGGCCGGATGCGCCGGCGCTGCCCCATCCACGCGCGGCTGAGCGGCTGTTTGTAATGGGGCCGCTGGCGGAGATCGCGCCGGGGTGGGTTCATCCGGCGAACGGGCGTACGGCGGCGGAACTGGCGCGCCACGCCAGCGTCGGGTGCGACGCCAGACCTTTGCCGGATTGAGCGTGGACGCATTGCAAATGCAGGCGCTTCCGCTTATCTGGCCTATTACTCCGAATTGAAGGACGGATCATGGCCCGTGTTACGGTCGAGGACTGCGTAGAGAAGGTTCCGAACCGCTTCAGCCTCGTGCTGCTGGCGTCGCACCGCGCTCGCGCGCTGTCCACCGGCTCCGAGCTCACCGTGGATCGGGATAACGACAAGAACCCCGTCGTGGCCCTGCGCGAGATCGCCGAGGACGCGGTGGACGCCACCGCTCTGCGCGAGAACCTCATCACCACCCTGCAGCGGGTGGACGAGCGCACCGAGGCGGAAGAAGAGGCCGAGACCCTGGCCCTGCTGGCCGATCCCCAGCATATGCACATGAGCGAGCAGGAACTCGTCCGGGCGCTGCAAAGCGACCGTGACGGCGGTCAGGAGGACCGCTACTGACCCCCGAGGGGGCCAGCCTCGCCTTACCCGAGTCGGTTCGGGATCCCCTCCCGCCCGTCTCAGAAACGATCACGCCCGCTTTCCAGCCTGCCGACGTGCAGGTTGACGCGCCCTGCGCCGCCAACGGCGAGGGCGCGAAAGCGCCGCGGCAGAAGTACCTGCGCCAGTATGAGCTGATCGACCGGGTCAAGAGCTATGACCCGACCGCCGACGAGGCGGTGCTCAACCGCGCTTATGTCTACGCCATGCGGATGCACGGCTCGCAGCTGCGGGCCTCGGGCGATCCCTATTTCGCCCATCCGATCGAGGTGGCGGGCATCCTGACCGAGTACCGGCTGGACACCGCCGCCATCGTCACCGCCCTGCTGCACGACGTCATCGAGGACACCGTCGCCACCCGCGCGGACATCGCCGAGAAGTTCGGCGACGAGGTGGCCGAGTTGGTCGAGGGCGTCACCAAGCTCTCGCGCCTGGAACTCCAGTCCGAGCACGCCCGCCAGGCGGAGAACCTGCGCCGGTTCATCCTGGCCATCTCCCGCGACGTGCGCGTGCTGCTGGTCAAGCTGGCCGACCGGCTGCACAACATGCGCACCCTCCACTTCATCAAGAAGCCGGAGAAGCGCGAGCGGATCGCCCGCGAGACCCTGGATATCTATGCGCCGCTGGCGCGCTCCATCGGCATGCACCGCATCTGCGCGGAGCTGGAGGAGCTGTCCTTCCAGTACCTCAATCCCACCGCCCGCGACGCCATCGTGCGCCGGCTGGAGGCCCTGCGCGTGCAGCAGGGCTCCGCGGTGGCGGTGGTCTCGGGCGAGCTCACCTCGCGGCTGGAGGCGGCGGGCGTCGCGGCCCGCGTGCATGGCCGCCAGAAGCAGCCCTATTCGATCTGGCGCAAGCTGCAGCGCAAGTCGGTGGCCTTCTCCCAGCTGTCGGACATCTACGCTTTCCGCGTGATCGTGCCCGAGGAGGAGGACTGCTACCGCGCGCTCGGCGTCATCCACCGGGCCTGGCCGATGGTGCCGGAACGGTTCAAGGACTACATCTCCACGCCCAAGCGGAACAACTACCGCTCGCTCCACACCACCATCGTCGGCCCCCGCGGCATGAGGATCGAGCTGCAGATCCGCACCGAGGCGATGGACCGGGTGGCGGAGGAGGGGGTCGCCGCCCACTGGCGCTACAAGGGCCAGTCCTACGGCTTCGACGCCCAGGCGGCGGGCGCGGACGGCGGTCGCGATCCGTTGATGAACCTGCGCCACCTGGTCCAGCTGATGGAGCATGGCGGCGACGCCGAGGAGATGGTCGAGCACGCCAAGCTCGAAATGTATCTCGACCAGGTGTTCGTGTTCACGCCCAAGGGCCAGCTGATCAGCTTGCCCAACGGCGCCATGCCGCTGGACTTCGCCTATGCGGTGCACACCAACGTCGGCGACACCGCGGTGGGGGTGAAGATCAACGGCGAACTGCGTCCCCTGCGCACCATCCTGCAGAACGGCGACGTGGTGGAGGTGATCCGCGGACCTAAGCCGGTCGCGCCGCCGGACTGGCGCTCGCTGACCGTCACCGGCCGCGCCCGCTCCGCCATCCGCCGCCACATCCGCCTGACCGAGCGCGAGGAGTTCCTGCGCCTGGGCAAGGCCTCCATCGACCAGATCTTCGCCCGCGCCGGACGCGACCGGGCCGGGGTGTCGCTGCGGCCTGCGCTGGACCGCTTCGCCTTCGCCGGCGAGGAGGAGCTGTACGAACAGGTCGGCCGCGGCGAGATATCGCCCGCCCAGGTGCTGGAGACGGTCTTCCCCGGCCTGAAGGACAGCGAGCGCGCGGCCGCCATCGCCCGCGTCCGCATCGAGGACGGCCAGGCGGCCGGCCAGCTCTATGTGCAGGGCAGCGGCCTCACGCCCGGGGTGTCGCTGCACTTCGACGACTGCTGCAGCCCGCTGCCGGGCGACCGCATCGTCGGCATCCTGCAGCCGCACGGCGGCGGCCTCGCGGTCCACACCATCGATTGTCCGCGGCTGGCCGCCTACGAGGATCAGGAGGACGTCTGGCGCGACCTGCACTGGACGCCGGAGGCCGAGCGGGACACGGTTTCGCGCGCCCGCCTGTCGGCGACGGTGCGCAATGCGCCCGGCGTGCTGGGGACGGTCTGCACCCTGATCGGCGAGGCGGGCGGCAACATCGTCAACCTGCGCATGCACCACCGCCAGTCGGATTTCTTCGACGTGGATTTCGACATCGACGTCATTGGCGCCAAGCACCTCACCCACATCGCCGCCGCCCTGCGCGCCTGCCCGGCGGTGGAGACCGTGGAGCGGGTCAAGGGCTGACCGGACGGGCCCTGGCTTGGGGCTTGGGGCTTGGGGCTTAGGGCTTGGGAACGCCGGATTCCTCGGTCAGCACGCCCTGGGGCAGGTTGACCCCGCAGCTACCGGCCTTGCAGCCGAAACTGAGACCATGACCGCCCTGGCCCGTGGTCGCCATTCCGCCCGCGGTCGTATCCACTGGCGTGCGCGGATCGTGCAGCGCCTGATAGGCCTGCTGGACCGCGTCGTAATAGGCCCGCTTTTCCGAAGGGATGCCCTCGACCTTGGCGTTGGCGACGGCGCGGGCGTCCCTGCCGACCCGGCGGTCGCAGGCGGCCCGCTCGGGGGCGGTCAGGTGCAGATATTCTTCATGGGAGCAGCCCACGGTCGCGCGGAGGAATTCGCGCACGCCGTCGCGCTCCTCGTCGCCGGGAAGATTGGCGATGCCGGTG
>JBARAK010000498.1:0-12436 GCA_049791955.1 Caulobacteraceae bacterium
GCCGTGGCCGGCGGCGCGATCGCCAATGGCCGCAACGATCCCTGCCCTCCGGGCTATGACTACGGTCCGCCGCCCCCGCCTCCGGGCGGGCCTGGCCCCGCCGCCTTCTGGCGCGGCGCGCCGGCCGGCATCCACGAGCGGATGGACTTCATGCAGGCCCGCATCCAGCGCGCGGTGGACAGCGGGGCCCTCAACCCGCGGGAAGCGCGCCACGCCTTCGAAGACCTGCGCAGCATCCGGGCCTGGGAACAGCAGCGCCGTTATCAGAACGGCGGCGGCCTGGCCCCCGACGATCGCGGCTACATCCAGTCCCGGCTGGATCACCTGGGCGCGAGCATCCACTGGATGGAACGCACCGGCTACTGATCCACGCGATCGGAATCAAAACGGGAACGGGACGCCTTCGGGCGTCCCTTTTTTGTAGCTGGGCCTGTTCTAGCCCCCGATACGCGTGCCGGTCAGGGTCTGGGCCTTGTGCGGCGGCGGCCAGGCCTTGCCCTCGTAAGGCGCCTGGCCCCGTGCGATGCGGTCGCTCAGCATCTCGAACGCCTGGCTGGTATCGCCCCAGGTGTCGAAATTGAACTCATCGCGCCGATCGGTCTGGAAATAGCGGAAGCGGATCGGCTTCTGCTCGCCGCCGATGGTCATCACGCCGGTGATCGCCGCCCCGCCCAGGCCGAAGCTGTTGGGCGACAGACCGACGCTGCGCCCGAGCTGGGCCGGGGTCGGCCGGTTGGGCTGCACGTCCTGGATCACCAGGTCGATCTGCGAGATCGGCGCCTGGGACCGCACCGCGGCCAACCGGACCTGCCGGGCGAGGTCCCTGCTGATCTGGTCAAGGTCGCTACGCCCCAGGTCGCCTTCGCGCGCCTGCACGGCAGGACCAAGGGTCACGGCCACCTGCGGCGCCGGCGCCTGGGCCATGGCCAGCCCCGGCGCAATGGCCGGAGCGAGCAGCATCGAAGCGAAAAGTCCTACCGAAAACCGCATCGTGACCTCGCAACATCTGAGGCGGCCCCCAACTTTCAATATGGCCTGCTTGTCCAGACTTTCCAACGGGCACGCGCGCCAGACCCACCCCCGTGACCGCCCGCCGATTGACCCCCACCAGATAAGGACATAAGGATATCTTTATATGAGGGTTCGCCCTCGCCAGTGATCGCGACCGGCCCATGGATGTTCAGCACGAAACGCCGACGCGTCCGGCCAGGGACGCCCGGCCCCGCATCTCGTTCGAGTTCTTCCCCCCCAAGACGCCCGAGCTGGAGGCGCAGCTGTGGCGCGCGGTCGATCGCCTCGCGCCCCTGAAACCCACCTTCGTTTCGGTGACCTACGGCGCGGGCGGCTCGACGCGCGAGCGGACGCTCGGCGTGCTGAGGCGCATCCTGGCCGAAACCACGCTGAAGCCGGCCGCCCACCTCACCTGCGTGGCCGCCAGCCGCGACGAGGTCGACGCGGTGGTGCGCGACTACTGGGACGCCGGGGTGCGCCACATCGTTGCCCTGCGCGGCGATCCGCCGGGCCAGCTTGGCGGGGCCTATGCGCCGGGCCCCGACAGCTACCGCAACGCCTGCGAACTGGCCTCGGCCATCGCCAGGATCGCGCCCTTCGAGATCAGCGTGGCCGCCTATCCGGAAAAGCACCCGGAAAGCCCCTCGATGCTGCAGGACATCGACGTGCTGAAGGCCAAGGTCGACGCCGGGGCCACCCGCGCGATCACCCAGTTCTTCCTGGATACGGGCGAGTTCTTCCGCTTCGTCGACCGGGCGCGCAAGGCCGGGATCAACATCCCCATCGTGCCGGGCGTCATGCCGGTCAACAGCGTCAAGGGCCTCAAGCGCATGGCCGAGATCAGCTGCGCCCGGATCCCCGAGCCCGTGGCCAGGGTGTTCGACGGCCTGGACGCCGACCCCGAAACCCGCAGCCTGGTGGCCGCCACCATGGCCAGCGAGATGTGCAAGGAGCTGGTCGCCAACGGCTTCTCGGAACTGCACTTCTACACCCTGAACCGGGCGGAGCTGGTCTACGCGGTGTGCCGGATGCTGGGCGTGGTCGCTCCCCCCGCGGAGGTCGCCGCTTGAACCGCACCGATCGCATCAAGGCCCTGCGGGCGGCCGCCGCGACGCGCATCCTGATCCTGGACGGCGCGGCCGGCTCCATGATCCAGCAGCGCAAGCTGACCGAGGCCGACTTCCGGGGCGAGCGGTTCAAGGCCCATCCGAGCCCGCTGCAGGGCGACAACGACCTGCTGTGCGTCACCCGCCCCGACGTGATCGCCGACCTGCACGAAGCCTATCTGGCGGCGGGCGCCGACATCGTCTCGACCAACACCTTCAACGCCACCTCGATCAGCCAGGCCGACTATGGGCTGGAGGCGGCGGTGAAGGACATCAACGCCGACGCGGCGCGGCTCGCCCGCGAGGCTGCCGACCGCTGGAGCGCGAAGACCCCGGACAAGCCGCGCTATGTCGCCGGCTGCATCGGGCCGCTGAACCGCACCCTGTCGATCTCGCCCGACGTCAACGACCCAGCCAAGCGGGCGGTCAGCTTCGACCAGGTCTACGACGCCTATCGCGAACAGGCCCTGGCCCTGCACGCCGGCGGCGTCGACATGTTCCTTGTGGAGACGGTGTTCGACACCCTCAACGCCAAGGCCGCCATCAAGGCGATCCTGGACCTGGAGGATGATGGCCTGGAGACCCTGCCGATCTGGGTGTCCGGCACCATCACCGACCGCTCCGGCCGCACCCTGTCGGGCCAGACGGTGGAGGCGTTCTGGAACTCCATCCGCCACGCCCGGCCGCTGGCGGTGGGGCTGAACTGCGCGCTCGGAGCCGAGCTGATGCGCCCCCATATCGCCGACCTGGCGCGGGTGGCCGATTGCCTGGTCTCGGCCCACCCCAACGCCGGCCTGCCCAACGCCTTCGGCGAATACGACGAGCAGCCGCACGAGACCGCCTGCCAGCTGGAGGAATGGGCCGACAGCGGGCTGGTCAACATCCTGGGCGGCTGCTGCGGCACCACGCCGGACCACATCCGCCATATCGCCCAAGCCGCCGCCGGCAAGCGTCCCCGTCCCCTGCCCGTCCGCCCGACCGCCCTGCGGCTGTCCGGCCTGGAGCCGTTCGAGCTGACGCAGTGACCGCCACCGATCTGCCGCTCCTGGACCCCATCGCCGAGCCTGTCGCACAAAGCATGACCTCGTCCCGTCCGATCTTCGTCAACATCGGCGAACGCACCAACGTCACCGGCTCGGCCAAGTTCAGGAAGCTGGTCGCCGCCGGGGATTATCCGGCCGCGCTGGACGTCGCACGCCAGCAGGTGGAGGCCGGCGCCCAGGTCATCGACGTCAACATGGACGAGGGGCTGCTCGACAGCCAGGCGGCCATGGTCACCTTCCTCAACCTGATCGCCGGCGAGCCCGACATCGCCCGCGTGCCGATCATGGTCGACAGCTCCAAGTGGGAGGTGATCGAGGCCGGGCTGAAGTGCGCCCAGGGCCGCTGCATCGTCAATTCGATCAGCCTGAAGGAAGGCGAGGAGAAGTTCATCCGGCAGGCCAAGACCTGCCTGCGCTACGGCGCCGCCGTGGTGGTGATGGCCTTCGACGAGATGGGCCAGGCGGACGTGGCCGACCGCAAGGTCGAGATCTGCACCCGCGCCTATCGCATCCTGACCGAGCAGGTGGGCTTTCCGCCCGAGGACATCATCTTCGATCCCAACATCTTCGCGGTGGCGACCGGGATCGAGGAGCATAACGGCTACGCGCTCGACTTCATCGAGGGGACGCGCCGCATCCGCGCAACGCTACCCCACGCCCACGTCTCGGGCGGGGTGTCGAACGTGTCGTTCAGCTTCCGTGGCAACGAGCCGGTGCGCCGGGCCATGCACGCGGTGTTTCTCTACCACGCCATCGCCGCCGGCATGGACATGGGCATCGTCAACGCCGGCGACCTGCCGGTCTACGACGAGATCGACCCGGAGCTGCGCGAGGCGGTGGAGGACGTGATCCTCAACCGCCGTCCGGACTCCACCGAACGGCTGGTCGATCTCGCGCCCAAGTACAAGGGCGACAAGGGCGCCGTGCGCGTCGTCGACCTGAAGTGGCGCGACCAGCCGGTGGCCGCCCGCCTCGCCCACGCCCTGGTCCACGGCATCTCGGAATTCATCGTCGAGGACACCGAGGCCGCCCGTCAGGAAGTCGCCCGGCCGCTGCACGTGATCGAAGGCCCGCTGATGGACGGGATGAACGTGGTCGGCGACCTGTTCGGCGCGGGCAAGATGTTCCTGCCCCAGGTGGTGAAGTCCGCCCGCGTCATGAAGCAGGCGGTGGCCTATCTGATGCCGTTCATGGAGGCGGAGAAGGAAGGCCAGCCGCGCTCCTTCGCCGGCAAGATCCTGCTCGCCACCGTGAAGGGCGACGTCCACGACATCGGCAAGTCGATCGTCGGCGTCGTGCTCCAGTGCAACAACTACGAGGTGATCGATCTCGGGGTGATGGTGCCGGCCGACCGCATCCTCGACGCCGCCGTGGAGCAGAAGGTCGATGTGGTGGGCCTGTCGGGCCTGATCACCCCTTCGCTGGACGAAATGGTGTTCGTGGCCAGCGAGATGGAGCGGCGGGGCATCAACCTGCCGCTGCTGATCGGCGGCGCCACCACCAGCCGCACCCATACCGCGGTGAAGATCGAGCCGGCCTTCTCGGGCTCGACCATCTACGTGGCCGACGCCAGCCGGGGCGTGGGCGTGGTCTCCGGCCTGTTGTCGGAGACCGAGGGCGCCAGGACCCGCGCACTGGTCCGCGAGGAATATGTCCGCATCCGCGAGCAGTTCGCCCGCGGACGCGAGCAGAAGGCGCGGGCCAGCCTGGCCAAGGCGCGCGAGAACCGCTTCCGCCCCGACTTCGAGACCCATACGCCGACCCGCCCGAGCTTCCTTGGAACCCGGGCCTTCAACAACTACGACCTCGCCACCCTCGCCCGCGCGATCGACTGGACGCCGTTCTTCGCCAGCTGGGAACTGGTGGGCCGCTATCCGGCGATCTTCGAGGACGAAGTGGTGGGCGAGGCGGCCAAGTCCCTGTTCGCCGACGCCAAACCCATGCTCGACCAGATCGTGCAGGAAGGCCTGTTCCGGGCCTCCGGCGTGGTCGGATTCTGGCCGGCCAACAGCGACGGCGACGACATTGTTCTGTATACGGACGATACCCGTTCGACCGAGCTCGCGCGCCTGTACACCCTGCGCCAGCAGATGCTGAAGACCGAGGGCAAGCCCAACCTCGCCCTGTCGGATTTCATCGCCCCCGTCGGCGGCCCGGCCGACTACATCGGCGGTTTCGCGGTCACCGCCGGCCATGGCGAGACCCAGCTTTCCCAGAGCTACAAGGCGGCGGGCGACGACTATTCCGCCATCCTCGCCACCGCCCTGGCCGACCGGCTGGCGGAGGCCTTCGCCGAATCCATGCACGCCCGCGTCCGCTCGGAACTGTGGGGCTACGCGCCGCACGAGGCGCTGGCACTGGAAGACGTGCTGGCGGAGAAGTACCGCGGCATCCGGCCCGCGCCCGGCTATCCGGCCCAGCCCGACCACACCGAGAAGGCCACCCTGTTCCGCCTGCTGGACGCGCCGGCGGCGACCGGCATGGCGCTCACCGAGAGCTACGCCATGTCCCCCGCCGCCTCGGTCTCGGGGCTCTATTTCGCCCATCCGGAAGCGCATTACTTCGGCGTGGGCAAGATCGACGCGGACCAGACTGCGGACTACGCCCGCCGCAAGGACTGGGACGTGAAGACGGCCGAGCGCTGGCTGGCGCCGATCCTGAACTACGAACCGAAGCGGTAGGGCGCGACTCTCCCTACCGGAACGGCGGTTCGTCGAAGGCGCGCAGCTTGCGCGAATGCAGGCGCTGGCCCTCTTCCTTCAGCACGTCCATGGCCGCCACGCCGATACGCATGTGCTGGGAAATGGCCTGCTCGTAGAAGCGGTTGGCCTGTCCGGGCAGCTTGATCTCGCCGTGCAGGGGCTTGTCGGAGACGCAGAGCAGCGTCCCGTAGGGCACACGGAAACGGTAGCCCTGGGCGGCGATGGTGGCGCTCTCCATGTCGATGGCCACCGCGCGCGACTGGTTGAAACGCAGGGCCGACTTGGTGAAGCGAAGCTCCCAGTTGCGGTCGTCGGTGGTCACCACCGTGCCGGTGCGCAGCCGGGACTTCAGAGTTTCGCCGCTCTCGCCGGTGACGATCTCCGCCGCCCGCTGCAGGGCGACCTGCACCTCGGCGATGGGCGGGATCGGAATCTCCGGCGGCAGCACCGGGTCCAGCACATGGTCGTCGCGCAGATAAGCGTGGGCCAGCACGTAGTCGCCGATGGTCTGGCTGGGACGCAGGCCGCCGCAGTGCCCAATCATCAGCCAGGCATGGGGGCGCAGCACCGCCAGGTGGTCGGTGATGGTCTTGGCGTTGGAGGGCCCCACGCCGATGTTCACCAGGGTCAGCCCCGCCCGTCCCGGCGCGGTCAGGTGGTAGGCCGGCATCTGGTGACGCCGCCAGGGCGCCTCGGCGGCGGTGCGCTCGGGGTCCGGCGTGTCGGCGGTGATCACCACGCCGCCGGCGCAGGACAGGCTCTCGTAGGGGCCGGCGGCCTTGAGCTGCTCGGCTCCCCAGCGCACGAACTCGTCGACATAGCGATGGTAGTTGGTGAACAGCACATAGGACTGCATGTGCTCGACCGGCGTGCCGGTGTAATGGCGCAGCCGCGCCAGGGAGAAGTCCACCCGCGGCCCGTCGAACAGCGACAGGGGATGCGGCGCCTCGGGCCCGGTGAGCCAGCGGCCGTCCGCCACCTCGTCGCCGATGTGGGACAGCTGGGTGGCGGGGAAGAAGCGCGCCAGGTCCGCCGCCGCCACCCCGTCCAGGCCCAGGTTCTCGCTCCCGTCGAGGACGTAAGGGTACGGGATCTCCTGGGAGGACAGGCCAGCCGTCAGCACCACGCCGTAGTCGCGCACCAGCAGGTCGAGCTGCTCGACCAGATAGTCCCGGAACAGCGCCGGTCGCGTCAGGCTGGTGGCGTAGACCCCGGGACGGTTCACCCGGGCGAAGGCCCGACGCACCCGCGCGGGCGCGCCCTCGGGCGCATAGACCACCCGCAGTTCCGGATAGGCGAAGGCGCCGCTCGCCCGGCTTTCGGGATCGGGTCGCGTCCCGTCGCGCAGGTAGGCGGCCAGGGCGTGGCGAAGGTTGGCGACCGACCGGCGATAGATCTCTTCCAGGTCGTCGATCAGAGCCGAGAGGTCTTGTGTCGTCATCGCCCGAGTCTAGCGACGCTCGGACCGGCTTGAAAGCCGTCGATCGGCAGGGCCGGCAGCGTCATGTAAAGTTCACGCCACAAAAGTTAACGCCTGTGCTTACTTTCTCGCGATCCAGAGCAGGGGGAACGGCTCATGGCTACGGTTATGTTGCAACCGGAGGCGGGGCATGACGCCCCCTCCCAACACGGTATATCTCTCGACAGCAAGACGCATCCGTCGGCGATGGCCGCCTTCGCGCTCTTCCTGGTGGCGGGTCTGGGCTACGCCGTCTACGGCCTGTTAAGCGACCTGCAGACCTACGGCGGCGGCGAGCCGATGGCCATCGGCGCCTTCGTCCTGCTGGGCATCGCCCTGCTGATCGCGCTGGGCTTCGAATTCGTCAACGGCTTCCACGACACCGCCAACGCCGTCGCCACCGTCATCTACACCAAGAGCATGCCGCCCCTGGTGGCGGTGGTGTGGTCCGGCTTCTTCAACTTCGCGGGCGTGATGGTCTCCACCGGGGCGGTGGCCTACAGCATCGTCACCATGCTGCCGGTCGACCTGATCCTGGGGGTTGGCAGCGCCGGCGGATACGCCATGATCTTCGCCCTGCTGATCGCGGCGGTGATCTGGAACCTGGGCACCTGGTGGTTCGGCCTGCCCAACAGCTCCTCCCACTCCCTGATCGGTTCGATCCTGGGCGTGGGCCTGGCCAACCAGCTGCTGTCGGGCCACGACGCCGCCTCGGGGGTGGACTGGTCGCAGGCCGGCAAGGTGCTCCAGGCCCTGCTGTTCAGCCCGATCTGCGGCTTCCTGTTGGCCGGTCTGCTGCTGCTGATCTTCAAGACCGTCGTGCGCTCGGCGGTGCTCTACAAGCCGGCGGATCCGAACAAGACCCCGCCGCTGTGGATCCGCTCGCTGCTGATCCTGACCTGCACCGGCGTCTCCTTCGCCCACGGCGGCAACGACGGCCAGAAGGGCATGGGCATCATCATGCTGATCCTGATCGGCGTGGCGCCCACGGCCTATGCGCTCAACCGCACCATGCCGGACTCCCGCGCCCCGGCGTTCATGCAGACCTCGGTCCAGGCGCAGAAGGCCTTCCTGGCCCACGCCAACGGCCAGGCCCAGCCCGACCCGGCCGTCGCCCGCGCCACGGTCAAGGCGGCCCTGAACGGCGGCGACCTGACCAAGCCGGAAAGCTTCGCCGCCCTGGCCTCGCTCTCCGACCAGATCGGCCAGGAAGTGAAGAACTACGGCGCGATCCGCAAGGTGCCCGCCGCCCAGACCCAGAACCTGCGCAACGACATGTTCATGGTCTCCGGCGCCGTCTCCGGCCTGAACAAGGACAAGTTCGCCTTCGCCGCCGACGAGGCCAAGTCGCTGAAGAAGTACGGCGGCCTGCTGAACGAAGGCACCCGGTTCATCCCGATCTGGGTGAAGGTGTCGGTGGCCATCGCGCTCGGCCTCGGGACCATGATCGGCTGGCGCCGGATCGTCGTCACCGTGGGCGAGAAGATCGGCAAGGACCACCTGAGCTATGGCCAGGGCGCCGCGGCCGAGATCGTGGCGGCGGTGACCATCGGCGGGGCCGAGTACATGGGCCTGCCGGTGTCGACCACCCACATCCTCTCCAGCGGGGTGGCCGGGACCATGGCGGCCAACGGGTCCGGCCTGCAATGGGGCACGATCCGCAACGTGGCCCTGGCCTGGGTCCTGACCCTGCCGGCCGCCATGACCATCGCCGGCGTGCTCTACGCCATCCTCCGGGTGGCCTTCGGCGCGGCGCACTGACGACCCTCTTTCGGAACGACGGAATAGACGGGCGGCGCTGGAAACGGCGCCGCCCGATTTCGTTCGTCAGGCCAAAGCAGCTCCGAAATCGAACCAATCCGGTTCTCAAAGCCGGGCCGATCTGGTTCTAGATCGACGGGATGAAGCTTCTCGCCCTGGATACGGCGCTCGACGCCTGTTCCGTCGCCGTCCTGGATGGCGCCGCCGTCCTCGCCGCCTGCTCCGAACCCATGCAGCGGGGCCACCAGGAGCGTCTCGCGCCGATGACGGCAGAAGCCATGACGGCCGCAGGCGTCGCCTTCGCCGACCTGGGGCGGATCGCCATCGCCGTCGGCCCGGGGTCCTTCACCGGCGTGCGGGTGGGCCTGGCCTTCGCCAAGGCGATGGCCCTGGCGCTCGACCTCCCCTGCATCGGGATCGGCACCCTGGAAGTCCTGGCCGCCTCCGCACCGGAAGAGGCGCCCGGCCTGGTCGCCGCCGTGATCGACGCGCGCCGTGGCCAGGTCTACGTCCAGCCGTTCCGGGATGGGCTCGCCCTCGATCCCCCGGCCGCCCTGGACCTCGAAACCGCGGCGGCGCGGCTGGAGGCCCTGGGCTGGCGAGACGGCGGCGCGCTGATCGGCTCCGGCGCCGCCCTGATCGGCGAAACCCTCCCCGGTGTGCGTATCCTCGCTGGCAGCATGGGCGATCCCGTCGTCCTCGGCCGCCTCGCCCTCGACCGGCCGATCCCCGAACGGCGGCCGCAGCCGCTGTACCTCCGTGCGCCGGACGCGCGCACCATCGCCGAACGCGCGGCGGCCGCCTCGTGAATGGAGCCGCTGACGCCGGTCCATGGCTGCGGGCGGCGGAGGCCGGCGACCTGGCCGTCCTGACCGAGATCCACGCCGCCGCGTTCGATCGCCCCTGGGGTACAGAAGGCTTGGCCAGCGCTTTGCGCGCCTTCGGCGTCGCGGGCCTGGTCGCCGGAATCGAAGACCAGGTCTCCGGTTTCCTGCTGCTGCGCACCGTAGCCGGCGAAGCCGAGATCCTGACCCTGGCGGTGCTTCCGGCCGCCCGGCGCCGGGGAATCGCCCATACCCTGGTCGAAGCCGCCGCCGGCCTGGCCACCCTGGCCGGGGCGGAAACCTTCTGGCTGGAGGTGGCCGAGGACAACCCCGGCGCCGTCGCGCTCTACCGCCACGCCGGTTTCGTCGCCGAAGGCCGCAGGCCGCGCTATTATACCCGGCCGGATGGCGTCACGGTCGACGCCGTGGTCATGCGGCGTCCGCTTAACAGCGGACACGGTTGAGACTATGTAAGGGACTTGAGGAGCGGCGACTTGGACCGGATCGAGAAAGCTTGCGTCGACAAGGGCCTGCGCATGACCGACCAGCGTCGCGTCATCGCCCGCGTGTTGTCTGACTCCCACGACCATCCGGATGTGGAGGAACTCTACCGCCGCGCGGTGGCGGTCGACCCGCACATCTCGATCGCGACGGTCTACCGCACGGTGCGCCTGTTCGAAGAGGCCAACATCATCGCCCGGCACGACTTCCGCGACGGCCGCTCGCGCTACGAGGAAGCCCCCGACATCCACCACGACCACCTGATCGACATGAAGACCGGCCAGGTGGTTGAGTTCGTGGACGAAGAGATCGAACGCCTGCAAAACCTGATCGCCAAGCGGCTGGGCTACAGGCTGGTGGACCACCGGCTCGAGCTGTACGGCGTGCCGCTGGCCGACCAAGGCGCCCAGACCTGAAACCCGACGTGCATTCCGGGGCGGGCGGCGCCGAGACCGCCCCCAAACGCCTGTTCATCAAGACCTACGGCTGTCAGATGAACGTCTACGACAGCGAGCGCATGGCCGATGTCCTGCGCCCGCTGGGCTACAGCCTGGCCGACGCGCCCGATGGCGCGGACCTGGTGGTGCTCAACACCTGCCATATCCGCGAGAAGGCCGCCGAGAAGGTCTATTCCGAGATCGGCCGCCTGCGCGAGCTTCGCGAAGAGGCCCTGGAGAACGGCGGCCCGCGCATGACCATCGCGGTGGCCGGCTGCGTCGCCCAGGCCGAGGGCGCCGAGATCATGACCCGCGCCCCGGCGGTGGACCTGGTGGTCGGTCCGCAGGCCTATCACCAGCTTCCCGAGCTGATCGCCCGCGCCTCCCGCGCCAAGGGCGAGCGGCTGGCCGCCGACTTCGCGCCGCAAGCCAAGTTCGACGCCCTGCCGGTCGCTCGCCACGCCGGCGGCCCAGCCGCCTTCCTGACCGTGCAGGAGGGCTGCGACAAGTTCTGCACCTTCTGCGTGGTGCCCTACACCCGCGGCGCGGAATACTCCCGCCCGGCCTCGGCGATCCTGGCCGAGGCGGAAAGCCTGGCCGCCCAGGGCGTGCGCGAGGTCACCCTGCTCGGCCAGAACGTCAACGCCTACGCCGGGGAGGGCGCTGGCGGCGCCTGGACCCTGGCGCGGCTGATCCGCCGGCTGGCGGAAATCCCCGGCCTGGATCGCATCCGCTACACCACCAGCCATCCCCGCGACATGGGCGAGGATCTGATCGCCGCCCACGGCGAGGTGGAGGCGCTGATGCCCTATCTGCACCTGCCCGTACAGGCGGGCGCGGACCGGGTGCTGAAGGCGATGAACCGCGCCCACACCGCCGACACCTACCTGAAGCTGGTGGAGCGCATCCGCGCCGCCCGGCCCGACATCGCCCTGTCCGGCGACTTCATCGTCGGCTTCCCCGGCGAGACCGAGGCCGAGTTCGAGGCCACCCTGGAGCTGGTCAAGGCGGTCGGCTACGCCTCGGCCTTCTCGTTCAAGTATTCCTCCCGCCCCGGAACCCCGGCCGCCGCCATGGACCGCCAGGTGGACGAGGCGGTGAAGACCGAGCGGCTGGCCCGCCTGCAGGCGCTGATCGAGGCCCAGACCAAGGGCTTCAACGCCGCCACCGTGGGCCGGCGCTTGCCGGTGCTGTTCGAGCGTCCCGGGCGGCAGGCGGGTCAGCTGATCGGCCGCAGCCCCTACCTCCAGGCGGTCTGGGCCGAGGCCCCGGCCTCGATGATCGGCGAGATCGCGGAGGTCGACATCACCGCGCAGGGCTCCAACAGCCTGTCTGGCCATCTGGCCGAGGCCGCGTCGCCGACGGCGGCCCGACCACGCGCAGAGGCGCCGGCTTGAGCCGCGATACCGAGGAATTCATCTCCCTGTCCGATCTCGCGGTTCGCGCGGTCGCCGGTCCCCACAGCCGCCATACCGCCCTGATCGAGGACGCATTCCACGTGCTGCTGGAAACCCCGGGCGGCGGCGTGCGGGTGAAGGGCGACGGCAAGGGCCGCACCGGGGCCAAGCGCGCCATCGGAACCATCGCCGCCC
>JBARAK010000499.1:0-30830 GCA_049791955.1 Caulobacteraceae bacterium
GGGCCGCCCGCCGCCGGACGTCATCTGCGTGCGCATCGACGACCGGCTCGCCGCCTATGACATGGCCCACCACCTGCTCGGCCTTGGCCACCGCCGGCTCGGCTTCGTCGGCGGCAATCCCAACCAGTCCTCCAGCGCCAAACGCCTGGAGGGCTGCAAGGCGGCGATCGCCGAATGCCGGGACGCCAGGCTGGCCTTCGCCCAGGGCGCGTTCAGCTACGCCTCCGGCCTCGCCGCGGCGGAACAGTTGCTGGGCCTGCCCCAGCCGCCCACGGCGGTGTTCGCCAGCAACGACGACATGGCCGCCGCCGTGGTCTCAGTGGCCCATCGCAGCGGCCTGGATGTGCCGCGGGACCTGACGGTGGTGGGCTTCGACGACAGCACGGCGGCGGTGACGCTCTGGCCTCCGCTCACCACCATGCGCCAGCCGGTGCGCCAGATGGCGGCCACTGCGCTCGACCTGCTGATGCAGGCGCTGCGCGCACGCGGCAAGGCCGCCGAAACCACCGACCACGTGCTTGAGCACGTCCTGGTGGAACGCCAGTCCACCGCGCCGCCGAAACGGCTATAGACTAAGATCGCGGGCGGCCAGCGACGCGCGCGCCGGAGCCTGGACGGGGACTGGCGTCTGTCGAGGGATCGGCGCATCGAGCACGCCGGCTTCGAGATCTCCCCGCAGCCGGGCGAGCGCCGAATAGAACCGATCCAGGCCGCGATCCAGGTCACCATCCCGGCTCAGCTGCGGCTCGACCTCCCTGGCGCAGGCCTCCAGCTTCGCGCGGCACTCTTCCACCTCCCAGCCACCGCTGATCGGACGCCGCCCCTTCAGATAGGCGCGTGCTATCGCCTTCAACTGGCCGCCGGCATGTCCCGCCCACACCGGATCGTAAAGATCCGGAAGCACCTGGAAGTAGACCGAGGTCGAGATCGAGCTCCCCCAGTCTTCCCACTTGCCCGTGTAGTTCACGGGATTGATCTTGAGCGCCACCCAGGGCGTCCTCAGGGCGTCGGCCACGATCGCGCCGTGCATCGCTTCGGTGACCACCCGCTCCAGCTTGCCGATCTGCTCGACGATCTCGATCGGCGAGCCGCCGGGATCGATGTAGATCAGCCCCGCCTCGGCGCAGAGCTTGCGCCAGTCCCACTTTGCGATGCTGAGGTGATGCGGGATGAAACCGACGCCCGAGCGGACGGCAGGATCGCCCGGCCACAGGTCACGCAGGCACATCGCGGGGTCGGTGGTGGCGTATGACCAATCCAGGCCCAGATAGCCAGCGGTCAACGGCCCGCGCACGCCGTAGACTTTCCACTCGGAGGTGAGAACCGGGCGGCGGCGGCTGATGCCTGAGCCAGCGCCCAGCACCGCCCGCAATCCCGTGGCGGGCAAGCTGTCGGTGAACCAATCGTCGAGCAGGGTGCCCATGCCGATCAGGACATCCGAACCGCTCCCCAAGGCCCCAGGCAACAGGCGATCCCACAACCATGGGTTCAAATCATCGCCAAAGTTGCCCTCCGGGGCATGGTAATAGCAAAGCTGCATAATTTACCATCGCCACTGCACTACGCGGCACACCGAAGACGGGGCTCAAGACACCAACAGAATATCTTTCAGCAGATGGATTCGAGCCCGCACCCTCAACACCCGGCATGCTGGTTAGCGTGACAAACTATCGCGGTCAAGTTAGACTCTGGGAGAATTTTTTCACATCTGTACATTGCCCCGCCGAAGGCAATTGAGCTAGGCTTTCATGGGATCGGGCGAAATACATGAATGCTTTTGAGGCATTGTGGCTCAAATAGGGCGCGTGCCGTGGCGTTTGGGCAGCGTGACCGCTCGTCGAGCCGAACGCTCAGCTTGAGAGTGGAAAGGCGATCATCCCTGCAGCCCCTCCCGCCACGCCACACCGGCGCCCTTCCCGCCGAACATCTCCCCATGCCCATTTTCCATGAGGACCGACCGTGATCCTTGTGCGGACGACGACGCTTGATCCGGAAACAGTCGCCTTCGGACACAGGCTCGGAGCGGCGAGCGGTCAGCCCGTTTCTTTCATCGTCGATGAACGGAACGGGCCCGTCGCCGGTCCCGTGGACAAGGTCAGCCTGACGGAGGCTGCCTGCCGCGGCCTTGAGCTGTTCTGCCCGTCTGATTTCGCGTGGCGGTGCGGCGACTATGGGCTGTATCTCGCCCGCGCGGCCCATCGGGACGCGACACATTTCTGGATGATCGAGAATGACGTCCGCTTCGTCGGCGGGGATATGGAACAGTTCTTCGCCTTCTTCGAAGCCAAGGACGCCGACCTGCTCGCAGGTTACCTGAAACCCGCAACCGCCGACTGGTACTGGACCCATCACGCCAGCTCACGCGATTCGGCGGCCTACCGCTGCTTCTTCCCGGTCACCCGGTTTTCAGCCCGCGCCCTGGATGTCCTGCTGGCCAAGCGGGTCGAGCATTCCCGCCGGCTGATGCGGCGCGCCATCTGGCCCAACGACGAAGCCTTCGTCGCCACCACCCTGACGGCGGCGGAGCTGGACTGCCGGGACTTCAACGATTTCGGCCAGACCTTCTACGACCCCGAGAGCTTCTCCTTCCGCAACGTCTTCAACGGCGCGGACTTCAGCGCGGAGCACAGCGAACTGCGGATGTACCATCCCGTGCTGTTCGGCGACGCCTACGCCCGCAAGATGGAAAAGCTCCATAGCCCGAAGAACCTCGACACGCCCACCATGCGACGCAAGCGCCGGGTGCTGAGCGAGATAAACGCGCGGACGCGATGGTGACCCGGGCAACACGGAGATGAACGCGGAACGTCCAGCGCCAGGGGTGGGACACCGCGTGGCCTCCGCGGCGGCGCTGCTTTCGGCGGCGAGTTTGCTCGCCCGGATCGTGCAGTTGATCACCACCTCGATCCTGGCGCGCATCCTGCTGCCGCGGGACTATGGCGTGGTCGCCCTGGCCATGACGGCGGTTGGATTGCTGGACGTGATCTCGAACCTGCAGGTCGGCGGGTCGATCATCCGGTCGAGCCGCATCGACCGCTCGCACCTGGACACCGCCTTCACCATCAACTTCATCCGCGGCTTGGTGTCGGCCACGATGTTGCTGGCCATTTCGATCCCGGCCTCCATGCTCCTGCATGAACCCCGGCTAGCTCCGGTCATCTGCGCCCTCAGCGCGATACCGATCATCAATGGGCTGCAGAACCAGTATTTCATCATGTACGAGAAGGACATCAACTTCCGGCCGGAGTTCATCCGGCTGGCGTCCACTTCGTTCATCACCGCGGCGACCGGCATAGCTTCCGCGCTCTATTTCCGAAGCTACTGGGCCCTGGTGCTGAGCTCCACCGTATCGGCCACCACCTACACCTTCTTCACCTACTGGAAGACGCCCGGACGCCCCGCCTTCTCGCTGAGCCGTGCAAGGGAAATGCTGGGGTTTGGAAGCTGGCTGACCCTGGTGGGGATCATCGAATACGCCAACAGCCGCGTCGACGTGCTGCTGATCGGACGCGGCCTCGGGAGCGCCAAGCTCGGCGCCTATCAGGTGGGCCAGCAGATCATCACCACGGCGACCGGGGACATCGTCGCCCCGCTCAGCCGGGCGATCTTCCCCGCCCTGTCGCTGTTCGCCGACGACCCCGTCGCGCTGCGCCAGAACTACGAGCGGATGCAGAGCGTGATCATCGGCCTCGCCCTGCCGGCGGGGATGGGCATGTCGGCGCTGGCCCGCGAGGCCATCCTGCTGTTGCTGGGAAGCCGGTGGATGCAGGCGCTGCCGGTGGTCCAGTTCCTGTCGCCGCTGATCGCGCTGCAGACCATGCTGGCCGTAGTCGACGCGGTGGCCATGACCAAGGGCCGAACCCGCAGCCTGTTCAATCGGACGCTGACGGTGTTCGCAGTCCGCGTCACCCTGCTGGTGATCGGCTTCACCCTCGGCGGCTTCATGGGGGTGATCTATGCGCGGGTGCTCTCGGGCACCTTCTATCTGCTGTACGGGCTGGGCCTCGCCGGCCGGCTGACCGGCACGCCCTACCTCAGCCCGGTGCTGAGAAGCTGGCGCAGCGTGGTCTCCGGCGCGGCCATGGCGGCCCTGCTCTACGCGCTTCCGCAATATCATGGCCCGGAAGGCAAGGCCCTGGCGCTGATCGCCGTAGTGGCCGGAAAGGCGGCGCTTGGCGCGTTGGTCTATCTCGGCGTCCACACCCTGCTGTGGTGGCTGGCCCGCCGGCCCGAGGGCTTCGAGTCGCTGGTCGTGAAGCAGGCGCAGAAGATCGGCGGAAAATTCGGCTTGGCGGCGGCCTAATCGGCCGCCGCCTTCGCGTGTAACGTCAGATCCGCTGCCACACCCTCAGGTATTGCACCGAATAGTCCCAGTCGTCGGTATTGGCCTGCATGCCGGTGAGATCCACGCCTTGCAGAGTCATGCCGATCTGGTTGCTGACCAGGATGTGGGCCGGAGGCGCGGGCCACTCGTAGTAGGTCTGCTTGACCTTGCGGCCATCCACCACCCAGATCGGCTTATCCTTGACCCAGTCGAGCGCGAAGGTGTGGTAGTCGGCCGAATAGTCCACGCCGGTGTCGAGCTTGCCATCCTTGTAGGTGGTGAACAGGTCGTGCGGATCGCCGAACTTGTGCGGATCGCCGTTCTCCTGGATGTGGGACTCCATGATCCTCGGCCGGTCCCTGCCCTGCCAGACGAAGAACTCGAAGATGTCGATCTCGGGCGGCCATGGCAGGGCGGAAAAATGGCCATCGTCGCTCTCCACGCCCGGATTGAGCCAGAACGCCGGCCAGACCCCGAGGCCGCGCGGAAGCTTGGCCCGCATCTCCACATACATCCCGGGCGTCACCGGCAGCTTGGCGCGCAGGATGCCGGACTCGATCCCGCCCGGCCGCAGTCCGCCGCCCGGGGGAATGCGCGCCTTCAGCACCAGGGCGTCCGGCTGGAACACGTGCAGGGAGCGTGGATCGTTCTCGGGATAATCGGCGTGTCGCGACCACTCGTGATCGAGCCGGTCCAGCTTCCCGCTGTTGTAGATGTATCTGAAGAAGAAGGATTTCCGCAGATCGGCCATGTTGCGCACGGTCGTCCCCGGCGCCGAGCGGCCGAACGTCCAGTCCTTGACCAGCTGGAAGCGCCCCTGGCCCTGATAGGGCGTGGGATCGGCCGCCTCGGCCGCGCCAGGACCGAATGCGCCGGCCATACCGAGCGCCCCGGCGCCGAAAGTGAACTCGCGTCGACGCATCCTCGTCTCCGAATTTCCGCCCCGGGCGCCAGCATGACGTCGCATGTTGCAGAGCACAACCGTAGCAATACGCGTGTCACGCAGGCCTGCTAACCATCTCGCATAAAAAGACTCTTCTGTTGCGGCGAAATTATTGCACCGCAGCGACATCCCCGCCTTAATGGGGAACTATCCAGGAGCGGCGTGAGTTTCCGGACGCGGTGGAGCGTCCGCCGGATATTGGAGGTAGGACCCTTGGCCGAACCGCGCGTGGACGTGCTGCTGCCGATCTACAACGCGGCCGATACCCTGGAAGAGAGTATCCGCAGCATCCAGGCCCAGACCGTAGGCGACTTCCGCGTGCTGGCGATCGACGACGGCTCCACCGACGGCACACCGGACCTGCTGTCCCGGCTGGCGCGCGAGGACCCGCGCATCGAGGTGGTGCGCAAGACCAATGGCGGCATCGTCGACGCCCTCAACCACGGCATAAGCCTCAGCCGCGCGCCGCTGATCGCCCGCCACGACGCCGACGACCTGTCCTACCCCGAGCGCTTCGCCGAACAGGTCCGCTATCTGGACGAACATCCGGACTGCGTCGCCGTCTCCGGCTGTGCACGGCACGTGGACGGCGCGGGCCAGCCGGTGGGCACCTACGCCATACTCGCCCCGCCGGACAACTCCGACCCCACAGCGATCCCCTCGCGCGAGCCCTATCTGATGCACCCCTTCGTCACCATCCGGCGGGAAGCGCTGGTTCGGGCCGGGGGCTACCGTTACGTGTTCCATTCGGAGGACACCGATCTGTACTGGCGATTGCTGGAGATCGGTCCCATGCACAACCTGCCGTTCCTGGTCGGCGACTACCGCATCCACGGCGCCAGCATCTCGAGCGCGTCGGTCCTGAACGGGCGCATCGCCGCCACGGCGTCCCAACTCGCCGCCCTGTCGCACCTGCGCCGCCAGGCGGGCCTCCCGGACCTGGTGTTCGAAGCCTCGCGGCTGGCCGCCTACAAGCGCGCCGAGACGCTGCCGGCCATCGTCGACGAGGCCTCCCGCGACCTGGACGAACATGAGGCCGCCTATCTGCGCGTCGCGGTCGCCGCCAAGCTGATGGAGCTCGCCTCCTATCGTCCCTACCAGCTGTCGGCGGAGGATTACGCCTTCATCCGGGCCGAGACGGAGCAGGCCATGGGTTCGTTGCGGTCGAGCGATCGGAACAACATCCGCTGGCTGCGTTCGGGCTGCGAGGCCCGGCTGCTGCGCCGTCTGGCGCTTTCGCAGTTCCTGGCCTTCACCCCGCTCGCCGACTATCCGATGGCCATCGCCCGCGCGATCCTGAAACGCCCCGGGGTGCTGAAGGCCAAGGCCCCGCCTCCGCCCCGGCGGGCGCCCGAGGCGGTCAAGCTGGCCGCCTAGAACGCTCCACCTTCGCCTATCAAACCCTCACCGCTCCCCGCAGCGCTGGCAGCTTTTCCGCCAGGACGCTGCGGACCCGCGACGCGACTTCCTCGAACTCGACCGGCGCGAAGCTCCGCACCAGCACCGCATAGGCCATCGCCGCGACGGCGCCGATCACCACCGCTCCCACCAGTCCGTTGGCGGAGAGCAAGCCGGCCACTCGCGACGCCGCCAGCCCCGCCCCCAGCGCCGCCGCCGACAGCGCGACCGGCTTGAGATAGAGGCTGAGCACCTCGCGCAGGGAAACTCCGTCCGAGCGGAAGACGGCGTAGCTGTAGACGGGTCCGTAGATCAGATAATAGGTCGCCACGCCCAGGGCGGCGCCCATCGCCCCTGCCGTGATCGTGCCGAAAGCGACCAGGCCGAAGAACAGCGGCAGCGACAAGCAGGAATAGACGAAGTTGCGGCGGAACTCGCCTCGGGCGCCCAGCAGCGCCCCCGCGATCCAGGGCGGCGCATCGAAGGCCAGGCCAATGCTCAGGATCTGGATCAGCGGGATCGCCGCCGACCATCGCGTTCCGAAGAAGGTGTGCAGCAGCGGCCCGGCGACCCCCGCCTGGATGAAGCCCAGCGGCATGACGATCAGGGCGAGCAGGCGCGACGAGCGAAGCGCCGCCTGGCGCTGGCGGTGGAGGTTGGTCTTGAACCTGGCCAGCACCGGATAGATCACGCTGCTGAAGTTGCCCGCCAGCACGAACACCGGCTGCGCGGCGAGGCGAAAGGCGAAGAAATAGGCGCCCACCGTGGCGTTGGAGGCGAAGATGCCGAGAATGGCGTAGTCCCCCTGCCCGATCGCCGAGACGATCAGCTTGGAGCCGAACACCGCCGAGCCGCTCTTGAGCAGATAGCGTCCCTGCACCTTGTTCAGCCGGAACTTCAGCGGCGGCTTGGCGATGATCCAGAACACCACCACCCGGGCCAACGCCATGATCGGCACGGGAATGACGAAGCTGTAGGCGCCGCATCCTCGCCAGGCGAGCACGATCGTGAACGCCTGCTGCGCGATCAGCTCGACGGCGTTGTAGGCGGCCAGGAACTTGAAGCGCAGCTGCGCCCTCAGCAGCACCGTGGAGACGGTCGACAACGTCCCGATCGGCATCGAGATCGCCAGGACGCCGAGCAACCCCACCAGCCCAGGCGCGTGGTAGAGGCGGGAGAATAGCGGCGCCAGCAGCACGACGATCATCGCGCCCAGCAGGCCGAGGCCCAGCCCCACCCAAAGGGCCGAACCGGCCCAGAAGCGGACGTGCTTCTGTCGTTGCACCAGCACGTCGTCGACGCCGAAATTCACCAATTGGCTGACGACGCTGGTCAGGACATAGGTCAGGCCGATCAGGCCGAAATCCGCCGGCGACAGCAGCCACGCCAGGACGATCTGGCTGAGGAAGGCGGTGGCGCGCGAGCTCAGGTTCTGCAGCACGAACCAGAAGATGCCGAACGCCGTCTTGCCGCCCATGCCCCCGGGCTCGCCCGCGCCGACCGAGACCGGGGCGGGTTCGAGATCATCGTCGACAGGTTCCGGCCTGAGGCTCGGCGTGGACTTCATGCAGCCTCGATGCGACTTGATCGATGGTCGGGGGCGGCCTTGGAAAGCCGGCTATCAGGTGGAGGCGGCCGCGCCAGCGCCGGTACGGGTGATACCCTTGTTCAGCCACTTGGGGCGGTTCAAAGGCGAAAGCCGCCATTCGCAAGCGGTGCGCCCCATTCGTGGCGGCAGTGCGAGCAGTGCAAGCGCCCATGCCGTCATAAGCAGCTTCGCCTTCGGGCGCAGGCTGCTGGCCCAGAGCTGGCGGAGGAAGGCGAAGCCGTCGGCGAATCGCACCCGCCGCCCCTCCGCCACCGCGATCATCATCAGCCATTCCCGCACCATCCCCGGCGGGCCGCTGGTGACGAACGGATCCGGACGCCCGGTCAGCTCGGAGAAGTGACGCCACCTGGCTGTCGTACGGTCGACCTCCTTGCGCAGCCGCGGCGCGCTCAGCACGTGCTGCTGGTGGATGTTGGCGCCATGCAGGCGGTAATGGCCGAGGCTGTGATCCAGGGTGACCAGTTCGCCCATGGTCGGGGCGAGATAGAGGGCGATGCCGTCGATCGCCTTCTCGTACTCCACCCGGGTCTGGGCCACCCGCTCCATCACATCGCGGCGCAGCACGTTGCCCGAGGTCGGCGGCGAGAGGTACAGCCCCCACACCTCCATGTCCCGCAGGGCCCGCGCGGTGTTGTAGCCCTTGGGGAAATCGGGAAAGGTCGAGGGCAGCGGCGCACCGTCCGGATCGAGACTGGACAGACGGAACTGCACCTTGGCGGGACGGGCGGCCAGCGCCTGGGGCACGTGGTGGGCGAACGCCGGGTCCACCCGATCGTCCGCGTCCAGGAAATAGATGTAGTCGCCCGTGGTGTGCGCCAGCGCGTTCAGGCAGGCCTGGAGCTGGCCGGTGTTGGCCTGCAGCACCGGTTTCACACGGTCGCCGTAGCGGGCGATAACATCTCGCGAGCCATCGGTGGAACCGTCGTCGACCACGACGATTTCAGCTAGCTCCATGTCCAGCGCCAGCACGCTGTCGATGGCGTCGGGCAGGAAGCGCTCATGATTGTAGTTGTTGACAATCACGCTCAGGGTCGGGACCTGTTGGGCGGGGCTTGAGGACGTTCCGGTCTGCATGGGTCTATCCTTTGCGGGCCGAGCGGCTGGAGTTGATGGTCGATGGCGCTGGAGGGCGGCGCCTCGGCATGTGTGTCGTCCGTTGGCGGAAACGCCGACGCGGAAAGGAAAGCCCATGGTCCGCGCGTTCGCCGAACCTTCCCGCCCCATGACGGCCAAGGACTGGATCCTGCTGTCCTTCTTCCTCGTGCAGGTGCTGGGCGTCACCGTGCTCCAGAAGTTCGGCCTGCCGATCGGGGAGGACGTGATGGAGATCGCCGTCTTCACCAGCTGGATCGGCATCGCCATGCTGGTGCTGAACGGCCTGATCGGACTGGATCCGGTCAGGCTGCTGCTGTTCGGCGCCTTCGCGATCACGGCGGTGGCCAGCCAGCTGCTGGGCGGCCAGCCCTTCTCGCTGAACTCCGTATTCCTGGCCCTGGCGCTCTACGCCCCGTTCGCGCTCAGGTTCTATGTCGCCCCGGCCTTCTACCGCCGCTGCATGGACATCTTCCTGAACGTGATGCTGATCGCGGGCGGCTTGGTGGTGCTGCAGCAGCTCATCCAGCTCGCGGTGGGCTGGCAGGCATGGCCGGACCTGGACAAGCTGACGCCGCACCAGTTCCTGTTCTCGGGCTACAACTACCTGCAGCCGATCTCTTATGGCGCCAAGTACTACAAGCCCAACGCCTTCGTGTTCCTGGAGGTGTCGTTCGTCTCCCAATTCACCACCATCGCCCTGATGATCGAGCTGGTGCTGTACCAGCGCCTGCTGCGGATGGCCTTCTACGCCGTGGTGCTGCTGATTTCCTTCGCCGGCACCGGCCTGCTGCTGCTGGCCATCTGCGCGCCGCTGGTGCTGACCAAGCTGTCGCCGCGGATGCTGGTGACGATGGGCATCCTGGTCGGGGTCGCCGCCGTCGTGGCGGGCGCGATCGGCTGGTACGATCAGGTCTCGCACCGCTTCGGCGAGATCGGCACCGCCGGCTCCAGCGGCTACTACCGCTTCAATGTGCCGTTCCAGATCGTCGGCGACATGGCGAGCGATCCTCAGTTCATGTTCACCGGCCACGGCGCCGGCAGCACCGGCAGTGGCCAGAGCCAGAACGTGGCGGGCTTCATCCTCGTGCCGTTCGCCAAGATCATCTACGAGTACGGCTTCCTGACCTTCTTCGTGTTCTACGCCTTCCTGATCTACAGCCTGTTCGCGGAAGCGCCGAGCTTCCTGATCGCCTTCGCCCTGTTCGCCTTCTTCAACATGGGCGGCGGCGGCTTCGTGGTGCCGGTCTACGTCATAACCTGCCAGGTGCTGGGAACAATGCTGCGGATCGAGCCGTCGGCCCGGCCCGCGCCCAAAGGTCTCCGCTCGCCATTCCGGCGAGGACCCGACAGGCGTGCGACCGGCAGACTGGCGGACGTGGAAGCGCCCGCCTGAAAGCCCGATAAAAGGGCTCTGCATAGGCTTCAGGTCCGAAGCCAGCCGCGCCGCTTCGCCGTGCGCAACGCGCTGGGATAGATTTGGCGCGCGAGGTTGCCAAGCCCGACGTCGGCCCCGGTGAACCTCAGCCGCCAGTTCTCGACCATCCGCCGCATGACCGGAGCCGGATAGGTCCCTTTGAAGAAGGCCAGGCTGTCATCGCGCTCGAACAGCTCATGCAGGTACGAGCCCTGAGGCGGCGCCAGCTCTTTCCAGACCCCGAGCTGGACCACGATGTTGTTCCACAGGTGCAGGGTGTAGCCGTCCAGGCACATCGCCTCGCACTCGTCGCGGTGCTCAGGCAGGAACACCTTCCAGAACACGTCGTAGAGCACCGGATAGAAGGTCGAGGGCGGGAACGCGTCCTTGAAGGCGTCGGTCTTGCCGAACACGGCGGTCATCAGCTTGGGGCCGGTCTCGCCCCAGAACAGCGACTTGCCAGCCAGGGCGCGGGTACGCGCGACCAGCTCGGCCAGGCGCGGGTCGGTGCGGTCCAGCCGCATCACCGCCGCGCACAGGCTGGTCTCGTGCTCCTTGGCGAAGATGCTGACCGGCAGGTCGAAATCGAACGACCGCATCAGCAGGATGTCGGCGTCGACCCAAATTCGGTCCGTTTCCTGAAATAGGCGGTAGCGGAACAGGTCCGAGAAGTGGCTCAGGTTGGGCTTGCCGTCGTAGATGTACAACTCGAGATCGGCGCGATCGGTGATCTCGCTGGCATCGCGGAAGTGCAGCCAGTCCGGCATGCCCGGAAAGCTATCGTAGGTATAGACGACGAGATCATACCCGCGTCGCGCGAAAGAATGGAAACAAGCTAACTCAAACGGAGAAGGCGGCAGTCCCGCCCAGAATGAGGCGAATGTTGGGCGACTGGCATTAGCCATAAAATCGAACCTCTGCTTGGCCTGACCCGTTCTTATATGCCATTGTGCGCCGCAGCAATAATCGTGAGGAAGCACGCAGCCCTTTTCGAAATTGCGCGTTGTCAGACTTCAACGTGGGATTCGGCCTGATGGCTCCCCCACAACAACACGGTCTTCATATCAGAAGGGGCGAATGCGCTCATGATGCGATGGCTTGTCGGCGCTTTGCTGGCATTAGGATTGGCGGGCCCATTGGCGGCCCAGTCCCCGACGACGCCACCTCCGGTTGGCCCGACTCAGCCCCTGGGCGCGCCGGCGGCCCCGATCCAGCAGGCTCCCGCCGCCTCCCCGGCCGACGCCACCGCCACGGCCCCCGACGGCGGACGCCCTAGTACGGACTACAAGCTCGGTGTCGCCGACAAGGTCCGCATGATCGTGTTCAACGAGCCCACCCTCACGGGCGAATACGTCGTCAATTCCAATGGCTCGCTGGCCGTCCCGCTGATCGGCGACGTCAAGGCGGCCAACCGCACCACCGCCGACCTCCAGACCGAGATCGAAGCCCGCTTCAAGGCCGGCTACCTCCGCGACCCGCACGTCAGCATCGAGGTCCTGACCTTCCGGCCGTTCTTCATCCTCGGCGAGGTGCAGAAGCCCGGCCAGTATCCCTTTTCCAGCGGGCTGACGGTCCTCAACGCGGTGGCGACCGCGCAGGGCTTCACCTACCGGGCCGACATGCACCACGTTTACATCCGCAGCGCCGGGGAGCCGCGCGAGCACAAATACCGCATGACCTCGACCACCCCGGTCCAGCCCGGCGACACCATCCGAATCGGCGAGCGTTACTTCTGATGGCGGCGCTACGACGGAAACCGTGGGCCCGCAGGCAGGCGGCCTGCCTGCTCGCGTGCGGCGTCGCCCTGGGCGGATTGCTGGCGGGCGCAAGCGCGGCCCGCGCCCAGACACAGGCCCTGACCTCCCAGCTGTTCAACCAGGACATCCCCGAAGACTACGACCGGGGCCGCAACATCAGCGTGCTGGAACGTCCGCATCCTGAGTATGACGCGCTGGGGATCCAGGCGGGCCAGTTCGATCTCTACCCCAGTCTCTCCACCGGCCTCGGCTATTCCGACAACATCTTCGGCACCCGCGACGGCAAGGTGTCGGACGAATATTTCGAGATCGACCCGCAGCTCACCCTCGGCTCCGATTGGAAACGGAACAGCGTTTCCGCCAGCGTCGGCGCCGACCTGAAGGAATTCGTCAGTCACAGCGAAGAGAACGAACAGGGCTGGCACGTCCTGCTCAACGGCCGCTACGACGTCACCAACGACGACTACCTCGTCGCCGGCTTCACGGCTCACAAGCTCTACGAAGAACAGGACTCCGGCTTCTATCCGACAGGCGCCGCGGCTCCGCTCGGCTATGTGGACGCCGACGCCTTCGTGCGCGCCAACCACCAGACCGGGCGCATCCACCTGATCCTGTCAGGCGACTACCACACCTACACCTACGACAGCGTGGCGGCCGTGGGCGGCGGCGAACTGAACCAGAACTTCAACGACCACAACGCTTGGCGGGTCACCGGCCGGGGCGAGTACAGCCTGACGCCGGACACCGCCCTGTTCACCGAGATCACCCACCAGCAGAACGACTATACCCACGCAGGCACGGGCCAGAACCTCGACGGGACGGAGGACCGCTACCTGGTGGGCGCCAACTTCGACCTGACCGCCCTGATCCGGGGCAGCGTCGGAGCCGGCTACATCGAGCGCAGCTACGACGATCCCGCCTTCCATGCGGTCAGCGGCTTCGCCACCGACGTGCACCTGGAATATTTCCCCACCACCCTGATGACCATCAGCGGCTCGGTGAAGCGGGAGATCGACGACAGCGTGGACTTCAATGTCGGCGGGTTCTTCGACACCAGCAGCCAGCTCCGGGTAGACTACGAGCTGCTGCGCGACCTGCTGCTCAATGCCGAGGTGAATTACGAGGATGACGATTTCAACGGCGTCAGCCGGGACGATCACATCACCACCTTCGGCGGCGGCGCCCACTACAACATGAACCGCAACATCGGGATCGAGGTGTACGGGGCCTACACCGACCGCTCGTCAACCGGTCATCTTCTGGGCCCGATCTTCAGCGAAACTCGCTTCATCCTGACCCTCTACTACAAGATCTGAGCCTAGCCGCGGCGGCTCGGGAGAGACACATGGCGACTTTGAGTTCAGACGCGTACGGAGGCCGGCCGGTGCAACGGAATCAGGCGTCCGGTGGGCGCTTCGAGCAGCCCCTGGACCTGTCCACGCTGCTGAACATGTTCCAGCGCCGCTGGCGGCTGTTCACGCTGATCGTGGTGACCATGACGATCCTGAGCGTCGCGGTCACCCTGAAGCTGACGCCGGTGTTCACCTCCACCGCCCAGATCAAGATCGACCCGACAGTCCGCCGCGAGATCGACGCCAATACGCCGAACGCCACCGGGATGCCCGACCAGGCGGTGGTCGACACCGAAGTGGCCATCATGCACTCGCGCGCGATCGCCGAGGCGGTGGTGGACAAGCTCGGCCTGGCCGGGGATCCAGAGTTCTCCACCCCCAAGGTCGGGCTGCTCAAGCGGCTGGCCGGCGGCAAACCCAAGCCGCAGACGCCGGCGGACGCCCGCGAGACCGCCATCGCCAACGCCGCAAGTCACCTGGAAACCCGGCGCGCCGGCGGCACTTATGTGGTCAACGTCTCCTTCCGCGCGCTTGAACCGGTTAAGGCGGCGATGCTCGCCAACGCCTTCGCCGACGCCTACATCCAGAACAGCCTGAGCACCCGGGTCCAGGACGCCTCTCGCCAGTCCACCTGGCTGAACCAGCAGCTCGCCACCCTGGGCTCGCAGGCGGAGAGCGCCGACGCGGCGGTGGCCCGCTACAAGGCCGCCAGCGGTATCGCCACCCTGGGCGCCAACGGCCAGACCGTGACCGACCAGCAGATCGCCCAGATCACCACCCAGCTCGCCACCGCCGAATCGGAGGCCGCCGCTTCCCGCTCCAACCTGCAGGCCGCGCGCGAGCAGATCGCCAATGGTGGATTGGAGTCGGTTTCCGGCGTGCTCAGCTCCAACGTCATCGCCGACCTCCGCCGCCAGCGGACCGAGGTGATGCGCAACGCGGCGGAGATCAACTCCCGCTACGGCCCGCTCCACCCCGAGGCCCAGAAGGTCCAGCAGCAGCTCGACGGCCTGGACCAGCAGATCAAGGCCGAAGGCCAGCGCATCGTTTCGGGCCTGCAGAGCGCGTCCCAGTCCGCCGAGGCCCGCGCCAGCGCGATTCGCGCGATGCTGAACGAACTGAAGGGCCAGCAATCGGGCAACGAGCGCGCCTCCGTCGAAGCCGACGCCCTGCAGCGCCAGGCCGACTCCAAGCACCTGATCTATAACCAGCTGGCCCAGACCGCCCAGCTCACCGGCCAGGAGCGGCAGTCCCAGGAGACCCGGGGACGCATCGTCGACGCCGCCACCCCGGCCGCGGTTCCGAGCTTCCCCAACAAGCGCCTGTTCGCCGTGCTCGGCCTGCTGATGGGCGTGGTGGCCGGCGCGGCCGTCATCCTGCTGCTCGAGGCGCTGGAGACCACCGTACGCACCGCCGACGACGTGGAATCCGGCCTGGGGACGGAACTCATCGCCTCGGTCCCGCGCCTCACTTCGCGCCAGTTCCGTGGCTCCAAGAGCAAACGGCCCTTCGATTTCGTGCTTTCCAAGCCGATGTCGGGCTTTGCGGAGGCCCTGCGCACGGTCCGCAGCACCCTGCTGCTGTCCGGCCGGCCCAGCGCCCATGGCGGCGGCCGGGTCGTGGCCGTCACCTCGGCCCTGCCCAACGAAGGCAAGACCACCTGCGCGGCGTCCCTCGCCCGGATCATGGGCATGAGCGGCGAACGGGTGCTGCTGATCGACTGCGATCTGCGCCGGCGCGCCTTGCAGGGCATGGGCCGGGGCGAACCGACCGCCGGCCTGCTGGATGTGCTCACCGGCGCGGCCACCCTGGAGCAGGCGCTCCAGCCCGATATCGTGAAGGGCGTCGACCTGCTCACCTCGCGCGACACCGGCTTCTCGCCGATGGACATGCTCGGCGGCGAGGAGATGCGCAAGCTGCTGAACCGGCTGCGCAACCACTACGACCACATCGTGCTGGACGCCCCGCCCGTCCTGGCGGTCGCCGACGCGCGCACCACCAGCGCGCTGGCCGACAACGTCCTGCTCGTGGTGCGCTGGCGCAAGACCACCCGCGTGGCGGCCCGCGCGGCGCTGGCCCAGCTCGAGAACGACGGCGCGCCGGTCAGCGGCGTGGTGCTGACCATGGTCGACACCTGGTCACGCGGCGCGGTCGGGGCCCACAACCCCGCCTACTACTATTCCAAGGCGCAAAAGGCCTATTACCAGGATTAAGGCTTGGAGGGCTTTCGGGCCTTAGGCTGGGACGAGGCCTATCGTCCGCTCGGAGCGGATCGGGTCCAGTTCGGCCTGGAACAGCAGCCGGCGCGTCCCGCTCAGGCGGACGCCGGTGAGGAGGTTGCTGGCGTAGGCGCCGGTATCCAGCCCGATCTTGCCGGCCTCGAGCCTGGGCGCGTCCGCGGGCGTGTGGCCGAACACCACCACACGGCCTGGAATGGGCCGGACGCTGGAAAGGAAAGGCTCGCGGATGCTCAGCAGGTCGTCCGTCGTCTGGCTGGCCCAACCCACGCCCGGCCGCACGCCGGCGTGGGCGAAGAGGTAGTCGCCGGCCTCATAGCTCAGCGAAGTTTGCTGCAGGAACCGCCGGTGGGAATCGGGAATGGCCCAGGCCAGCCGCTCCGCGGTCGCTTGCCAGGCATTGAGGTCAGCCGTCCGCGCCGGCGGCTCCACGCCATAGGCGCTCAGCGTCGCCCCTCCGCCATGGCGCATCCAGGCCGGGCCGATCGCCGGATCGTCGAGGAAGTCCAGCAGGGTCTGTTCGTGATTGCCGCGCAGGCACACCGTCTCCAGCAGCGGATCGGCGCGCATGGCCAACAGCCGGGCGATCACCTGGTCCGACCGTGGGCCACGATCGATGTAATCGCCCAGCATCACCAGGATCTTGTGGCCTTCGGACACCAAAGCGTCGCTGCGGACGTGGCGGAGCAAGGCGTCCAGCAGGTCGAGCCGTCCGTGCACATCGCCCACGGCGTAGAGCGTCACGCCCTCCGGCGCCGCGGCGGCGCGGACCGGCTGAGCGCCTCTTATGGTCCGGAAGGCGGTGCTGAACGGCCTCATTCCTAGGTGGGGTCCAGCCCACCCTCCCCGTCCCGGATCGAAGCCGCCGGCGTCCAGACCGTGTAGGTGCTACGCCCGCCGACCGACTGCAGGACACCCAGCCCGACGCCCGCGAACGAGGTCGCCACCGACAGCATCAGCCTGGCGGGCTTGAAGCCGACGTAGGCGCCGAGCGCGACAGCCGCGCCCCCGAGGGCGATCGCCAGCGCCACTGGCGCCCATCCCGCGAACTGCACCAGCGCCCCCAGGACGCACAGGCCGGCCAGGGCCAGAGTGAAGGGCATGAGCCACTTGAGCAGCCGGTGGGAGACATAGCCGTAGAGCAGCAACGGCCGCATCCGCACCAGCCGGGGCCACAGGGCGCGGTGCACGTTCATGGCCTGGCAGGCGATCCGGGCCTTGCGCTTGAATTCCTCGCCCGCGCGGGTCGCATTGCGCTCGAACACCTCCACCTCATCGACGGAGACCACCCGCCGTCCCTGGGCCAGGGCGCAGAGCGAGACGTAGAAGTCGTCGATAAGATACTCCGGCGCCGGCTCATAGACCTCGCGCGCCATCATGAAGAAAGCGCCGTCGACGCCAAGCACGCCAACGGTTTCCGTCTCCAGGGTCTTGATCGCCTCTTCCAGCCGCCAGTACAGCGCGCCGGCGAAGCTCATCCCCGTCTCGTCGGGATTGCTGTAGCTCAGCCGCGCGGTGGCGCAGCCCACGGTCGGATCGGCGAACGCGGCCGCCAGCTTCACCAGGCCGTCCCTCGGCGTGACCACATTGGCGTCGGTGAAGGCCAGGAGGTCTCCGCTGCTGCGCTGGACCAGCAGGTTCAGCCCTGCGGTCTTGCCCCGCCGGTCCTGGGAAACCACGAGATCCACCCTGTCGGCGTAGGGCGCAAGCAGGGTGGCGGTGCTGTCTTCGGCCCCGTCGACGTAGATGTGGATGGTGGCCGGACCGTATTCTTCAGCCATCGCCAGCAGGCCTTCCACCTTGGCGACGATGACCCGCTCCTCATTGAAGGCGGACATGCAGATGGCGATCCGCGGGCGCTCATCTCGCACTGGCGAAAGAAGCTGGGATTGCCCACGCCGCGCCAGCAGCAGCGACAGGGGATAAAGCATAAACGGATGAAGCGCGAGAACCAGGAAAACGGCGGCGCCTATGGCGAACAGCATCGTCGGCGTCTCCAATCTTTGCCGTATGAAGGCGATGACCGGAAAACACGGATACGTGGCGCGATCATGGCGTCAATAACGCCTTGGTACATCAGTGGCTCAAACGCCACAGAATGTGACAAGCTTGGCCATATCAACGTCAGTTTTTTGTACAATAAGGCGCAGGTTGGGCTGGCGGAACAGAGTTTCGACGCAATTACCGTCGAAGTTGGCCTCAGCGACTGAGTAGCCGAAAGATTCCGTATCCTATGGCGCCCCACAAAGCCGCGGACGCAACTATAACGAAGGTAACGGTCTGGAGCTTGCTCCATTTCCGTCCGCCTATGTTATTGGCGCCCAGTGCGTCTTGTTCACCATCCGCGCCAGAAGTTTCGGCAAAATCCACGCCGGAAACCGAATTCGGGTTGACACCGGGGGGATGGGCGCCGCGTTTTTTCGAGCGAGAGGCCGGCAGGCCGGCAGCCGATCTGGCTACGCCCATGAACTTCTCCCTAGGCTCGGCGAATGTGCAGCGCAACGTAGACGCGCATTCCGACGCTTTCCATCGGCTAGCTTAAAAACTCGCTTACGGACAGCTTTTCCGGGGTGACTGCGACAATATTCCTGTCAGAATGTGCACTGCACCATAAGGGGCCCTGTCGTGTATCGCACTGCAGCAGTTAAGGACGAAAACTTCGCCCGTTCCCCTTACGCCCCGTCGAACGACGACTATGGCGCATGGGGATCATCCGATGGCGATCGACTTCACGTCGGCAGCGAAAAGCTGATCCGTGCGCTCGACATCGCGTTGGCCGCTGCGATTCTACTTTTCATCGCTCCCCTGCTGGTGCTCGTTGCGTTGCTGGTGAAGTTCCAGGACGGTGGTCCGATCTTCTTCGCGCACAAGCGCATCGGCCGTGGCGGCCGCGAATTCAAATGCCTGAAGTTCCGAAGCATGCTGGTCGATTCGGAAGCACGGCTACAGCACATGCTGGCCACGGACGAAGTCGCGCGGCAGGAATGGCACGACACCCAGAAGCTGCGCAAAGATCCCCGCATCACGCCGCTGGGCGCATTCCTGCGCCGCTCCAGCCTCGATGAGCTGCCGCAATTCATCAACGTGCTACGCGGCGAGATGAGCGTGGTGGGTCCCCGCCCCATCGTTCAGGCCGAGGTGAAGCGCTACGGACGCCGGTTCCGCCACTACACCGCCGTACGTCCCGGCATCACGGGGCTCTGGCAGGTCGGCGGTCGCAGCGACGTCTCCTACCGTCGTCGCGTCGCTTTCGACGTGATGTACGCCCGTCAGCGTTCGCCCACCCTGTATCTCGCCATCGTGCTGCGGACCGTGCCCGCCGTCCTGGCGCGCGAGGGGTCCTACTGACCGTATGCCAGCCGAATGCGGGATGGCGCCGTCCAGACCTTCAGGGCGGCGACGTCCACTCTTGCTTCGACTTCCAACTCATCAGACGGCCCGCAAGGACGGAATGACGCTTATCTGGTCCGATCTCGAGCCCTCCCGCGTGGGACTGGGTTGCTCCCGCTTCGGCTCTATGACCCAGCCCATGACGCAAGGTCAGGCGCACGCTCTGGTCGGGGCGGCGCTGGATGCCGGCGTCAACCTGTTCGACACCGCCAACATCTACGGCCAGGGCGACAGCGAGCGCTGGCTCGGCGCGGCGCTCAAGGGCAAGCCGGCGTTCGTATGCTCCAAGGCGGGCCAGGTCCTGCCGACCCGGTCGGCGTCGCTGCGCCTGATCAAGACGCTGCTCGGGCCCATGGTGCGATCGGTGGCCTCGCTCCAGCGCAAGGTGCTGGACCGGCGATCGGCCCCCTATCCCGTCTGCTTCGAACCCGAGCATCTCCGCACCGAGGCCCAGGCCAGCCTTCGCCGGCTCGGACGCGACCGCATCGACGGCTTCTTCCTGCACAATCCGGATATCGAGGTCCTGGCCCGCGGCGACGCGGTCGAGGCGCTCGATGACTTGCGCCAGCAAGGCGACATCGGCCTGCTCGGCCTTTCCACCGACGAGGCGCCTGCGGCCTTCGCCGCCATGGCCGATCCACGCATCCGATTGCTGCAGCTGCCTTTGGAACTGCTGCGGCGCGCGCCCGAGGTGGGCGTCGCCGCGAAACAAGCGGGAGTGGGGATCGTGGTGCGGGAAATTTTCGGGGGTTTCGCGCCCGGCGGGGCGCGGGTCAACAAGGACACGGCTGACGCCATCATCGCCGAGACGGTGGGGATCGAGGGCGTGACCACCGCCCTGGTCGGGACCTGCAAGGTCGCCCATCTGCTCCAGGCCGCGCGGGCGGCCGATCGCGCCACCTCGTCGAAGGTGTGTGCCGCTTGATCCTCGACGCCTCGAAAAACACGCCCGGCGACCGCCTGGATGCGGACCTGTGCATCGTCGGCGGCGGCGCCGCGGGACTGACCCTCGCCCACGCGCTGCGCAATACCGGCGCATCGATCCTGGTGCTGGAGTCCGGCGCCGAAGCCTTCGACAAGTCAGCCAATGAACTGAACGCCGGCGAGGTGGCGGCCGGCTCCGCGCATCCCTCCCCCTCGCTCTATCGGCAGCGGGGCCTGGGCGGCAGCACGCGCATCTGGGGCGGCCGCTGCGTGCCGTTCGAACCCCTGGACTTCGAGGACCGGCCCGGCCTGCGCGACGGCTGGCCGATCCCCTATGAAGAGGTGGCGCGCTTCTATCCCGAGGCCAACGCCTATTGCGACGCGGGCCAGGCCGATTTCAACGGCGACCGGGCGCTGCGCACGCGCGAATCGTTCATCGAAGGCTTCGCCGACGACAAGGTGCTGACCCGCTCGCTGGAGCGCTTCAGCCTGCCGACCAACTTCGGCGCCCGCCTGAAGACGGACCTGGCGGCGTCCAGCACGGTGCGCGTGGTCACCCACGCCACCGGTTTGCGCCTGGCCTTCAGCCCGGATGGCCAGGTCGCCTCCGTGACCGCGGTCACGCCCAGCGGCGCAACCATCGCCGTCCACGCCAAGGCCTTCGTCGTGGCGGTCGGCGGGCTCGAGATGGTCCGGCTGCTCGGCGTGTCGGCCCCCTCCGCCGCGCCCCTGCACGACAATCTCGGCCGCTATTACATGTGCCATCTCGAAGGCACCTTCGGCGAGCTGGCGATGAAGCCGGCCAGGCGACGGGTCGCCTTCGGCTTCGAGCGCACCAAGGACGGGATCTATTCCCGCCGTCGCATCACCCTGAGCGAGGACGTGCAGCGCCAGGACAGTCTGCTGAACCTCGCCATCCGCCTGCACCACCCCAATGTGGTCGATCCCCGCCACGGCATCGGCGTGCTGTCGGCCATGTACGTGACCAAGCAGCTGATCCTGCCGGAATACCGCCGCAAGCTCTCCATGGTGGAGCATGTGGTCGCCGCCCAGATGCCTTCGGGTCCGGCCTTCTGGATGGCGCACGCGCGCAACCTGGTGCTCGACTCCCCGCGCACCGCCGCCTTCGCGGTGGACTGGACGGTGCGGCGCTATCTGATGCGCCGGCGCATTCCCTATGTCGCGCTCCGCAGCGCGGCTGGGGTCTATCCGTTGGACTTCAACGCCGAGCAGTTGCCCTATCGCGAGAGCCGGGTGACCCTCTCGCCGGAGCTCGATCGCCTGGGCCTGCCCAAGCTGCGCATCGACTGGCGCTTCACCGCCCAGGACATCGCCTCGGTCGCCGCCTCCTACCGGCTGATGCACGCGGCCTTCGCCCGCTCCGGCGTGGCCGAACTGCGCTTGCCGGGCGAGGACCTGGAGGCCGCGCTGACCGCCTCGGCCATTCCGGTCGGCGGCCACCACCTGGGCGTCGCGCGCATGTCGGCCGACCCGAAGTACGGCGTCACCGCGCCGGATGGGCGCCTGCACGGCTCGGCCAACCTCTATGTCTGCGGCGGGGCCACCTTCCCCACCTCGAGCCACGCCAATCCTACCCTGACCACCGTGGCCCTGGCGCTGCGGCTGGCCGAAACCCTGAAGACCCGTCTGGTCGCCTGAGGAGCCCCCATGACGAGTATCCTATGGATCGCCCGCATCCTTCCGACCCCGATCAGCGCGGGCGACCGTCTCTATACCCAGGGACTGGTCCGCAGCCTCGCCGACGCGGGCGCCGAGATCCGATTCCTCGGCCTGATGGACCCCGAGGCCGAAGCCCCCAACGTCGCCGACCTGCCCTCCGGGATCGAGTGGCGTGCGATCCCCGGCGGCCCCAACAACCGCATCCTGTCGCTGGCCAGCGTGATGCCGCTGGTGGCCAAGCGCTTCGCCACCCAGAGCTACGCCCGGCAGCTGCGTCAAGTCCTGTCGAGCGAGCGTTTCGATGTGGTGGTGCTCGACCACTACAGCACCGTCTGGGCGTTGCCGCTGATGCGGGAGATGGGGATCACGCCCGCCATCATCGGCCATGACTTCGAGACCGAGGTCACCCATGGCATCTACGAGGCCTACCACGGCAATCCCCTGAAGAAGTTCGCCCTGCTGCTGAACGCGCTGAAGACGCGGCGGACCGAACAGCTCCTGGCCAAGGCGGCGTCCCTGGTGGTGACCATCACCGCCGCCGACGCCAAGGCGTTCGAGACCATCGGCGCTCGCTCCACCCTGACCATCACCCCCGGCCACTACGGCGGCCACCCCGACCTCGGCGTTCCCTTGCCGGACGACCGCCGGGTGGTGCTGTTCGGGACCTACAAGTGGGTGGCCAAGCAGATGAACCTGCGCAACTTCCTGCAGGCCGCCGACGCACGGTTCGCCGCGGCCGGGATCACCCTGGACGTGGTCGGCGCAGTTCCGGACAAGCTCAGGGCCGAGCTGGAAGGCGGCGGCCTTCGCGCCACCCGCCTGCTGGGTTTCGTCGACGACCCCTCCACCGTGTTCCGCACGGCGCGCATGGGCGTGGTCCCCGAAGCCACCGGCGGCGGCTTCAAGCTCAAGACCCTCGACTACATCTTCGCCGGCCTGCCGGTGGCGGGCCTCACCCCGGCGCTGGAAGGCGTGCCGACGGAGGTCAAGCGCCACCTGATCGTGCGGGACAGCATGACTGGCCTGGTGGACGGGATTTGCGACGCCATGAACGACGTCGCCCTGCTGACCCGGATGCGGGACCAGGCCTATGCGGAAGCGAAGATCGCCTTCGACTGGGAGGAGCGCGGCCACCGCCTGATGTCGGCGCTCACGGCGCAGGCCGCCTAGGGCGCAACGGCCGGCTTCCAGAACCGGCCGGCCGCCCGCATACTCCGGCGGGTCGGGAGGCCTGCATGTCCACTCTGTTCAATCTGCTTTGGTTCATCTTCGGTGGCTGGGTGTCGGCTTTGGCCTGGCTGCTGGCCGGGCTGATCCTGGCGATCACCATCGTCGGGCTGCCCTGGACACCGGCCGCGTTCAGGTTGGCGGGGTTCTCCGCCTGGCCGTTCGGCCGCGAGGTGGTTTCACGCCGCGAGGGCCAGGAGGTCAGCTTCCTGCTCAACGTCGTCTGGTTCGTGCTAGCCGGCTGGTGGCTGGCGCTGCATCACCTCGTACTGGCCGTGCTGCTGGCGATCACCCTGATCGGCATCCCTTTCGCCATCCAGCACCTCAAGCTCGCCCTGATCTCCCTCGCCCCCGTCGGCAAGGCGGTGATCGAGGTCTGAGGTCCCCCTTCCGCGGACCGACTGTAATATTGTACTGCTAAGGTCCCCTGCCCCGAGCCTGGCCCGCGCCTCGCCGGCGTAGATGTTTGACGTGGGCGTTCCCGCCCGCGAGGAGATAGTATGACCTTGAAAGACAAGCGTATCGTGGTCCTTGGAGGCACCTCCGGCCTGGGCTTCGCAACGGCGCAGGCCGCAGCGCGCGAAGGCGCCAGCCTGGTGATCGCCTCGAGCCGCCAAGCGCGCGTTTCGCAAACCTTGGAGAGCCTTCCCGGTGCGGAAGGCCATGTCGTGGACTTCACCGACGAGGCGCAGATGAGCGGCCTGTTCGAGCGCATCGACGCCTTCGACCACCTCGTCTACACCGCCGGCGACTCCCTGCTGCTCGGCGCCCTGGCGGACACCAGAATCGCCGATGCGCGGCGCGCCTTCGAGGTGCGCTTCTGGGGCGCCCTGACGGCGGTGAAGTACGGCGCGCCGCACATCCGCGCGGGCGGATCGATCGTGCTCACCACCGGCATCGCCAGCCAGCGCCCGATCCCGGGCTGGGTCACGCCCGCCAGCACGCTGGGCGCGATGGAAGCCCTCACCCGCGCCCTCGCCGTCGAACTGGCGCCCATCCGGGTCAACATGGTCTCGCCCGGCGTGGTGAAGACCGAGATGTGGAACCAGCTTCCCGACGATGCGCGGGAAGGCCTGTACCGCGACGTGGGCGCCAAGCTGCTGGTCGGCCGCGTCGGCGAAGCGCCCGAGATCGCGGAGACCTACCTCTATCTGATGCGCCAGAGCTACAGCACCGGCCAGGTCATCACCGTCGACGGCGGCGGCGTCCTCGTGTGAAGCCGCAGGGCGCCCCGGGGCCTGAAGGCTCCAGCGGGCGCCCTCACCCCTTGCCCGCCGTCAGCTGAATCCAATCGGCAAGCCGACCGGCGATCATCCCGGAATCCCCAGCAAGCTCCAACCTCTTCAGCCGAGCGTTCTCGCCGGCCATGATCCGGATGTCGGATTTGCGCAACTTCAGCTCGACGGCGAGATAGGCGACCAGCGCCCGGTTGGCGGCTCCCTCCACTGGTGAAGCGGTGATGCGGAGCTGAAGCGCCGGCCGGCCGTCGGCGCCCATGACCACGCCATCGAGCCCGTCGCGCGCCGCGCGCGGCGTCAGGCGCACGACAAGGCGAACGCCATCGTCATGCGTCTGGTAGGGCGTCGCTGCCGAACGGTCGCCGGTCATGCCCGCTCTTAACGCAGTCGCGGCCCAAGCGCCCATCGCCACGGGAGGCGCAAGTGCTGAACTCGGTGTATAGCCGCCTCACCCAGGCCTTCGAGGATGTCCGAAGCTGCGCCCGACCACGATCCCGACCGCACGTCGCGGAGCGGTCCTCAACGGAACGGGGCGAAACGCCTGGCTTCTCGCCGCGCTCTTGTGGGGCGCGGTCGCGAGCGGCCCTGTCGCAATGGCCGCGCCACCGGCTCCTGCGCCCGCCACCGCGAATGCAGCGCCGCGCACCTTCGACATCCCCCCTCAACCATTGATGTCGGCGGTGGAGGATTTCGCCGCGGCGACCGGCATCCAGGTGCTCTATGATCGGCCATCCGGCGGCGCCCCGAACTCTCCCGGCGTCCATGGCCTCATGAGCCCGGAAGCCGCCTTGAAGGCCTTGCTGGAGGGCACGGGACTGGCTGCGCGCTTTACCAACCCGGACAACGCCGTGCTCGAGCCGATCGAAGGCGACGTCCCCGCGCTCGCCCACGGCGCCGCATCGCCCCCTCCGGCGAACCTGCCCAAGCTGTCCCTGGACCCCCTGAAGGTGCAAGGCGCCCTTGTCCTGGAAAGCGCACACGACGACGGCCAAAACCAGCGCCTCTACGCCGCGCTGATCCGAAACGGCGTCCAGCAGGCCCTGGCCCATACCCAGAAGACCTCCAAAGACGACTATGATGCGACCCTGGACCTGTGGATCGGTCCCAAGGGAGAAGTCCAGCACGCAAGTATCGCAGCCTCCTCGGGAAACGCCGAGCGCGACGCCGCCATCCTCTCGGTCGTCCAGCGATTGATCCTGGATGAACCTCCCCCGTCCGGCCTTCCTCAGCCCATCCGCATCGGCGTGCGCTCCCGCCGCCCCTAGCGCCCTTGGGTAAACATGTCGCAGTTGCATCCAACACGTGTCAGCACGACTGACATCTTGCATTCACATGACGGTCGCATGTCATATGCTAGGTTGTAGCGGGGCCGTTCTCGCCAGCGTTGTGAACCTCAGCGGCCGAGTTCTCGAAAGCGAGCGTGATCGTTGACGTTCTCGGTGACGACCCTTGCGCAACACCTGGAAAGTCGTCGGCAAGCGATCAGCATTGCCGGATCTCTGCTCGTACACGTTGGATTCGCCGCCTACCTCTTACAACCGACGCCGTCAGCCCCTTACGCAACCAAGGCTGGCGAAGCAGGCTCCTCCCAGGGCGCGGTGACGGTCAGCCTCGTGCGTCGCCCCAACCCGCCGGCCGCTTCCGTCGACACGCCCGCCCAGGCGGCGGCCGCCGTCGCCCTGGCGTCTCCGCGTTCGATCCCCTCTCCGGACGGCGTGGGCCAGGCGGCGCCTCCCGCAACCTCGCCAGGACCACAAGCCACCGCACGGGCGGCTCCCGCGACGAGCGCCCCCAATGGCGTCCAGACCGCCGCGCTGGAGACGGCGGAAGCCGATCCCGCCATGGGCTCGGACTACCAGAGGCGGCTGCTGGCGCACATCGAACCGTTCAAGCGCTATCCCGACGATGCAAGCCGCACCGGCGTTCGCGGCGTCGTCCAGCTGGTGTTCGAAATCGACCGCGCCGGCCGGGTGCTGGGCGTGTGGGTTTCGAAGAGCTCTGGCTCCTCGGTGCTGGACATGGCGGCTATCGATACGGTGCGCCGCGCTGCGCCGCTCCCCCCCATCCCCACCGGCCTGCCTGACGCCATGGCCATCCAGCTTCCGGTCGAGTTCAGTGGGCCGGGTTGATGAAATACGCATCAGGCTCCGGCTCCCCCAGCCGCCTCGGGCCGGAGCCTCGGCGATCTTGAATACGGCGGTTTTTCGAGACCGGGGAGGCCTGACGCTCCCCTCCGCTCGACGCCCGCTTTTCCGTGTTGGTGCAGAGTAATCAGTCGAGCCGATTCGCATGTCCGAGACCACTTGGGCCGCCCTACGCCATCGACTGCTTGAAGGCTACGACGAGTTCGTGCGCCGGTTGAGCCGACGACTTGGCTCTGCCGATCTTGCGCGCGAGGTCATCCACGAGACCTATCTCCGCTTCCAGCGGGTCGGCGACACCGAGCCGATCCAGAATCCAGACGGCTATATTTTCCGCACCGCCGTCAACATCGCCAAGAACCGCGACGTGATCGAGCGCCGCTACCTGAACGCCTCGGAGACGGAGATATTGATCGGCATACCGGACGAGGCGCCTGATCCGGCCCGCATTGCGGAAGCCCGATCTGAAACAGACCTGCTCCGTCGCGCCCTTGCCCAACTCCCGCCTCGGCGGCGTGAAATTTTCGAGGCGTCGTGGGCCGACGAGGTTCCTCATGCGGAACTCGCCAAGCGTTACGACGTGCATTTACGAACCATTCAGCGAGAATTGGAACAGGCGACGAAGTTCGTCAGGCTCTGGTGCAAAGAAAATGATGGCGCGGAGCGTCGCATTTCCCCCTCAAGTTTGTCATCAGAGTAGACGACGAGATGAATCGACCTAACGATTCGCAGGTGTCTTCGGCGCGAAGCAATCGATGCGGGTGATGACGGAGTTCGACCAAACGAACGCCTCGGCCGAGGCCCTGGAGGATGAAGGCCTGGCCTGGGTCAACCGCCTGCTCTCTGGTGCGGTGACTTCAGACGAGGCCGAAGCCTTCAAGAGCTGGCGGGCGAAAAGCGCCGCGCACGAGGCCGCGTTCACCGAAGCCGTCCAGTTCCGACGCGCGATCCGTCGCGCCATCGTCGTGGACCGGACGGACAGCGCACGGCCAGCCACGACCACCCCGACGGCCAGAGGCGGTGACACATCCCGCCGGATCGCCAGGCGATCCCTGCTGGGCGGGGCCCTGGCGGCGTCGGCCGTCGGCTATCTGGCGGCCCGCCCACCCGCGGGCCTGTGGCCATCCTGGTCGGAATTCACCTCTGACTACCACACAGGCGCGGGGGAGCGACGCGCGATAGGCGCCGCCTCGGGCGTGTCCATGGAACTCAATACCCGCACAAGCATCGCGCGCCGTTCCGCGATCTCCGGAGAGGTCGAACTCGTTTCCGGCGAGGCGGCGATCACGGCCCGTCGTGCATCCGGCGCCCCGTTCTCCGTGATCGCGGAAGGCGGCCGCACCTTGTTGACGGACGGCGTGGTCAACCTCCGTAAGGACGGGACCTCGATCTGCGTCACCTGCATCCGTGGAGCGGCGGAGGTCATTCACCCGGCGGGACGGATCCGTCTGGAGGCTGGCCGTCAGGTCGTCTACACGCCCGGCGCGCTCGAACCTGCAAGGGCCGCGGATGTCACGCTGGCCACGGCGTGGCGGAGAGGTCTGCTGATCTTCCGCGACGCGCCCCTGCAGCAGGTGGTGGACGAGCTCAACCGCTACCGCCCCGGCAAGATCGTGCTGGTCGACGCCGCCCTGGCGCGACGTCCGGTCTACGGCGTGTTCCAGATTCAGCAGATCGGACGCGCCGTGGAGCAGGTCCAGGGCCTGACCGGCGCGCGGGCCACCCACTTGCCCGGCGGCTTGGTGCTGTTGAGCTGACTCAAAAAATTCACGGAACCTCCTGTCGCCTCTTCCCGAGCCGGGTTGTCACCCTTGCAAGCGGAACAGGCGGGCGGGCCGGGCGATCTTCCGGGGACCAGCGACCTGACCCCGCGGCGCATCCAGCGCGTGGGGGACGGTCGTAACGGTCTCCCGACGCCTCTCGCATGCGTGTTCCGTCCGACCGTCCTGCACCCGCCGGGGCGTCGATCCATTTGCCCCGGGAGCCGCTCATGACCCTACGGCCCGCCCTCGCCGTCTCAGCCTCGCCCTCTGTCGCCGTACGGGGGCCGGCTCCGCAGGAACCCGACGCGCCCGCCGCCGTCCGCGCCCTGGAAGAGGCCCTGCGCCAACTCGCGTGGAGCTTCGGTCTCCAGGGCGGTCACTACGTCCACCTGGGCCATGCCGTGCGGGCGTCGCGTCAGGACGGCGCGCTTCGACCGCTTCGCTTCATCGCCACCTCGGTGTCGGATCGACGGCTCTACCTCGACGAATGCGGACTGGCCTGCGATCCCACCGCGCGACGCATGGCGGGCGCCCACACGCCGTTCTGCTGGTCATCCGCCGCTGAGGAGGACGCCGACGAGGGGCGGCTCTGGCTGGCCGGACGACTGAAAGGCCGCGGGGTGCATGGCGGCGTAGCGGCCCCGGTGCAGGACTATGCGGCCGGCCCGGCCTACGTCAGCCTCTACAGCGCCTACAACGGCGAGGCCGAACAGCTCATCGCCCTGCGTGGGCCGGAACTGGCCTACGCCGCGGCCGCTTTTCATGAAGAGGCCAAGACCAGGCTTGCACCGCAGGGCCAGAATGGAAATCGCCACGCCCTGACGGCGCGCGAAATGGATTGCCTCAGGCTGGCGGCGCTGGGATGCACCGTGACGGAGACTGCGGACGCCCTGCAAGTCACCCCCCGCACGGTCGAGTTCCACCTGAAGAACGCCGCCGACAAATTCGACGCCCCCAATAAGCTTCGTGCTGTCGCCTTGGCGATCAGCCGCGGCCTGATCTCACTATGAAACCATTCAACATCTGAAATAGCGAGATATATCCAATACTATTATTCATGGCGAAATCAGATTTCGCTGCACCGCGATCACCACGGCGCGAATTTTATTCGGCGCGCCGAGCTTCCGCATCGCATTCGCCAGATGGAACTCAACCGTACGCTGGGCGACTCCGAGTTCATGGGCGGTCTCCAGCGTCGTCATGCCTAGCGCCGCCCAACGGATACACTCCGCCTCACGCGCCGTCAGCGACGGTTGCTCTGAAAGCATGGGCGGTTCGGACACTACGAAGGGGACTGCAGAGGTGGCCGGGCGCGGGTCGCGCGGCCTTCAGATCCCGGAAAGGGCTCCCCTGCGCTCCCAGCCGGTCGACCGTGGTCCGACATAACCCGCTCCAAACGCCCGCCACGATGATGAGCCATCGCTACACCTTCGATCCAGAGAGCCGCACCTGTGGGTTCCCACAGGATCGGGGGCTGGCCAGTTCTGCGACAGAGGCTCGGCTATCTGAGCGAGACTTGATGCTCCGCCCCTTCCTCCCGCCGCTCGCCGCTCCTCCGCTTCACCGGCGGCGAGATGCGAGTCTCCGCATCGGTTCGCCAGCATGCTGACCTCGGCCGGCCCGCACACCCAATGACGCTGCTTGCACCGCTCAAGACCCAGGAGGACGACACCGCGACGGCATGGGCGCGCAACACTCAACCGTGCGCCGAACCCGAAATCGTTCTGGACTTGTCACGCCTGCTGTCCCGTGTCCTGCACCCTACGCCAACGGGCGTGGATCGGGTCGAGATGGCCTACGCGCAGGGACTATTGCGCCTGGCGCCTGCGCGCGTGAACTTTGCGGCCTACCACCCGAGCGGCCTCCACGGGCGGTTGCCGAGGGCGGCGGTGGAGGACTTCCTGGATTTGACCGCCCAACGCTGGGATCGGGAAGGCCAGGGCGAATCCACCGTCCGCCGGCTGCACCGGGCCGCGCTCTCCTGCCTCACCCTGGCGCCACGACCGCTCGCGGCGGGGAACGGGGGACCGCGTGTCTACCTCTATCCTTCCGCCCGCGGACTTGAACGCCGGGGGCGGCTCGAGAGCGCCCTGCGCCGGGAGAAGGCGCGGCTGGTCCCCTTTGTCCATGACCTGATCCCGCTCGAACACCCCGAATACGCGCGTCCTGCGGGGGCCGAACGCTACGCCCGCAAGCTGGAGACCGTGGCGGCGCTCGCCTCCGGCATCCTCTGCAACTCGAATGCGACGGCGCGGGCCCTGGTGGCGCATCTGGCGGCGAGGGGCCGCTCGATCCCGGTCCGGGCGGCGCGACTGGGCGCGACCTTCCACCCCGATCC
>JBARAK010000500.1:0-10000 GCA_049791955.1 Caulobacteraceae bacterium
ACGTGCAGCCACGCGAACCCATCGGCGGCGAACTTGCGCGCCTGGTCGGCCGGGTCGTCGTTGAACACGGTGACCTGGTCCATCTCGCCTTTCAGGAGGCGCACGCAGCGTCCGTCCTTCAGGTCGATGGCGGGATAGAGGATCAAGGGCGCCACTCCAGGAAATTGGCGATGAGCTGCAAGCCGGCGCCTTGGGACTTTTCAGGGTGGAATTGCACCCCAGCGACATTGTCCTTCGCCACCGCCGACACGAACGGGCCGCCGTGATCGGTGGTCGCCGCCACGGCGTCTACCGCAGTCGGATGAAAGGCGAAGGAATGGGTGAAATACATCTGCGGCCGATCGCCCAGGCCGGCGAACAGTGGGTGGGTGTTTGCAGCCACGTCGTTCCAGCCGACGTGCGGGACCTTGGCGGCCGGTGTCGCAGGCTCAAGCCGGCGCACTTCACCGGCGATCCAGTCCAGCCCATCGTGCGCTCCGAACTCCAGCCCCCGGGTGGCCAGAAGCTGCATGCCCACGCATACGCCAATGAACGGAACGCCACGCTTGCATACCGCCTCGGTGATCGCTTCGATCACGCCGGGGCGGGCCTTGAGCGCGCGCATGCAGGCGGCGAAGGCGCCGACGCCCGGCAGCAGCAGCCGGTCGGCGCGGGCGAGCGTTTCCGGATCGTCGGTGACGACCACGTCGCAGCCGTGAGGCAGGCTTGCGGCGGCGCGGATAAGCGCTTTTTCCGCCGAGCGCAGGTTGCCCGAGCCGTAATCGATCAGAGCGACAGTAGGCATATCAGGTCAGAGCACGCCCTTGGTGGAAGGGGCGGCCCCCTGGGTCTTGGGATCGATCTCCACAGCGGCGCGCAACGCCCGGGCCAGGGCCTTGAAGCCGCTTTCAGCGATATGGTGGGTGTTCTCGCCGTACAGGGTTTCCAGGTGCACGCAGGCGCCGAGGTTCATGGCGAAGGCGTGGTGGAACTCCTTGAACAGTTCGGTATCCATGGTTCCGACCTTGTCGCGGGGGAACGTCACTTTCCAGACGAGATAGGGCCGGTTGGAAAGGTCCAGCGCGCAACGGGTCAGCGTCTCGTCCATGGGGATGTAGGCGTGGCCGAAGCGGCGGATTCCCTTGAACCCGTCCAGCGCCTGCTTCACCGCCAGGCCCAGGACGATGCCGGTGTCCTCGACGGTATGGTGCATGTCGATGTGCAGGTCGCCCTTGGTCTCGACCTCGACATCGATCCCGGCGTGACGGGCGAATGCCTCCAGCATGTGGTCGAAGAAACCCACGCCTGTGGAGATGGTCGAAACACCCGTTCCGTCCAGATCGACCCGCACGCGTATGCGGGTCTCCTTGGTGTCGCGCACCACCTCGCCGGTCCGGTGCGTCAGCTTCGCAGAGCCGTCCGCCATGGCTTCGTTCTCCAGAGCAGTGGCCTAGATCAGGCCTGCGGCTTCCGCCAGCCCTTTCAGGGGGGTTTGGGGGCGGGGGCCATAGTGACTGATGACTTCGGCGGCGGCGATGGCGCCGAGGCGCCCGCTTTCCGACAGGGACAGGCCGCGGGCCAGTCCGAACAGCACACCGGCCGCGTACTGATCACCGGCGCCGGTGGTGTCGATGACCTTGGATACTGGGGCGGCGGCGATATCGGCGCGCTCACCCTTGGAGATGATCACCGAGCCCTGGGCCCCGCGGGTGACCACGGCGGTCTCCACCCGTTCGGACAGGGCTTTCAGCGCGTCTTCGAACGCTTCGGTCTCGAACAGGGCCGCGACTTCGGTTTCGTTGGCGAAGACGATGTCCAGATCGCCGCCGATGAAATCGAGCAGACCCGCACGGTGGCGATGCACCACGAAGGCGTCCGACAGGGTCAGGGCCACGCGCCGGCTGGCTTTGCGAGCGATCCGCGCGGCCTTGGCGAAGGCCTCGCGTGCGGCGGGCGGATCGAACAGATAGCCTTCCAGGTAAACGATCCCCGCCGCCTCGATCACCGCGGGGTCCACGTCATCGGGGGTGAGGGCGTTGGCCGCGCCCAGGTAGGTGCACATGGTGCGCTGGCCATCGTCGGTGACGTTGATCAGGCAGCGACCGGTGCCTTCGCCGCCTTCCAGGGGCTTGGGCTCGAAGTGCACGCCGATGGCGGTGATGTCGTGGCGGAACACCTCGCCGAGCGTGTCCTTGGCCACCTTGCCGACATAGGCGGCGCGGCCGCCGAAGCTCGCCACTCCCGCCACGGTGTTGCCGGCCGAGCCGCCTGAGGCCTCGATGCCCGCGGCCATGCGCGCGTACAGGCTGTCGGCTCGGGCGGTGTCGATCAGCATCATGGCGCCCTTGTCCAGGGTCTCCCGGACAAGGAAGGCGTCGGAGGCGGGGGCGATGACGTCGACGATGGCGTTGCCGACCGCGGCGACGTCGAAGGAAAGCGGCATGGGCTCAGAGCTCGGCGTTGAAAGGCGGCGGACTATAGCGGCGAAGGCCTCAAGGGCAACGCGCCTGCTGCCGGATGGGCGGATTCGCCCGTAGGAGCGTCAATGTTCTTGATTTGTTCCAATCACTCTATCAGTATGCCGCCATGTCCCCGCTGGTCCCGCCCGCCCGCGGCCGGGGCGCCAAGTCCAACGCCTCGGGCCGCTACGAAGCCATCAAGGTCGAAGCCTTCGACGATGGCTGGACCCTGGACGACCCCGCGCCAGCCAAGCTCGCCACCACCCTGACGCCTGAGGCCGCGCGCGTCATCCTGAGCCGCAACGACAGCCCCGACGTCGGCTTCGACCGCTCGATCAATCCTTACAGAGGCTGCGAGCATGGCTGCATCTACTGCTATGCACGGCCCGCCCATGCCTACATGGGCCTGTCGCCGGGCGTGGATTTCGAGACCAGGCTGTTCTTCAAGCCCGGGGCGGCCCAGCTTCTGGAGAAGGAGCTGTCCAAGCCTGGCTACGCCTGCAAGCCGGTGCATATCGGTGGCAATACCGATCCCTATCAGCCGGCGGAGCGGGGCCTGCGCATCACCCGCGGCGTGCTGGAGGTGCTGGAGCGGTTCAACCACCCGCTCAGTGTGATCACCAAGTCCGCCCTGATCGTCCGCGACGCCGATATCCTGGGCAGGATGGGACAGGCGGGACTGGCCAGGGTGTTCGTCTCGGTTACGACCCTGGATCGCAAGCTCGCCCGCGCCATGGAGCCGCGCGCCGCCACGCCCGAGAAACGCTTGGAGACGGTGCGAGCGCTCAAGGCGGCGGGGGCTGTGGTCGGAGTGATGTTCGCCCCGGCGATCCCCGGTCTGAACGACCACGAGATGGAAGCTGTGCTGGAACGGGCGACCGAAGCCGGGGCGACGTCGGTCGGCTTCGTGGTCCTGCGCCTGCCGCGGGAGATCAAGGACCTGTTCCGCGAGTGGCTGGAGACCGAGCGGCCGGACCGCGCCAGGCGGGTGATGTCGCTGGTGCGCCAGATGCGGGGAGGTAAGGATTACGACGCTGAATGGAGCCAGCGGATGCGCGGGCAGGGGCCGATCGCCGACCTGATGCGCCAGCGCTTCGACCGAGCGTGCGCCCGCCTCGGGCTGAACGCGGAGCGGACGCCCATGCGCACCGATCTGTTCCGCCCGCCCCCGAAGGCGGGCGACCAGCTGGACCTATTCTGAGCCGGCCTCGGCGCGCTGCACCGCATCCGGGGCGATGGTGTAGACGCGCGAGCAGTACTCGCAGGTGACATGGATGTCGCCGTCAGGCTCCACCATCTCGGCGATGTCCGGGCTGGGAAAGCTCTTGAGCATTCCCAGCACCCGCTCTTCGGAGCAGCGGCAGTAGGCGTGCAGCGGCTTGGCCGGGAACAGGCGCACCCCGTCCTCGTGGAACAGGCGGTAGAGCAAGGTCTCCGGCGGAACCTGGGGGTCGACCAACTCGTCTTCCCCAAGGGTCTCGAACAGCGCCTGCGCCCGCTCCCAGGCGTCTGCGGTCGAGCCGCGCGCGTCATCCTCGGCGATGTTCTGGATCATCATCCCGCCGGCGCGATAGGCGGAGGGCGCATCGCCTTCCTTCGTGCCGTCCTGCACCTCGCCGACGGCCAGGCGGACACGGGTCGGGACCTGTTCCGACTGGGCGAAATAGGTTTCCGCGCACAGGGCCAAGGTCTCGCCATCGATCGGCGTGACGCCCTGGTAGCGGTCCTTCAGATTGGTCGGGTCGACGGTCATGACGAACACGCCTTCGCCGAGCAGGGTCTTGGCCCCCGGACGGGCGAAGCCGCTTGAGACCTCCGCCACCCGCTCGGCGTCGAAGCTGCAGTAGCCGCGCAGCCCGCCGGAGGTGTCGTAATCCGCCACCACGTAGCTGACTGGCCCCTTGCCCTGGGCCTGGACGATCAGCCGGCCTTCGAACTTCAGGCTGGAGCCGACCAGGGCGGCGAGCGCGCAGGCCTCTCCCAGCAGGTTGGCGACGGCGTCGGGATAGTCATGGCGGCGCAGGATCTCGTCGACCACCGGGCCCAGGCGCACGATGCGGCCGCGGGCGGGTTGCTGCTCGATCTGGAAGGTGGCGACGAGATCGTCGGCGTGGGGATTGGCTTGGTTCACGGACAGGTCTCCGCACGACGAGAAATCGGTGCGTCAGCGCATCGGAAGATGCGGATGGGGAGTGGGTCGCCCGCCAAGATAGGATGGGGCGCCGCCCATTGCGAGCCGCGCGCCTGATCCGGCAAGCCCATGGTTGACGCCCATTGCGAGCCGCGCGACCTTGCGCCGCACAATTGCGCCGGAGGGATGATGTCTCTGTTGACCGAGTTTCGAGCCTTCATAGCCAGAGGCAATGTGGTCGACCTAGCCGTCGGCGTGATCATCGGCGCCGCCTTCGGCAAGATCGTCACCAGCCTGGTCGACAACATCATCATGCCGCCGATCGGCCTGCTTCTGGGCCAGGTCGACTTCTCCCAGCTGAAGGTCGTGCTGAAGGCCGCCGACCCGGCCGCCAAACATGCCGAGGTCGCCATCGGCTACGGCGTGTTCGTCAATACGGCGGTGCAGTTCATTATCATCGCTGCTTCGGTGTTCCTGATCGTCAAGCTGGTCAGCCTGACCCATAAGAAGAAGGACGAAGCGCCTGCCGACCCGGCCGGGCCGACCCTCACTGAACAGCTGCTGATGGAAATTCGCGACGAACTGCGCGCCAAGGCTTGAGGCGAGGGGCTGCGCGCCCCCGCCCCCCGCATGCCGAATGCGGATATTTCGGGCGAAACCAGAGTCCGGGTGACAAGCGGCCGAGGCGGTCTCATATCCAGGCTCCCTGAACCGAGCCCGCCATGTCCGTCCTAGTGAAGATTTGTGGCCTATCCACTCCCGACGCCGTGCGGGCGGCGGTGGATGGCGATGCGGATTTGGTCGGCTTCGTCTTCTTCCCGAAGAGTCCGCGCAGCGTGACGCCCGAACTCGCCAGCGTCCTGGCCGAGCGGGCCCGCGCGCAAGGCGTGAAGGTGGTCGCCGTGACGGTTGACGCCTCGGACGAGACCATCGATGCGATCGCCCGCACGCTCCAGCCCGACCTGATCCAGCTTCACGGCCACGAAACACCGGCGCGCGCCAGCGAGGTACGGACCCGTACCGGAGCGGGCGTCATCCGCGCGTTGCGCGTATCGGACGTGGCGGACCTGGACGCGGCTCCGGCGTTCGAGGAGGCGGTGGATTACCTGATGTTCGACGCCAAGGCGCCTGTCGGCGCCGTGCTGCCCGGCGGCAATGGCGTTGCATTCGATTGGAGCCTGCTTGCGGGCCGCAGCTACGCCAGGCCGTGGTTCCTCGCCGGAGGGCTAAATCCTGAAAACGTGGCCGAGGCGGTGAAGGCTTCAGGCGCGTCCCTGGTGGACGTTTCCTCTGGCGTCGAGACGGTGCCCGGCGTTAAAGACCCCGCACTCATCAAGGCCTTTCTTGAGGCCGCCCGTCGTGCGTGAGGCCGACGGCAGGAAGGCTCCAGCTTCATGAACGCTGCTCATAAGCCCAACGACTATTCCGCCTATCCCGACGCCCAGGGCCGCTTCGGCGCCTACGGCGGCCGGTACGTGGCCGAGACCCTGATGCCGTTGGTGCTCAAGCTGGGCGAGGCCTACGCCGCGGCCAAGGACGATCCGGCGTTCCAGTCCGAGCTCAAGGGCTATCTGACCCATTACGTCGGGCGGCCGAGCCCACTGTATTTCGCCGAGCGGCTGACCACCCATTTTGGCGGCGCCAAGATCTATCTGAAGCGCGAGGAGCTGAACCACACCGGCGCGCACAAGATCAACAACTGCATGGGCCAGATCCTGTTGGCCATGCGGATGGGTAAGACCCGCATCATCGCGGAGACCGGAGCCGGACAGCATGGCGTGGCCACCGCCACCGTCTGCGCCCGGTTCGGTCTGCCTTGCGTGATCTACATGGGCGCGGTGGACGTGGAGCGTCAGAAGCCCAACGTCTTCCGCATGAACCTGCTGGGGGCCGAGGTGCGGCCGGTCCATTCGGGGGCTTCGACCCTGAAGGACGCCATGAACGAGGCGATGCGTGACTGGGTCGCCAATGTCGAGGACACCTACTACCTGATCGGCAGTGCGGCCGGCCCGCACCCCTATCCGGCGATGGTGCGCGATTTCCAGGCGGTGATCGGGACCGAAACCCGAGCCCAGATGCTGGAGGCCGAAGGTCGTCTCCCTGACGCGGTGGTCGCCTGTGTCGGCGGCGGCTCCAATGCGATCGGCATGTTCCATCCGTTCCTGAACGACGAGGGTGTGCGTCTGGTCGGCGTTGAAGCGGCCGGGCACGGGGTGAACACTGATCAGCACGCCGCCACCCTGACCGCCGGGCGTCCCGGAGTGCTGCACGGCAACCGCACTTATCTGCTGCAGGACGACGACGGCCAGATCCTGGAGGCGCACTCGATCTCGGCAGGCCTGGACTACCCTGGCGTCGGGCCCGAGCACGCCTTCCTGTTCGACGTCGGCCGCGCCCAATACATTTCCTGCACCGATGACGAGGCCCTGGCGGCGTTCCAGCTCTGCGCCGAGATGGAGGGGATCATCCCCGCGCTGGAGAGCGCCCACGCCCTGGCCAAGCTTGGCGACCTCGCCCGCGAGATCGGCAAGGATGGCGTGATCGCCGTCTCGCTTTCGGGGCGTGGCGACAAGGACATCTTCACCGTGGCGGATGCGCTGGGGCGGACCATTTGACCCGGCGCTTCGTCTCGGCGCCCGCAGGATATTGAGCATGCCTAACCGTATCGACGCCCGTTTCGCAGCGCTGAAGGCCCAAGGCCGCGCCGCCTTCGTGGCCTATGTCATGGCTGGCGACCCGGATGTGGGCACCGCCCTGGAGATCCTGCGCGGCCTGCCGGCGGCGGGCGCCGATGTGATCGAACTTGGCTTCCCGTTCTCCGATCCAATGGCCGAGGGCGTGCCGATCCAGCGAGCCGCCCAGCGGGCGTTGAAGGCCGGGATGCGGTTGAAGGGCGTGCTCGATCTCGTGCGCGCTTTCCGTAAAGGGGAGGCGGAGACGCCGCTGATCCTGATGGGTTACCTGAACAACCTGGAAGCCTATGGCTATGGCGCCTTCGCCCGCGATGCGGCTGAGGCCGGAGCCGATGGTGTGATCATCGTCGACTGCCCGCCGGAGGAGGCTGATCCGCTGGCCGACGCCCTGGATCACGAAGGCGTGGCGTTGATCCGCCTCGCCACCCCGACCACCGACGACGCCCGTCTCGATGTGGTGGCGCGTCGCACGTCCGGTTTCGTCTACTACGTCTCCGTGGCCGGAGTGACCGGCACCAAGGAGGCCGACGCTGACGCCGTGGCCCCTGCAGTGGCGCGCGTGCGTCGCGCGACAGGGCTCCCGGTCGCCGTGGGCTTTGGCATCAAGACCCCGGAGCTCGCCGCCGCCATCGCCAGGGTCGCCGACGCGGCAGTGGTTGGTTCCGCCCTGGTCGACGAGATCGCAGGCGCCCTGGCCGAGGGGACCTCTCCGGCTCCCCGCGTATTGGGACTGGCCAAGCGACTCGCCGACGCGGTGCATGGCGCGAGAGCGTCCGAGGCGGTAGGCTAGGTCCTATGGCTGACAAGAGAGCACCCAAGGGCGGCCCCTCCGAGCCGCAGAAGCCGGTCGATTCCGTCGAGCACACAGCCGCCGGTCCCGCGCCGCCGCGCCAGCGCGGCCTGGGTTGGTTGTCCAAGATCGCGCCGGGCGTGCGTGGCCTGGTCCGGCACAAGGACACCCCGGATAACCTGTGGGTCAAATGCCCCGATACCGGCGAGATGATCTATCGCGCCGATCTGGACAACGCCATGTGGGTGACGCCGGCCGGCTACCATATGCGCATCGGGCCCGACCTCAGGTTCCGTTTCACCTTCGACGGCGGCGTCCATGACCGCATTGCCGCGCCTGCCGTGCGGGAGGACCCGCTCGGCTTCTCCGACCAGAAGCCCTATCCCGAGCGCCTGGCGGCGGCGCGCAAGACCACCGGGGCCCAGGACACCGTGGCTATCGGCGCGGGCGAAATCCGCGGCGTGCCGGCGGTGGCGATGGTGCAGGATTTCGCCTTCATGGGCGGTTCGCTCGGCATGGCGGCCGGCGAGGGTTTCATCAAGGCGGCCGGGAGCGCGCTGGAGCGCGATGTCCCGCTGGTGGCCTTCACCGCGGCCGGCGGAGCCCGGATGCAGGAAGGGGCCCTGTCATTGATGCAGATGGCGCGCACCACCCTGGCCATCCAGGATTTGAAGAAGGCCCGCCTTCCCTACGTGGTGGTGCTGACCGATCCCACGACGGGCGGAGTGACCGCCAGCTACGCCATGCTTGGCGACGTCCACCTGGCCGAACCCAACGCCCTGATCGGCTTCGCGGGGCCCCGGGTGATCGAGCAGACCATCCGCGAGACCCTTCCCGAAGGCTTCCAGCGCTCCGAGTACCTCGAGGAGAAGGGCATGGTCGACAAGGTGGTGAACCGGCGCGAACTGCCGGACACCCTAGGTTCGATCCTGGGCACCCTGATGCTGGGCCGGGCGCGCAAGGCGGCCTGAGGGAGTTTCCTTCCCGCTGAGCCGGGGAGGAAGGGGCGACGCAATGAGCGACCTTCTGCTGTCTCACGACGCCGCCCTGGAGCGGCTGCGCACGCTGCACCCCCAGCTCATCGACCTGTCGCTCGGACGGGTGAACCGGCTCTTGGCCGTGCTTGGAAATCCGGAGCGCCGACTGCCGCCGGTGGTCCATGTCGCCGGCACGAACGGCAAGGGCTCCACCGTCGCCTATCTGCGCGCCATCGGCGAGGCGGCGGGGCTCAAGGTCCATGCCTTCACCTCGCCCCATCTTGTACGTTTCGCCGAGCGTATCCGCCTGGCCGGGACCCTGATCTCCGACGCGCACCTCGCCGAGGTGCTGGAGCGGGTCGAGGCGGCCAACGCCGGCCAGCCGATCACCTTCTTCGAGATCACTGCTGTCGCTGCGCTACAGGCTTTCGCCGAGACGCCGGCCGATCTGTGCGTCGTGGAAGTGGGCCTCGGCGGTCGCTACGACGCCTCCAACGTGTTCGAGCGGCCGGCTGTGACGGTGATCACGCCTGTCGACTACGATCATCGCGAATTCCTGGGAGACACGCTGGCGAAGATCGCCGGCGAGAAGGCTGGCATCCTCAAGCGTGGCGCGCCGGCGGTGGTCGCGCGCCAGCTGGATGAGGCGCTCGCGGTGATCGAAGCCGAGGCGGAGCGTGCCGGTGCGCCGCTGATCCTGGCCGGCCGTGACTTCGACGCCTGGGCTCAAGCCGGGCGGTTGGCGTTCCAGGACGACACCGGCCTGCTGGACCTGCCGCCGCCGGCCTTGTTCGGCGCGCATCAATTCGACAACGCGGGCTTGGCGGTCGCCGCCGCGCGCGCGCTGCAGGATCCGCGTATCGACGGTGAAGCGGTGGCGCGTGGGATAGCCAGTGCGACCTGGCCGGCGCGGATGCAGCGGCTGACGGCTGGCCCGCTGGCCGGTATGGCGGCGGCGCATGGCGCGGACC
>JBARAK010000501.1:0-2292 GCA_049791955.1 Caulobacteraceae bacterium
CCGTGGTCGCCTGCACCGCCTTCCCGGCCGGCGACGGCGAACGCCCGTTCACTGTGGAATTCGAGACCGCCGCAGCGCAGGTGCGTCCAGGCGAGAGCGCCGGGCGCGCCCTCGAACGGGCCGCAGCCGCCATGGAGATGCTGCCGGCCGAGTGACCCCGCCGCTCTGCCTCGTCAACCTTTGGCGCAAGCGGAGTGGCTTCACGTCGTGGTGCTGACCGTCCATGTGGCGCTCTCGATCACCTCGGCCTGTTCGAGCGCGACGACCACCGCATCCAGTTCGACGGAGTCGGCGGAGGTCGGAATCAGGCTGGCGGCCAGTTCCACCGTCTCCTCGCTCTCCGACAAGATCTCGATATCGCGGACGGGATAGTTGGCGCGTTCGATCTCCTGGAACAGCAGATCGCGCGCTTCCGACACGTCCTCGGCGCGGCAGACCACATGCACCGCGTAATGGGCCTCAGTGCTGGCGGCGCTGACCGGCAGGCGGTTCACAAAGTTCACCAGCGGCCGCAGCAAGGTGTTGCCGGCTACGACAAAGGCGGCCAGGGCCCCAGCCTCGGCGAAAAAGCCAGCTCCCGCGGCGGCCCCGACCGCGCCCGAAGCCCACAGGGTGGCCGCGGTGTTCAGGCCCCGGACCTGCGCGCCCTCCTTCATGATCACGCCGGCGCCCAGGAAACCGATGCCGGAAACCACATAGGCGATGATCTGGGTTGCGCCGTGCGCGTCGTTCACACGCACCCCCAGGTCGACGAAAGCCGCCGCCCCAGTGGCCACCAGCACATTGGTCCGCAGGCCCGCGGTCCGCTGGCGATACTGCCGCTCCAGCCCGATCAGGCCGCCCAGGACGAAGGCGCAACTGAGCGACGCCAGGGCGCCGCCGAAACCGGCCGGATCAAAGTTGCGCAGCACCGACATCTTCACCCCCGGAAGTTCAGGCCCGCAAAGCCTTCCGACATTGACTTTGTCCAGCAAAAACCTATGTAGCCGAGCATAGACTGGGAATCGGTCCGGCGATGCGCGCCCGTCCGATGGCAGTTCGGCCGGCCCCAGTCGCTTCCCAGCGTGATATGACAGATTTCTCTCAGCTCGGGCTCAGACCCGAGACCATCAAGGCGGTAGCCGACACGGGCTACACCGTACCTACTCCTATTCAGGAACAGGCCATTCCCGTGGCCCTCGCCGGGCGTGACGTGCTTGGCATCGCCCAGACAGGCACCGGCAAGACCGCCGCCTTCACCCTTCCCATGATCGACCGCCTGGCCGCCGGCCGGGCCCGGGCGCGGATGCCGCGCTCGCTGGTCCTGGCGCCGACGCGTGAACTGGCCGACCAGGTGTCCGCCTCGTTCGAGAAGTACGCCAAGGGCACCAAGCTGACCTGGGCGCTGCTGATCGGCGGCGTCTCGTTCGACGAGCAGCTGAAGAAGCTGGATCGCGGCGTGGACGTGCTGATCGCCACTCCCGGCCGCCTGCTCGACCACTTCGAGCGCGGCAAGCTGCTGCTGACCGGCGTCGAGCTGATGGTGGTGGACGAAGCGGACCGCATGCTCGACATGGGCTTCATCCCTGACATCGAGCGCATCTTCAAACTGACCCCGCCCAAGCGGCAGACGCTGTTCTTCTCCGCCACCATGCCGCCGGAGATCACCCGGATCACCTCCCAGTTCCTGAAGGATCCGACCCGCATCGAGGTCTCGCGGCCGGCCACCACCGCCGAGAACATTTCCCAGTTCATCGCCAACATCCCCACCGCCGATCCCAAGGCCAAGCGCACCGCGCTTCGCACCCTGATCGCCGGGGCTGAGGTGAAGAACGGCATCGTCTTCTGCAACCGCAAGTCCGAGGTGGACATCGTCGCCAAGTCGCTGGCCAAGCACGGCTTCGACGCCGCGGCCATCCACGGCGACCTGGACCAGTCCCAGCGGATGCGCACCCTTGAAAGCTTCCGCAAGGGCGAGCTGGCGATCCTGGTCGCCTCCGACGTGGCGGCGCGCGGCCTGGACATCCCGGCGGTGGGCCACGTGTTCAATTACGACGTCCCGCACCACGCCGACGACTACGTACACCGCATCGGCCGCACCGGCCGGGCCGGGCGCACGGGCGAAGCGTACATGATCGTCACTCCCGCCGACGCCAAGAACTACGACAAGGTGCTGAAGCTCACCAAGAAAGAGCCTCAGACCGTCGTGCTCGACCTGGACTGGGGCGGCATCGAAGCCAGCAACCGCGACTCCGGCGGGCGCCGCGAGGAACGCAGCCGCGATGGCCGCCGCGGCGCAAGCCGTGATGGTCG
>JBARAK010000502.1:0-2356 GCA_049791955.1 Caulobacteraceae bacterium
GCCCAGGACCGCCACGGCCCCGAGGCCGGACAGGGCGATCCAGCGCCGCTTCGGGCGGGTCGCTTCGACCGTCTCGGAAGCCGCGTCAGGCGAGACTGCGGAAATGGCGGGCGGGACAGTCCCAGCGGCTTCGGCCGGGATGGGCTGGGCCTCTTCCTCGACCGGGACGAAGGTGGTGAGGGGCGCGGGCGGCCGTGAGGGCTCCACGGCATTCGCCGGGTCCTCCTCGTGCGGTGGCGCCTGCGGCTCATCGATCACCGGATCCGCCTCCGGATCGACGAGATCGATGCTTTCAAGCTCGGCGATGACTTCCTGCATCGACTGGATACGGTCGCGCGGGTTGGCCGCCAGCATCCGCCGCAGCAGCGGTTCGAGCAGAGGGGACAGGTCGTCCAGCTTCGGCCCCGAGCGGCGGCGTTCGACCGCCTCGGCCAGGGTGGAGCCCATGTCGGAGGAACGGCCCCGGGCGTAGGACAGCAGCACCAGCCCCAGGCTGTAGACGTCGGTCCAGGGCCCCACCTGCCGGTCGAAGTCGCCGAACTGCTCGGGGGCGACATAACCGATCTTGCCGGCGAAGCCGTCGCCGACCACGGTCTCGACCGAGACGTCCAGGCTCTTGGCGATCCCGAAGTCGATGATCCGGGCGCGCTCGACCCGGCCTTCGGGCAGCAGCACATTGTCCGGCGACATGTCGCGATGGATGGCGCCATGCTCATGCGCCGTCGCCAGGCCCGAGGCCAGCCGGCGTCCGAGGTCGATCACCCTGCCCATGCCGGGGCGGACCCCGTCGAGCATCGACGACAGCGGCTCGCCGTCGATGAAGTCCATGACGATGTAATAAAGCTCCAGCGTCGGCTCGCGCGCCAGCACCCGGTACTGGACGATGGCCGGGTGGGCGAACTGGGTCAGGACCCGCGCCTCCTTGCGGAACAGCGCCAGCACCTTGGCGTCGGCGGCCAGGTGGGCGCGCATGGCCTTGATCGCCACCCGCTCGTCGGTCTCGACGTTCACGCCCTCGTAGACGTCGCCCATGCCGCCGCGCGCGATGAAGCGCTCCACCCGGTAGATGCCGTTGAGCAGGTCGCCGGGCGCCAGCGTGCCGTACGCGCGGCGGACCGGCCGCGCGGTGTCGGGCGTATCGGTGGCGTCGGAAGCGATGACGGTGCGGCCGTCGCCCGGATCGTCAGGCCGGGTCATGGACGGTCTCCCTTGGCGCCTGGTCCGCGACCGGCGAAGCTGGCGGCTTCTGTTCTTCGACGTAGGCGTAGACGAACCCGCCGCCGTCCGCGCTGACCGACACCGAGGCCACCCGCCCGCCGGCGATGGTCCGCTCCAGCAGCGCCACCGACAGGTCCGGCAGCAGGGTGTTGGTGAGCAGGGCGTCGATCATCCGGCCGCCCGACGCCGTCTGCCGGCAGCGGGAGACGATCAGGTCGAGAGCAGCGTCGTCATAGTCCAGCCGCGCGCCGTGGTTCTCCGCCACCCGCCGCACGATGCGGTCGAGCTGCAGGCGCACGATGCTGCGCAGCATGGCCGGCGACAGCGGATAGTAGGGCAGCACGATCAGCCGCCCCAGCAGCGCGGGCGGGAACACCTTGAGCAATTCCGGCTGGAGGGCCTGGGCCAGGGCCTCGGCGCCTGGCGCGGTGTCCTCGTCCTCACAGAGCGAGGCGATCATGTCCGTGCCGACATTGGAGGTCAGCAGGATCACCGTATTGCGGAAATCGATGTAGCGCCCCTCGGCGTCCTCCATGTAGCCCTTGTCGAACACCTGGAAGAACATCTCGTGGATATCGGGGTGGGCCTTCTCGATCTCGTCGAGCAGCACCACCGAATAGGGTCGCCGCCGCACCGCCTCGGTCAGCACCCCGCCCTGGCCGTAGCCGACATATCCGGCCGGCGCCCCCTTCAGGGTGGAGGCGGTGTGGGACTCCTGGAACTCGCTCATGTTGATGGTGATCAGGCTGTCGTCGCCGGAATAGAGCAGCTCGGCCAGGGCGTGGGCGGTCTCGGTCTTGCCGACCCCCGACGGGCCGCAGAGCATGAACACGCCCACCGGCTTGGAGGGGTTGTCCAGCTTGGCCCGGCTGGTGCGGATGCGCTTGGCCACCGCCTCCATGGCGTGGTCCTGGCCGATCACCCGCGACTTCAGCTTGCCGTCGATGGCCAGGATTGAAGTGATCTCGTCCTTGACCATCCGGCCCACGGGGATGCCGGTCCAGTCGCCGACCACCGCGGCGATGGTGTCGGCGTCGACCTCGCCGAACACCATGGGCGCATCACCCCGGGCCTCCGCGGCGACGGCCAGGGCCGCGTCCAGCGTGGCCACGGCGGCGGCGTCCTCCGGGGTCAGGGC
>JBARAK010000503.1:0-2596 GCA_049791955.1 Caulobacteraceae bacterium
TAGCGGGACGGCGTCGGCGAAGGTCTTGCTGTCGGGGAACAGCCCGCGCATCTCGACCTCGACGTAGAGCGGGCCGAACAGGGCTTCCGGCGAGGCGGGGGCGGCTTGCGGCCGGGCCGGCGCGGCAAGGTCCCGCGCCGCCGTCGCGGTCGAGCCCAGCAGCATGGCCGCCAGCCCGGCGGCGAGCATGGAGCGGGTGGTCCAGCCGTTCATTCGATCTCCTGTGCGTTCCCCAGGGCCCTGCCGGCTGCCGCACCCACCCGAAGCGGCGAGCGCCATAGGACGTATGCCCCTCGACTCCCTTGGCACGGAGCTCTCCCGGCTTCCTATGCGCGGCCATCAAGGCGGAGAAGGACAGCGCTGTCAATGAAGGGGCGGACCGATACGCGGGACGCTGGACCCATGGGAACGCTCAAAAGCGCAGGGAGCGCATCAATGCGTGCAGCCAAACCACTGCGGCCAGGAACCTATCTCGCGAGCAGGCTGTACGGTTTCCAAATCGCTCGCGTTCCGGTAGCCGCCATGGCGGCGCTCCTCGTACGCAAGGAACCACGAGCAACATGGCTACGACGAAGGTCGACCGCGGCGGTCCCGATCCCATCGACGTGACAGTGGGGCTGAAGATCCGCGACGCGCGCAAGGCGCGAAAGCTGAGCCAGGAGCAGCTCGGGACCGCCCTGGGCATGAGCTTCCAGCAGATCCAGAAATACGAGCGGGGCGCCAACCGCGTCTCCGCCTCGGTGCTGGTGCGACTGGCCGACTACCTGGGTGTGGCGCCTGGGTCCCTGCTGCCGGCGACCACCGCCATCCCTGCCAATGCAACGCTGGAAGCCCTGGACGTCCTGGCGAACACGCGCGGCGCCGCGGAGCTGGTGTTCGCCTACGCCCAGATGCCGCCGCGCCTGCGCAGCGAGCTCCTACGCTTCGCCCGGATCGTGGCCTTGGATGCGGAACCGGAAAGCGCGGCCGCCTGATCGGCGCCCCAACCTTTCGGGGGGCGACCGCCTCACCCCAATTCGGCGCGAGCTTCCTTCAGCGCCTCGAACTCGGCCTCCAGCTCCGCAATGAGGCTTCTGTCGTCAGACCATTCGCCGAGGGTTGGGCCCGCTTGCAGCAGCTCAAGCTGATGGCGGATTTTCTCCATCGCTTCGGTCAGTTGCTCTCGGGTCGGGTGATCTGAAGACGACATGGGGCGAACCTAATCCGATCGAAGGGGGAAGCAACCGCCGCTCTCCCGCCGGATCGTGGGCGTCCCGCCGGGCGATCTCCCCGGTCAGCCAGTCGATATAATCCTCGATCAGCTGGCGCGAGCATGGCGCGCACCGCAGGTAAGTGCGGTGCGCCACGGCGAGCATCTCAAGGTCGACCAGGTTGCAGGACATCCTGATGAGGTGGGGTGCAGGTTCCCTCGCGCCAGACCTTGCACACGGACTTGAGCGGGCATGCGACCATGAGGTCGGCGCGGCGGGGACGCTCCGGCTCGATAGCCCCGGAGGTTTTTCAACGTCGCGAAATTCGCTCTCGCGACTCCCGCCCGGTCCCCGGAAATGGTGGTCCCGGAAATGATCAGGGGGCCAGGTCTTTCGACCTGACCCCCTGACGGATTGGTGGAGCTAAGCGGAGTCGAACCGCTGACCTCTTGAATGCCATTCAAGCGCTCTACCAGCTGAGCTATAGCCCCGGGGAACCGGGTTCGCGGCGGGCTTGGCCGCGAGAGGCGCGATACCTATGTCAGGGCCTCGCGCGGATCAAGCCCGTTTTTTGAGGATCAGCGCTCGTCGTGATCCTCGCCGGGATGGTGCTCGATCTCGTCGTCGGGGAAGTCCTCGTCCTCCTCCTCGAGGAAGGGCACGTCTTCGCCCTCGGCCTCTTCGAGGTCGGTGTCTTCCTCGGCGAAATCGACGCCGATCTCCGGATCGGCCGCAGGTTCGGCGGCGTCTTCGTCGTCGACGACGTCGGTTTCGGTTTCGGCGGCCTGATCGATTTCGGGGGTTTCATCCGCCTCTTCGAATTCTTCCCCCTCGGCCTCCTTGGGGGTGGCCTTCACCTCTTCGTCGCTCTCGTAATCGGGAACGACGCGGGTGCGGGCGCGGCGCGAACGCACGGCCTCTTCAGGGTCGAAGGAGGTCCCACACTTCGGGCACACCGCCGGGCGGCGGCCTAGATCGTAGAACTTGGTCTGGCAGCTGGGACAAATCTGCTTGGTCCCCAATTCGGGATTGGCCAAGGAAGACCTCTTGTTCATTCACGGACGGCGCGGTCGGCTCCCTTGCCACGTGCTCCGGGCCCTGTCAAAGCGCGCTTCGCCTTAGCGGCTATGAGGCGCAGCATGAGCCGGCGGCGGCGGGAACAGTTTCGCGCCGAACAGACCGACCACGGCCCCCGTCAGCATCAGGACTAGGCCGATCGCCAGGGCGATCCAGAAGCCCGGGCTAAACAGCGGACGCACGACGTCTTTCTCGTTCAGATCATCCTGATCCGCTTCGGGGGGCGTCATGGCGTCAGCAGGCTCAGCAGGGTGGCCTCGTCCGGCGCCGGCGCCGCCGTGGCGGAGGCGAAGCCGCACGAAAGCAGGGGCGCGAGCGCGGCCTGGGAG
>JBARAK010000504.1:0-1956 GCA_049791955.1 Caulobacteraceae bacterium
GCCTGGACCTGCTGTCGGGCCGCGGGCACCGGGTCTACACGGCCGTCGCGGTGGCGGCCCCCGGCGGCGCGGTCGCCTCCCGCCTTGTGGAGACGCGCCTGCAGATGAAGCGCCTGTCCCGCGAGGAAACCGAAGCCTATCTGGCGTCGGACGAATGGCGGGGGAAGGCCGGCGGCTATGGGGTGCAGGGACGGGCGGGGGGCTTCGTGATCGACCTGCACGGCTCCTATTCGGCCGTGGTCGGCCTGCCTCTCTACGAAACCCTGAGGCTGCTGGAGGGCCTTGGCTGGCGTGGCTGAGCGCTGCTTCTTCCTGGACCGCTCCCCTGGCGAGGTCCGCGGCGTCGTCGTGCTGGACGGTGCGCCGGAACGGCTGCTGCTGGAGCGGGAAGGGGACGAGAGCCCGCGTCTGGGCGCTATCTACGGCGGACGGGTGACGGAGGCGTCGGCGCGACTCAATCTCGCCCGGATCGATCTGGGGAACGGGCAGGTGGGCAGCCTGCGCCTGCGTGGCCTGGCGACGCCGCCGCATGAAGGCCAGCGGCTGAACGTGACCGTGGTCGCCGAGCCCGCGGGTGGAAAACCGGCCGCTCTGCGCCTGGCGGAGGCTCAGGATGACCGTCAACCTGGACTGCTCTCTCCGGCGCCGAGCGTGGAAGCGCGCCTGCGGAGCCTGGCCGGGACCGCGCCGATCGTTGAAGGCGAGCTGGCGCGTGAGCAGGCCGATGAGGCCGAGAGCGCGGTCCTTGCACGGCGCAGCCTGGTCGAGGGCGGTCTGGCCCTGACCGTCGAGCCGACCCAGGCCCTGACGGCGGTGGATGTGGACCTTGAAGAGAGTGGCGCAGCCCTTTCCGTGTCCCAGGCCAACCTCAGGGCGCTGTGGCATGCGGCGCGCCTGCTCAGGCTCAAGGCCCTGGCGGGGCTGATCGTGATCGACCTGATCGGCTTTCCAAAAGACCGGCGCCGCCTGCTGACCGCGGCTGCGGAGGCGTTCGCCCCGGACGGCCCGGAAACCGTGATCGGCGCGCTGGGACAATTCGGCGCGCTTGAGCTGGCCAAGCCGCACCTGGAGCAGCCCCTGGTCGAACGCTTGCTCGACCCAGACGGGCGCCCGTCCGCGCGTACGGTGGCGCTCGATCTTGTCCGCCGTCTGGAGCGTCAGGGGCGATTCGAGCCGGGCCGCCGGCTGGAAGCGGTCTGCGCACCGGACGTCGCCACGCTGCTGAGACCGCTGGTGCTGCGCCTGGGGCCACGCTTTGGCGTGCGCGAAGCTGCTGGGACAGGGCGGCAGGATACGGATATCGTGTTCCTGTGAGCGCCCGTGTTTGTCCTGTCTGCGAAACCGCCGCGCCTGTTGCGGCCTACGCACCCTTCTGCTGCAAGCGTTGCGCGGACGTGGACCTGCAGCGTTGGTTCTCGGGACGCTATGCCGTGCCTGGCCGCAGCGCCGGTTCCGAAGGGAATCTGGCGTCGGACCAGGACGAAGACTGAGAGCGTTTCCGGTGATGTTTCCTGGGGGAAACCCCGCGGATGCGGAAATGCCCGGACTTTCGCGCATCGCGCTCTAGACGGCCCGAAAGCCGTATCATATAGACGGCGCCTCCCGGACGCCTGGGTAGCTCAGTTGGTAGAGCAGCGGATTGAAAATCCGCGTGTCGGTGGTTCGAATCCGCCCCCAGGCACCATTTCCGGTGATTTTTTCCCCCAATCGATCCCATCGGCGCCCCTGCCGGGGCAGGTTCGGTCCTTTCGCCTGCCGCACTGGCTTTGTGGCTCCTCCGCTCGTAATCGGATGTGAAACCCCTTGACGGCGGGTTGGGGCGTTGCGAAAGGACCACGGATCGCAATTTGTGAAATTGCGGTAAGACTTTCGCCGCATATGCGGCGGCGGTCGCCTCTCATCGCCACACCCCGGGGCCATCCGGCGCCGGAAAGCGGCGATGGGGCGCTTCGGAAC
>JBARAK010000505.1:0-21940 GCA_049791955.1 Caulobacteraceae bacterium
GCGCGGGGCCGTGGCGGCTACGCCGATCCTGTCGAGCTGTTCGCCGACGCTCTGCATCTCGCCATAGCCTTGCCGGGCGCGGGCCAGGGCCTTGTCGATACGCTGCGACAGGGCGAGGGACGATTCCAGATCGGCACGGCTGGTCGGGATGCGGGGGTCTTCCACCACCTTCAGCGGAGCGGTGTAGTCATGCCCGTCCACGTGCAGGACAACGCGGTAGTCGCCCGGCAGGGCATAGGGGCCCTCGGGCGTGACGGGGACGCCGCGGTTCCAGACTGCGGCGATGGCGTACTCGTATTTCACCGCCTTCGGGCGAGGCCAGCGCAGGTTCCAGACGAACCGGTGCAGTCCCGGCGTGGCCTGCAGCGTCGGTTCCGGACGGGTCCAGGCCTTGTCGAAGTAGCGTTCCGCATCGGGGTGGTCGGGCTGGTCGGCGCTGGAGAAGCGGCGCACCAGGCGATTGTCGGCATCGCGGATTTCCAAGCTCACCGGGTCATGAACGCCGGCGGGCAGGGCGTAATCGATCACCGCGCCCGCGGGCGGGTTCTGACCCAGCGCCGTTTCGGGCGGGGGCGGGGTGTCCTTGTTGTTGTCCGGATGCACGCGGATGGCGGTGGCGGGGGTGAACAGGCGCGCGCCGTCGGCGCCGCCTCCGGCCGCGATCTGGCGTAGCGGGGTCACGTCGTCCAGGATCCAGATCGAACGGCCCTGGGTGGCGGCGACCAGGTCGTCCCCGTGCACCAGCAGGTCGCGCACCCAGGCGGTGGGCAGGTTCTGCTGCAGCGGTCCCCAATGGTCGCCGTCGTCGAAGGACACGGACGCGCCCGCGTCGCTGCCGGCGTAGAGCAGGCCCGGCTGCACCGGATCGGCGCGCACCACGCTGATGAAGTGGTCCTGGGGCAGGCCGTCGGTGGCGACCTGCCAGGTGGCCCCGTAGTCGTGGGTGCGCAGCACGTGAGGCTGGAAGTCGTCCAGCCGCTGGCCGTCGATGGCGGCGTAGGCCGTCCCGTCCTTGAGCGCGGAGACGTCCAGGGTCGAGACCTTGGCCCAGGCGGGCAGGTTGGGCGGGGTGACGTTGGTCCAGTGGGCGCCGCCGTCGCGGGTGAGCTGGATCAGGCCGTCGTCGGTCCCGACCCAGATCTCGTCGCCATGGCGGGGCGAGGGCTCGATGGCGGTGATCGAGCCGTAGCCGCAGGGCCGCGCGTCCGACAGGGCGATGTCGCCATCGCAGCGCTGGGCGTCCACGGTCTTGCCGGTGAGGTCGCCGCCGAGCACGCTCCAGGTCCGGCCGCGGTCGGTGGAGCGGAACAGCACCTGGGCGCCGAGGTAGATCGTGGGCGTCCCGGTGCGCGAGGCCACCAGCGGCGACACCCAGTTGTAGTGGAAGCGGGTCAGCGTCGGCCGCTTGCCATAGCTGGAGATGGGCCAGGGCGAGATGTTCTGCACCTGGCCGGTATGGGCGTCCCACTTGCTGACCCGGCCGCCGAGGCCCGAGCCATAGACGATGTCCGGATCGGTGGGATCGGGGATGTCGTAGTCGCGCTCGTCTCCGCCGACCGGGTTCCAGTCGCGGAAGGTGATCGCGCCGTAGTCGCTGCGGGAGAGGATCGAGACCGTGCCGCTGTCCTGCTGGCCGGAATAGATCCGGTAGGGGAAGCGGTTGTCGGCGGCCAGGTGGTAGAGCTGGGCGGTGGGCTGGTTGTACCAGTCGCTCCAAGTGCGGCCGCCGTCGACGCTGACCACCGCGCCCTGGTCGCTGCCGGTCGCCATGTGGTCGGGGTGCTGGGGATTGATCCAGACGTGGTGGTAATCGTCTCCCCCCGGCGAGCCGCGGATGATCTCGCAGTTTTCCCCGCCGTGAGCGCAGCGCCGGATCGACTGGCCGACGGTGTAGACCACGTCCGGGTCGTTCGGCGCGACGGCGATGCGGCTGGAGTACCAGCCGGAGAAGGCGTCCTCCTTGTTGACGTAGACCCAGGTCGCGCCGCCGTCGTCGGAGCGGTACAGGCCGCCGGCCTTGTCCGAGTCCACGGTGGCGTAGACGCGCAGGCCCCGCGGCGTGTCGGCGACCGCCAGGCTGATGCGGCCCAGCGATCCCGTTGGCCAGCCGCCGCCGGATAGGCGCGTCCAGCTCACCCCGCCGTCGGTGGACTTGTAGATGGCGCTGCCGGGGCCGGCGACGGGGGTGAAGTAGCTCTGCCAGGGGTACTGACGCGCTTCCCATGCGGCGGCGAAGATCACGTTGGGGTTGTTCGGATCGCTGGCGAGGTCGGAGACGCCGGTGCGGGAATCGATGGCCAGGGTGTGCGCCCAGGTGCGGCCGCCATCGGTGGAGCGATAGACCCCCCGGTCGGCGCTGGGACCGAAGAAATGGCCCTGGGCGGCGACCAGCACGGAATTGGCGTCGGTGGGGTTCACCCAGATGCGGCCGATGTAACGGGTCGCATTCAGCCCCAACGGCTTCCAGCTCGCTCCGCCATCGGTGGATTTGTAGACCCCTTGGCCCGAAGCGATGTCGTAGCGCGGCTCGGGCTGGCCAGTGCCGATGTAAAGGGTGTTGGGATCGGACGGCGCGACCGCCAGGGCTCCGACCGATGCGGCGCCGCCTTTATCGAACAGTGAGCTCCAGGTGCGTCCGGCGTTCTGCGTACGCCAGAGGCCGCCGCCGGCGGCTGCGAAGTAGAAGGTGTCGGGCTGGGAGGGCACGCCCTCGACCATGGTCGCCCAACCGGCGCGGAACGGCCCGAGCAACCGCCAATGCAGGTCGCTGAAGTCGGTGATCGCCGCTGCGGCCCCGCCTACGAACGAGACCTGGGCCGCCAGCACCGCCGCGCTGGCCGCGCAGAGAAGCCGCATCAGACCCTTGGACCCCATAGCGCGTTCCCCCAACCTGATCGTGTGTTGGGGGGACTTATCCCGTTACGAAACCTTCGTCATCCGGGATAACCGGTTTCAGTACTGGCCTACGGCGGCCTTCATGGCTTCGAGGATGGCTGGCGCGCGATAGCCCACCCCATCCTTGAACACCAATGGCATGCGTTCCAGCGCCATGGCGTCGGTGGTCGGATCGCCGTCGACCAGGATCAGGTTGGCCTGCTTGCCCGTCTCGACCGATCCCACGGACTTGTCGCGCCCGAGATAGCGCGCGCCGTTGAGGGTGGCGATCTTCAGGGCCTGCGGGAAGCCGAACCCCTCTTCGACCAGCAACTCCACCTCGCGCTTGCCGGAGTAGCCGGGGATCACCCCGCCGTAGCCGGTGGGGTCGGTGCCGGCGAGCATGGTCCCGCCCATGTCGACGAACCGCTTTTCCATGCGCATCAGCTTGGGGAAGAAGCTGGCGTACTGGCGGCCCCGGTCGGAGGTCTGGGTCTGGGCCCAGCGGGTTTCGTAGGAGGCGCGCCATTGCGGCGCGAGCAGGTCGCGCGCGGCCTCGCCGGCTTCTGGCCGGCCCGCCGAGAAGGTCTCGAACACCGTCAGCGTCGAGGTCAGCGCCACGTGGTGATCGATCAACTTGTGCATCAGCACGCCGATCTCCGCCCCGTCGGGGTCCAGCGCGTTCAGCGAGGCCAGGGTGGCGGTCGAGGCGGGGCAGGCGTCCGGCGCCTTGTCCTTCACGAAGTCGGTGGCGACCGCGAAGCTGTGCTCCAGGTTGTCGATGCCGAGGTCGATGGCCTCGTTGTAGGTGATCGAGCACAGGTGGCCGGTCAGCTTCAGCCCGCGGGCGTGGGCCGCATCGATCGCCGCCTTCAGTTCGGCGCGCGAGAGGTAGTTGTAGGCCTTGAACGAGGTGGCGCCCTCGTCGGCCCAGTAGTTCACCGTCCGCGCCGCGTCCGCCGGGTCCTTCAGCGCCACCATCTTCTCGGTCAGCAGGTGCTGGCCTTCCAGATAAGGGCCGGTGACGTCCATGTCGGGTCCGGGCTGGCGGCCGGCGGCGATGGCGTGGGCGGTGTTGAGGTCGCCGTAGGTCGCCAGCGTGCCGCCGGTGCGCAGGGTGGTGGTCCCGCCGGCGAGATAGAGTCGCGAGAAGCTGTAGGGGAACTCCCCATACTCGCCGGGCCGGGGCGAGGGGTAGAACATGTGCTCGTGCACCATGACGAAGCCCGGCAGCAGGGTCTTGCCGGCGCCGTCGATCACCGTGGCGTCGGCGGTGGGCTTCAGCCGGGCCGAAGGGCCGACGGCGGCGATACGGCCATGGTCGACCAGCACCGTCATGTCGCGCTTCGCCGGACCGCCCGTCCCGTCCACCAGTTCGACATGGACGAAGGCGATGCGCGGCTGGGCGTAGGCGACAAAGGCGGCGTCGGCGGGAGAGTAGCCCGCCGTGGGCCCCGCGGTTGACGCGGGCTCGGCGGAGGCGGGCAAGGCGCCGGGAACAAGGCTCTGGACGAGGGCCAGGGCGGTGAGGGCGAGAACCGGACGACGCATCGCGAATCCATGGCCGCTAAGCTTGGGATCGCGAAGCTGCGCCACCGCCGCGCCGGCCGCAAGAGCGGCTATCCTCCTCCCCGCATGGGGGAGGAGGGCGCCTCGACCTCTTACACCGGCGAGGGGTTGCGTTCGCCGAAGCCCGCCTGGTGCCAGTAGGGATAGGCGGGCGTCACCCGGCTCGCCTCATCCAGCTTGGCCACTTGTGCGGGCGTCAGGTTCCACCCGATCGCGTCCAGGTTCTGGCGGAGCTGCTCCTCATTGCGCGCGCCGATCACCACGGTGGAGACGGTCGGCCTTTGCAGCAGCCAGTTCAACGCCACCTGCGGCACGGTCTTGCCGGTTTCCGCCGCCACCGCGTCCAGGGCGTCGACCACCTTGTAGAGGTATTCGTCGTCCATCTGCGGGCCCATGTGGGCGGTCTTGTGCAGGCGGCTGGTCTCGGGCAGCGGCTGGCCGCGGCGGATCTTGCCGGTCAGGCGGCCCCAGCCCAGCGGGCTCCACACCACCGCGCCGACGCCCTGGTCCAGGCCGAGCGGCATCAGCTCCCACTCATAGTCGCGGCCGATCAGCGAATAATAGGTCTGGTTGGCGACGTAGCGCGGGTAGCCATACTTGTCGGACACCGCGAGCGACTTCATCAGGTGCCAGCCTGAGAAGTTCGAAACGCCGATGTAGCGGATCTTGCCCTCGCGCACGAGTTGGTCGAGCGTCGACAGCACTTCTTCCGGCGGGGTCTGGGCGTCGAAGCCGTGGAGCTGGAACAGGTCGATGTAGTCGGTCTGCAGGCGCTTCAGCGCCTTCTCCACCGCGTCGATCAGGTGGTAGCGCGACGAGCCTACCGAATTGGCCGCTTCGCCGCTTCGGAAGGTGGCTTTGGTGGAGATGATCACCCCATCCCGCGGCCGGCCCTTCAGCGCTTCGCCGAGGATCTGCTCGGCCGCGCCGGCGGAATAGATGTCGGCGCTGTCGAACATGTTGAGTCCGGCGTCGAGGCAGATGTCCACCAGCCGGCTCGCCTCAGCCACGTCGGTGGCTCCCCAGGCCGAGAAGAACTCGCCCTTGCCGCCGAAGGTGCCGGTGCCGAAGCTCAGGACGGGTACGGTGAAGCCGGACGCGCCGAGACGTCGAAATTCCATGATGGACTCCATTGCATGGACGGGGCCGCCGGCGCCCCTGCGCCAGCCTGACGCAGGGGATGTAGGCGGCGGCCGGAGCTTTTCCAGCCGTGTCCGGCGCATAAGCGCAATACGGGCAAATAAGCCGTCCAGCTTGATTGCCAGAACGCTCGGAACCCGCTAAGTCCGCCGTCCCGGGTGACGTGGCCGAGAGGCTGAAGGCAACGGTTTGCTAAATCGTCATACCCGAAAGGGTATCGTGGGTTCGAATCCCACCGTCACCGCCAGGGCCTCCCAAGCGCTTGAGTTCGCAGCGGAAGGCCGGGAAATCAAAAGCTTAGACGATCCGAAACTATTCCGCCTGTAGCGGAAACCTGCCCGCAGCGGCCGCGAAGCGATCGTCAAAGCGCTGGATCGGTTTGACTTATTCCGTCGTCTTGATCCGGGGCTTGAGCGCGCCGCTGGTCGCGTCGGGGGGATTTGCGTGCGTCAGGTCAACCGCTACGAGTGGGAGCCTGATTCAATTCGGGGTGTTTGGCCGGCGGGTGTTTGGGGGGTGTTGAGCACGTGACTGGCTTCGCGGGCATTCAGGTCAGATACGTCTATTCGGCCTGTGTCGTGATCCGCACGCCGGACGTGACCGTGCTGTGCGACCCGTGGTTCACCGACGGGGTCTATGACGGCTCCTGGTACGCCTTCCCCAAGGTCGCCGACCCCATGGGCCTGATCGGGGAGGTGGACGCGGTCTGGATCTCTCACATCCATCCGGACCATTACGACCCGCTGTTCCTGCGGCGTTACTTCGACGCCTTCGGCGACAAGCCTCTGCTGATCGCCGACCACGCGCCCAACCACCTGAAGGCCAAGATGACCGCGGACGGCTTCACGCCCACGGTGGCCGCCGAGCCGCTTGCCTATGGCGACACCCGGCTGGAGATCCTGCCTCACAGCACCGGGAGCGCCTCGGACATCGATTCCGCCCTGGTGGTGAAGCTGGAGCAGGGCGGGCGCGCCCATGTCGTGGTCAACGCCAACGACATCATCTTCGACGCGCCGATGCGCCGCCGGGTGGCCGAAGCGGCGGGGCCGATCGACCTGCTGCTGTGCGGCTATACCGGCGCCGGCCCCTATCCGCAGACCTATTTCGACCTGGATGATCCAGCCTTGCCGCAGGCGGCGGCGCGCAAGAGGGCCGCCTTCTTCGAGCGCTACCGGACCCTGACCGCCGAGCTTCGCCCGCGCAGGACCATGCCGTTCGCTGGCCAGTACCTGCTGGGCGGGCGGCTGGCGCACCTGAACCGCTGGCGCGGGGTGGCGGACGCCGCCGAGGTGCTGGCCTTCGATCCCGACGCCGTGGTGCTGGAGGAGGGGGGAAGCATCGACACGCAGAACCTTGAGGCCTTCGCCGAGCGCCGCGCGCCTTATCCCGAGGCGATGGTCGAGGCCCGGCTCGCCGAGATCGCCCGCCATCCGATGGCCTATGAGCGACTCATCGCCGAGGCGGAGGTGGGCCAGCTTCCCCTGAAGCGGCTGTTGGGGCAGGCCTTGGCCAAGGCGCGCGCCCGCTCTCAAGTGGAGCAGGATCATCATGTGGCGCTGTCGTTGGGCGAGGGGGCCTACGCTGTGTTCAACTGCCGTCGCGACGCGGAGGCGGGCCTGGCCGTCATGGATCGCACGGCGCTTGACGCGATCACGCCCTTGAGCCGCATCGAGATTGATCCACGCTACCTGTTCGGCCTGCTCACCCACGTCTACCACTGGAACAACGCCGAGGTGGGCTCGGGCTACCAGACCCGGCGACATCCCGACGTATTCGACCGGAGGATCCAGGGCTTCCTGCACAATTTGAACCTTTGAGCTGATCGATAGCGATAGCGAGGCCGGCCGGTAGAAAGGCTGAGGCCCTGGCGTTTGCCGCGGTTTCCTTGAGCCGCTGTTCACCACTTTGATGTTTTGAAGAGGCCATCTGAACCGCAGAATGGGGGTGAGCAGTGCTGTCTATTCTCCTTCTGCAGCACAGCCTTGTCCTGGTGGCGCTTGCGCTCGCGGTTTCCCTGATCTCCACGACCACCGCACTTCGCCTGATGATCTTCGGCGCCAAGGCCAAGAGCCGGTCTGGCGCGCGCCTTCTGATGTTCGGCGGCGCCTGCGGGGGCGCCGGGGCCTGGGCGGCCAATTTCATCGGATTGCTCGCCTTCGAGCCTGGCTACAGCGTCAGCTTTCGTGTGTGGGCCGTGCTCGCTTCCCTGATCGTCCCGCTCGTAGGCGGGGCCGTGGGGGTCTACGTAACGGCTCGGACGCGCCGCCCCTGGAACCTCCCGGTCTGGGGCGTGATCTTCGTGATCGGCGTCAGCGGCATGCAGGCGTTCGGCTTGGCCAGCCTGATCGTGCCGGGCGCGGTGGCTCCCAACGCCCTGGCCTTCGTGGCGTCGATCGTGGTGGGCGGCGCTCTGGCGACGCTGTCGCTGCGCATCGCCGTGTCGGCGCGCACCTTGCCCCGCTTCCTGGCGGCTGCCGCGACCATGAGCGCAGCGATCTGCGGCCTGCACTTCATCGGCATGATTGGCCTGAGGATGATCCCGGATGCGCGGGTACGGGTGTCCGAGCCCCTGGTCTCTCCCCACGCGCTTGCGCTCGCCGTGGCGGGGTTCGTCATCGTGCTGGTGGCGATCGGCCTTGGGATTTTGTGGCTGCAGATCAGCACCCGTAAGCATTCGCTGGCGATGCTCCAGTCGATCATCGAGGCGGTTCCCCAGGCCCTCGCGTATTTCGACGCGGACGATCGTTTCGTGCTCGGCAACGCGACCTACCGTGCCGAACTCGCCGAGATCGGGCAGACCCCCGTCGTCGGGCGTCGCTACCGCCAATTCCTGGAGAGCGCCGCTGCGGCGGGGCGTGATCCGGCATCTCCTGAAGAGCAACGGGCGATGGTCGAGGCGCGCCTGACAGCGCGAGCGGGCGCGGCCAGTGAATTCGATCAGGAAATGGCTGATGGCCGTTTCCTGCGCTTCCAGAGCAACCGGACGTCGTTAGGCGGCGTGGTCACCATCGTTTCCGATATCACCGGACTGAAGCGCCAGGCGGAAACGCTGATGCGGGCGCGTGACGCCTCCGATCAGGCGACACACGCCAAGAGCCAGTTCCTCGCCACCATGAGCCACGAGATCCGCACGCCCCTGAACGGCGTCCTCGGGATGGTTCAGGCGATGTCCAACGACGTTTTGCCGAAGCGCCAGCGCGAGCGCCTGGATGTCATACGCAAGTCCGGGGAGGTGTTGCTCGGCGTGCTGAATGACGTCCTCGACATCTCGAAAGTCGAGGCGGGCAAGCTTGAGATTGAGGCGATCGCATTTGATCTGGATGAGGTCACACATGCCGTTCGTGACGCTTTCGCCGAAGTGGCGACGGCCAAGGGCCTCATGTTCGATGTGAATGTCGACGACTCCATCAAGGGGGCGCATCTCGGCGATCCCACGCGTCTTCGACAGATCCTCGTCAACCTGATCTCGAACGCGTTCAAGTTCACCGAACGCGGGTCGGTCACCCTCAGGGTCACGGGGGCGGAGGGAGACTGTCTGAGATTTGAGGTGAGCGACACAGGTATCGGCATGAGTCCGGACCAGGTGGAGCGGCTCTTCCAGAAGTTCATGCAGGCCGACCCCTCCACCACGCGCAAGTTTGGCGGAACCGGGCTAGGGCTTGCGATCTGCCACCAGCTGGCGATCCTGATGGGAGGGGCGCTGACCGCACAGAGCGCGCCAAGCGTTGGCTCCACCTTCACGCTGACCGTGCCTTTGCCCGCGGTCGACACCGACGCCATCCACGTCACCGAGGACGCTGTCGTTCCACCGGTCGCAGATCTACGCATCCTTGTTGCGGAGGATAACGAGGTGAATCAGCTGGTTATCAGGACCCTGCTCGGCCAGGTCGGCATTGAGCCCACCATGGTGCAGAATGGCGTCCAGGCGGTCCAGGCCTGGGCGGGGGGCGTCTGGGATCTGATCCTGATGGATGTGCAGATGCCCCAGATGGACGGACCTACCGCGACGCTGGAAATCCGATCGCGGGAGCGGCATCAGGGCCGGGTCCGCACCCCGATCATCGCGCTTACCGCCAATGCGATGGCCCATCACGTTGCGGAGTATCGTGAGGTCGGCATGGACGGCTTCGTCGCCAAACCGATCGACACGGGCCGTCTGTTTGCGATGATCGAGGAGGTTTTGGGAGCGTCCGGGGATGTGGAGCCGATCCAGGACCCCGCGACCTAGAGCGTGATAGCCGAAGCGGATATCGGTTCCCGGCGGCCATCACGCTCTAACTCTATGATTTGGGGCTTTTTCCCGTTCGAATGATTCCATCTGAACGGGAAAGGCTCTAGCGCCCCGCGGCCTCCGCCGCCGGGGTGGCGGCGACGTCAGCCAGATCAGCGTCCACGCAGGACTTGCCCGCGTTGACGGGGTTGCAGCGGACGGGCGCCTGGTTGGGCAGGCTGACGGAGTAGTTCGTCCAGCGTGACGGCTCGAACCACGGATAGTCGGTGCTGACCATCTGCGCGCCGCTGCGCAAGGCGGCGTCGCGCAGATGCGTGTCGCCTGTACGGCCCTCCTTGGTGTCGGAGTCGGAGCGGGTGCGCACCAGGTAGCCTTGTTTGACCAGGGCGCTGATGGCTTCCGGCGTTCCATCGTTCTGCTCGACGAAGGCGGCGTCGGCGTGACCGGGTTCAGCGTTGGTGAAGAGGACACGCCCCTCGAGCGCCGGATGGTCCGCCACATAGGTCGCGGTGACGTTGGTCTGATCCAGAAGGAACACGACCTTGCCCCGGGCGCTCCTCAGCGTCGGCCAGCCGCCTTGTGCGACCGCTTCGGGGAGGGTCTTGTGACGGCCCCGCACCTGATCGGGAAGGATCATCTCGTCGGCCGGGAAGACCGAGCGGATTTCGGCGTCCAGTGCGTCCAGGACGGGGGCCGTGAAGGCCTCGGGCGCGGCCATGTTGGGCACGCCCGGTATGGGCGGCTGGGTCTTGGTCTCCACCAGGATGAAGATCGGGACGTGGCGCGGATGGGCCTTCGACCAGGCGCGGATTTCGCGCAGGCAGCCGGCGAAGGGCTGGCAGTTGCTGACGTAGTCGATGTCCTGCACGTGCATGACCTTGAAGCCCGGCTTCAGCATCACCCCCTGCGGGTCGAACGCCGCCGCACCGCCCTCATTGAGCGTCGCGCCGAACGGGTGAGCGAAGCGGCCGCCCTGGGTGTCGGCGTAGATGTCGAGCTCGATCTGGCGGATGCCATGGTCAAACTGGGCGGTGAGCGGTGCGTGCGTATAGTCGAGGCCGTCGAAGGCCTTGGGATTGACCTTCTGCAGCATCTTGGCGACGCCGGGGGTCAGCCCGGCGTGGTAGCTGTTATGCGAGCCGATCACCTGAATCTGATTGATGCGGACGTCAGCATCCGACGCAGCCATTGCGACAGGCGCGCTGGCGATCGCCGCCAGGCCAAGGGCGAGGCTCGCAAGCAAACTGGATCGGCGCATCTGAACTCCGGGAGATAGGGCTTGCCCGCTGCTTCGGGCGCTCCCCCGTTAATGGCGACCTGCGACAGTTTCGATACGGCGGGTCGCAGCCGCTCCGAACCTCACCGCACCAGCTCAAGTCGGGAAGCCGCACTGCGTATATTCCGGGGCAAAATCCCACATGTTCAGGACGTTATCGGTCCTTCTGGATTCCTGACGTCGAATTCCGCCAGCCGCCGCCTAGTGTTTTGAAGACCAGGATTTGATCGTCGGCCAGTGTGGCGTCGGAAGCGGCGGTCGAAGCGTCTGCATCCACCAAAGTCCGCTCGGTCGTGAGGAGTTCGAGCGTGCTTATCGAGCCGGCGAGAAATTGATCATGAGCAAAGGTGAAGGCCTGATCGGCTTTGTGATCGGCTTCGACCAGAAGGTCATGTTGAGCGAGGTCGGAATTATATTTCGTCAGGGCCTGCTCCGTTTCCTTCAAGGCCTTGAGGACAACGGAGTCGAAATTGGCTAACGCGCTCGACGCGTTGGCCTTGGCCTGGCGCACACGGGCGCGCGGGCCGGCCTGGATCGGAAACGCCCAGCTCACCGCGGGCCCCGCACCCCAGATCAGGCCGCCTTCTGTCGTAAGCTGGGATAGCGAGGTGGTGGCGCCGCCATAGAAGGCTTCCAGCTTGATGCGCGGATAGAGGTCGGCGGTGGCCACGCCGATGCGTGCGGTGGCGGATGCAAGCCGCCGCTCGGCCTCACGGACATCGGGGCGCCGTTTCAACAGGGCGGTCCCATCGCCGATCGGGATGAGGCCTTTCGGTCTGGGTGGGGTGACACACGCGAGCGCATCGGCGGGCGCCCGACTCGGGGTGCGCCCCAGCAGATCGGCCAGCTGGAACAACGCGGCGCGGCGGCGGCCTTCCAGCGATGGAATCCCCGCATGAACTTGTGAAACAAGGCCTTCGGCCCTGACCACGTCGAAGCTGGAGTTCCCGCCGGCCTCGTGACGGTCCGTGGTGATCCTGCTCTCGCGCGAGACCACGTCGAGCGACCGGTGCGCCACGGCGAGTTGTTCGCCCAGGGTGCAGATTTCCGCATAGGCGCGGGCCGTTTCGGCCGCGACTGTCACCCTCAGGTCGTCCCGGGCCGCGGCTGCGGCCTGTGCATCGGCCTTGGACGCCTCGATCGAGCGCCTGACGTGGCCAAACAGGTCCAGTTCATAGGACGCGTCCAGGATATCGTCGAAGAGCCATACCGTTTGAGGGGCGTGGCCCCCGATCTCGAGGATCTCCTCGGTGGTCGGATCATGGCCATAGATGGCGCCGGCCCCCACGGTCGTGGTGGGATAGCGCCCGGCGCGCGAGGCCTCCAGCACCGCGCGGGCGGCCGACAGATTGGCCTGAGCCGCGGTCAGATCGGTGTTGGCCGCAAAGGCCTCCTCGATCAGGCTGTCCAGCAAGGGGTCCTCGTAGAGCTTCCACCAGTCGTCGACGGCGGTGGCGCTGGATTCGAGGTTGGGCGCGCGTGAGAGCAACGGGCCTTCCGCGCCGGGGAGGGGCTGTGGCGGACGATAGTCAGGTCCCACGACGCAGGAAGCGAGTGTCGCTGCGATCATGAAGATTGGAGCGACGCGGGCCACGCGGATCAAGGCGACAGGCCCCCCGACACATGCGAGGCGGGGCCACGCGGCGCCGCCTTGTGCGTCGCCGCCGCCACGAGGGCCACGATCGAGAGAACGCCGACGACGGCGAACGCGTCGATGACCCCCTGCGTCGAGGCCGCTCTGCGAACGGCCGTCGCGAGCAGCGCCGTACCTTGCAAGGGGGCCGTGAACAGGTCGCTGCCATTGTGAAACGCCACGCCGGTATAGGCATGAATGCGTTGCAGCACCTGTTCGTCGCCGCTTTGGACGTGGAGGCCGATGGTGTTGGACGCCGTCTGGGTCCGTATCCGGGTCAAGGTCACGACGAAGGACTGGCCGATCTCCCCACCCATCAAGCGTGCAATCTGCACGCCCGCGCCAAAGGTCAGGGCGTCCTGGGGCCGAAGATGGAGCACGGCGAAAAACAATACGCCGGAAAGGGCGAAGCTCTGGCCAAGCGCCTGCAGCAACTGTGATGGCAGAAACTCCTCCGAGCCCCATTGCGGGGTCAGGCCATAGGCCACCAGGAAGCAGGCGACGCTCACCATGACGAAGCCGATGCCAGATATGAGCCTGGAGTCGTTTCGGCGTAGTAACGCTGCGGCCAAAGGGCAGACGATCAACTGAGGCGCCGCAATCAACAGCAGGGTCTGACCGACTTCGAGCGCTCGGAAACCTCGAACAGTTTGTAGATACTGTGGAACGAGGTAGGAGGTGGCAAGGATCGTCAGCCGCAGGAAGCCGATCAGGATCAGGATCTGCGGCATGGGTGGGGCGAAGAGGAACTTCAGATTCAGGCCCGGGTTGGGCGTGCGGGCTTCATGGATGAAGAAGCCGGCGATCAGCAGGCCGCCGGCCGCGAGGAGGCCCGTTATGAGGCCGGAATTGAGCCAGTCCAGGCGGTTTCCTTGGTCCAGCGCCGCGTAGATCAACCCCGTCCCCAAGCCGCCAGCGAGGAAGCCGTAGAGATCCGGGCGAGGAGAGGGCGGCGAGGCCGCGTCACGCGCGGAGCCGTAGTGCAGGCAAAGCGCCATGGCGGCGGCGAGTGGTACGTTCTGCCAGAAGATCCAATGCCAGGAGGTGTATTCCACATACCATCCCTCCACGGACGCGGAAATGTTGAGGGATAGCTCAAGATTAAGTGCGTATATGGCGATTCCATACGCCCAATATTTGGGTGGGATATTTTTAAGAATGAAGCTCAGCGTTAATGGAATGAAGAATCCCGAAGCGATGCCGCCGGCGAATTGGAACACAAGAAGGGTTTGTAGGTCGGTGGAAAACGGTTCGATGAATGAGATGACAGCGAATGCACTGGCCGACCAGAATAGAACCCGTCTTGGTCCGAAAGCGGTTCCCATCCAGACCGCGATCGGCGCGATGAGCATCTGAGCCGTCGTTTGCGCCGTGGTGATCCAGGCGCCTTCGTCGAAGCCGGCATGAAGCGCGCCTCGAATGTCGGATAATCCAAAGTTCGACAACCGGCCGTTCAGCGTGGAGATGAACGTTCCCAGCAGGACGGCGGTCAGACTAAGCCATGGAATGGGAGCGGCCGGCGGCGGCGGCGTGGGGGCCGGTGGAGCCGCGGCGCTCACCGGCGGTCGCCTCCGCGCGCATCTATCCGGGCGATGACAGACATCCCGGCGCGTAACCGGTCGGAGAGCCCGGCGGCGTCGTCGATGACGATCTTCACGGCGATGCGTTGCACGACCTTGGTGAAGTTTCCGGTCGCATTGTCCGGCGGCAAAAGGGCGAACTGGGATCCCGCGCCGGGCGAGAGGGCGAGGACGTGTCCATGGAGCACGCGATCGGGGAAGGTGTCGACGCGGAGCTCGGCCCGATCGCCGGCGATCACATGGGTCAGCTGCGTTTCCCTGTAGTTCGCGATCACCCAGACATGCGGCAGGGGGGTCAGCGTCGTTATCTGACTTCCGACGCCGACAAACTGGCCTGGCCGGACTTGGCGTTGACTGAGGACGCCGTCCTGTGGGGCGATGATGCGGGTGTAGGCGAGGTTGATGCTCGCGAGCTGCAGCGCCGCCTGTTGCGCGGAGATGGCGGCCTGGGCCTGGGTAGCCTGGGCCGCGAGGACGCCCAGCTGTTCACGGGCTGCGTTGGCCTGGGCCCGATTCTGGGCAAGTTGGGCTGCGAGTTGAGCCTGTGTGGTCTGGAGTTTTTCCTGGGCTTCGGTCGAAGACGAGCCGGTGAGCAGCAGGCGGTTCTGGCGTACGAGGTCGCGGCGGTTCTGTTCCGCGTTTGCGAGCGTGGCCGCCACGACCGCATTTGCGGCTTCGACGTTGGCCGCTTGAAATCTCGCTTGAGCGAGGACGGTTTGAAGCTGGGCCTTGGCGGATGCAACGGCGGCTTTGGCCTGATCGACCGATGCGCGGTAGTCGTCGTCGACGATCTGGGCCACCAGCTGCCCGCCGCGGACATGGTCGTAGTCCTGCACCGGGACAGCGCGGACATAGCCTGGAACCTTGGCGGAGATTGGCGTGGTGTCGGCCTGAAGATAGGCGTCGTCCGTGGTCTGCCATCCGCGACGACCTTCCCAGCGACTCCAGTGGGTCGTCACCACAAGCAGGATCGACAGGGCGGCGACGATCAAGACGAAGCGCCAAGCCCCTCCGATCACACGCCTCCAGCTGAATTGGGAGGTCATAGCGAAGCCGCACGCCGTTCTTCGCCGTCACCGTTTCGGTGATGGAGAGAACGCGTTGGCGAATACGTTTCTGCTATCCGCTCCAGCCTGTCCACAAGACCACTCTACGCCCACCTGCGGACCATCGCGAGAAGGAGTTGCAATGGGTTGTAAAGCGACCTGATAGCGCGTTCGTGCGAGCGGCGTTCTCTTGGTGGCGAAGACCTAAATTGACGAACGCATGGAGGAAATCGGATCGCTAGCTGGAAAGCTTTCTTCCAGCGCCTCATCCAGTAGGGCATCCATTCTTTGAGGAAGGGAGTCCTCGTGAGCGATTGTCTCGGGATGGCCGATGAATTGTTGAACTTGAGAGAAAATAACGAATTTAGTGGACATAATATCCTCCATAATGGTGGTCCGCGGTTGGAAGAGCTGTTTCAGTCCCCTGCGATGCCCGTATTATCCACACATATTCCTGATGAACTGCGGCGTGTGCATTGGAACCGGTCATTGACTTGTCCCCATTTCACTCTTTCGGGGGGCGTGTTCAACGCGGTCGAACCTCGTTGGAACGCCAAATGGCCGTGGTTTTCCGCCATCCGGCGTCGCATCTTCTGCGGCGGCGGAAATCTCTGGGGGAGTGGCGGGATTTGTCGCATAGACCTCCGCTCGCCGGATTTGAAATCCGGCCGGGAGGCTCCGCCTTGAAGTCCGTCGCCCTCGCAATTTTCTCTGGCGTCCAGGCGCTCGACGTGGCGGGCCCCCTGGACGTTTTTGAGGAGGCCAACCGTTTCGTCGGGGCCGGGGAGGGCTACAGGCTTTCGATCGTGGGCGGCGAGCGCAAGCCCTATCGGGCGTCCAACGGTATGCTGATCGTCCCGGACCTGACGTTCGACGAGGCGCAAGGCTATTACGATCTGGCCCTGGTCGCTGGCGGCCCATCGCTTCCTACGCGCGACGCTGGCGACGAATTGACGGCGTGGCTGGCGGAAGCGCCCAATCGGTGCCCGCAATATGGATCGATCTGCACCGGGGCCTTTGCGCTTGGCCGGGCAGGTCTGATCAACGGCAGGGCGGTCACCACCCATTGGCAGGACGCGCCCACGCTCGCCGCCGAATTTCCCCTGGCGCGCGTGGAACTCGATCGGATCTATATCCGGGACGCGGAGCTGATGACCTCCGCGGGGGTGACGGCCGGTATCGATCTTGGCCTGGCGATCGTGCACGAGGATCATGGGCCCGACGTCGCCCTTGCGGTCGCCAAACGCCTGGTCGTGGTCGCGCAGCGCCAGGGCGGCCAGTCCCAGTTCAGTCCGTATCTCGTCGCTCCGGCCAGGTCGGAATCCCCGATCGCGCAGGTCCACACCCATGTGATGGCCAACCTGCGAGACGAGCATAGCGTCGACGCGCTCGCCGCCGTGGCGGGGATGAGCCCGCGCACCTTCGCTCGGACGTTCAAGCAGGAGATGAAGGTTACGCCGGCGGAGTTTGTCGAAAACGCCCGGATCGATGCGGCCCGCAATCGTCTCGAAGGCGGTGACCTGCCGATGAAAGCCGTCGCTTACGACTGTGGTTTCAACGGCGCCGAGCACATGCGTCTGGTGTTTGTGAGACGACTTGGGGTGACCCCATCACAATACCGCTCGAGCTTCAGGGCGACGTCTTTCGAGAAAACGGCTCTCTAAGGAGGCCGGACCGTTCCCCATGCTGAATGCCCTGTCTCTTCTTCCCGTGATCGTCGTCTTGGCGCTGGCGCTATCGGTTGTGGTGTTCCAGGCCATCACCGGCGTGCCGCCCATGTCGGCGAGCGCGGTGGAGGCCGCAGACGTCGCCATGCTCCTGAGGCAGGCGGATCTTCCGGAACATGTGGTTGTCTATGACCTGGGGTGCGGTTGGGGCGCGCTGGTGATGGCGCTATCCCGCGCGTTTCCGGAGGCGCAGATCCGCGGTGTCGAGATGTCGCCGTTGCCTTACTGGGTCGCCCGTTTCAGGACCCGCAATATGCCAAACGTGGTTCTGCGGCGGGGCGACTTCTATAAGCACCCCCTGCAGGATGCAGATGCGGTGACCTGCTACCTGCTGATCAAATCCATGCCGCCATTGGCGGATTTTCTCGACCGCACGCTCAGGCCAGGCACGCCGGTGGTGTCGCTGGCGTTCTGGTTCCGTGGCAGGCAGGTTTCCGCGGTGCGCCAGGGGGCCGGACTGCTTGGCCAGGCGGCTCTGTACTACTGGCCCGCCCATAAGGCTGACGTGCGCTGAGAGAGCAGCGCGCAGGGCGACTATTATTCGGCCCCGGCTACGGTCGGTTGGCCGTCCTTCCGATAGACCACGCCGCCCTTCATCACGAAGTCGACATGATCGAGCAGCGCCGGGGTCTGCAGAGGATCGCCCGGAACCGCGACCAGGTCGGCGTAGAGGCTCGGCCTGACGCCACCGATCTCGTCCGAGGCGCCGATCAGGTCCGCCGCGCTCCGGGTGGCGGTCAGCAGCGCATCCGACGGCGTCATCCCATTGGCGATCAGCAGGCCGAATTCCATGGCGTGGTCGCCTTCGCCGATGTCGGTGCCATAGGCGATCTTGACGCCGCTTCGGATGGCCAGCGGCAGGTTCCGCTTGGGCAGGGGATCGTTCGCCAGCTCCTTGGGCGCGGTGCCTGGCGTCAGCAGCTCCGGATGGTCGCGGGCCGTGGCGTAGAAGACGTCGTACACGGTCAGGGTGGGCACCAGGTAGGTCCCGTGGGCCTTCATCAGAGCGAAGGTCTGCGCGGTTGCGAACGAGCCGTGTTCGACCGAATCCACCCCTGCCATGACGGCGTTCTCGATCGCCGGCGCCGGATAGATGTGGGCGGCGACCTTCATGCCGAGCGCGTGGGCGGTCTCCACCGCCACGCGCATCTCCTCGTTGGTCATCAGCTGCTGGCGGGGATTGTCGCCGGTCGAGGCGATGCCTCCCGACGGCATCATCTTGATTAGGTCCGCACCGCGCCGCTTGTGCTCGCGCACGCGCAGGCGGGCTTGCTCCGGAGTGTCGACCAGGCCGTTTTCCCAGCCGGGGTGGGACAGGTCGGGATCGAGGCCGTCGTGGGGATCGCCGTGGCCGCCGGTTGGGCCCAGAGGCTCCAGGGACACCCAGAGGCGCGGACCGGCGATCTGACCGGCCTTGATGGCGTCGCGGATCGCGGTGGTCTCGTCGCCGCCGCCGACGTCGCGGGCGCTGGTGAAGCCCTGCTGCAGCATCTGTCGTACGAACACCGCGCCGTCGAAGGCGCGGTTGAGTTCGGTGCGCGTCAGCGCGTCCTCCGTCGCGTTGGCCCGGCTCGGCAGCTTGGCGCTGACGTGGACATGGCAGTCGATGAAGCCGGGCATCACCGTCTCGCGGGATAGGTCCACCACCTCGGCGCCCGGCGGGGTCAGGAAACCCGGCTTGACCGCGGCGATCCGGTCGTCGTGGATCAGGATCGAGACCTGATTGCGCGGAGCGGCGCCGGAGCCGTCGATCAGCACGCCGGCATGGACCACTACGTCCCTGGCCTGTGCGGAGCCGCAACAGGCGGACGCGGCCATCGCCGCCGCGAGCAACAGCAGACCATCGGAACCGCGCATCTTTCCCCCCAATCGCGACTCAGGGGACTTGAGACGAGTCCACGACCATCTGCAATCGGTCGCGTTTCGAGCAATCGAGAGTGGCCTCGTCGCCAACGGGACTTGCCGCGTCAATCGATCCCGTGGCAGTGGGGCTTCAGGTTTTGCAGCTTCAAGGCAGGCGATTCCCGCCGGGACGAAGGAACAGCATGAATACGGGTGAACTGATCGATCATCTCGCCGCCGCGACTGGCCTGACCAAGGCCCAGTCCAAGCAGGCGCTCGAGGCGGTCCTCGGCGGGATCCAGACCGCCGCGGTGAAGGGCGAGGAAGTTTCGCTGGGCGGCTTTGGCAAGTTCAAGGTCCAGGACAAGCCGGCCCGCCAGGCGCGCAACCCGCGCACGGGCGAGACCATCGAGGTCGCGGCCGCCAAGAAGGTGGTGTTCACGCCTGCCAAGGCGCTCAAGGACGCCGTGCAAGGCTGAGCCTCAAGGGGAGGGCGCCCGTCGCCCTCCCATCCTGGCGGCGCCTTCAGGTCTTTCTGAATGCAGGTGAGGTCGTAACGATCACCTGTACTGTGGAGATGATCAGGCCGGTGGGGTCGGTCACTTCCAGGCGCATATCGTCATGCATCGCCAGGTCGGGATTCTCTTCCACGGTGTGACATAGGAGCTGCACGCCGGCCTTGCAGGCTTCAAGCGAGTTCTTGAGCTCGTAGCCCTCTTCGTCGAGGCTGTCGCGGCCATCTCGAAAGTTAAAGTAAAACCGTGGCATGCGCCTCGTCCGTGACCCACGGGGATAACTGGCGCGGGCTCCATGAGTTTCAGCCGGACGCTATCAATTGATATCCAGCCGGGACCGCTCCCGGCAAAGCCGCCTCCGCAAGCCTTGAACCGAAGCTGGGGGTTCCAGAAAGGCGAACCCGCCGGCGGGCCGTTTCCCGCAGCGGAGCGTTATCCAGGCGCGGTACGTCTCTTGGGCCACGCCAATGACCAATCCCCTCATCCTCAAGCTCGAGCAGCGCGACCAGCTTTCCGCGGAGGAACGGCGCATCCTCGAAGGGACCACATCCCGCATCAAGGAGTTCCGGCCCAACGAGGATATCGTGCGGGAGGGCGAGACGATGGAGTTCAGCTGCCTGCTCCTGGAAGGCTGGACCAGCCGTAACAAGACCCTGGCCAACGGGCGTCACGCGATCACCGCGCTGCATGTCCTGGGCGACTTCGTAGACTTGCATTCGCTGCTGCTTCGCCCGATGGATCAGACCGTCACCGCCATCACGCCCTGCAGGATGGCGCTGGTTCCCCATGAGTTCCTGCGGGAGATCACCCGCGATCATCCCCACCTCGCGCGCATGCTCTGGCTGAGCACCCTGATCGACGCGGCGATACACCGGCAGTGGCTGTTCGCCATGGGCCAGCTCTCGTCCGCTGGCCAGCTGGCGCACCTGATCTGCGAATTGTATCTGCGGCTTCAGAGCGTCGGTCAGGCGAAGGACCTGAGCTTTACGTTTCCGATCACCCAGGTGCTGCTGGCCGACGTGCTGGGTATCTCACCCGTTCACGTGAACAGGACGGTGCAGGAGCTGCGGCGCGAAAACCTCATAACCTGGACCGGCGCCCTGATCCGCATCGAGGACTGGGATCGTTTGTCCAAGTCGGCCGATTTCGATCCGGCCTATCTCAACCTCTCAAAGGTTCCGCGCTAGCGGGCCCCGGCGTCGGTTCGGGCGAGGTGCGAAGATACCAGAAGGCCATGGCCATGCAGGTGCATAGCTCGCCCGGCGCGAACGTCACCGGCACGATGGGCGAGATCAGCACGATGTAGAGCACGTAGTCGAAGGTCGCCCGCGCCACCGGATCGCCCAGCCGCGCGGCGCGCCAGGTGATCCGCAGCCCGGCGAGATGCAGAAGCAACAGTAGCAGCACGCCCACCGAGCCGTACTCGAAGAAGACCCCCAGCCATCCCAGGTCGGCCAGGAAGAAACCCGGCGCGCCGACGATGTCGGCCAGAGATACGTCGCCTACCCGTGTCGCCGCGCCCGCGCCGAACAGCCAGCGGTGCGGCTCGGCGTTGAGGAACTCCAGGCCCTTGGCGATCTCCATCTGGCGGTTGCTGAGCGAGCCGCCGAGGCTTTTCGCCAGCGCCGCCGAGTGGGCGTAGGCCCAGAGCGCCGGGGCGGCGAGCAGCAGGAGCACCACCATGCCGGCCAGGATCGGGATCCGCCAGCGGGGGAAGCTCAGCACGCCGCCCAGAATCACCACCAAGGCCGCGCCGGCGATCATCGTCCGCTGCTTGAAGATCGTGACCAGCAGCACGAAGCAGACGGCGACCGCTAGCGGCTTCCACAGCTTCGGGCGCATCCAGAACGAGCGGTTCAGGGCGAACACGGTCAGCAGGCCGAAGAACATCGGCATGTAGATGCGATAGCCGCGTTCGATGTCGGCCAGGAACAGCTTGGTCTCGTTCAGCCCGTTGTCGTAGGCGCTGCGGGGGACGACGAACCACAGCACCGTCATCATGACGAACGTCGTGGCCCCCCATCCCATCACGGCGCGGGTCAGGTCCTCAGGGCGCGTGCGCAACGCCGCGAACATCGCCACGGTCGAAAGGGCGGTGGTCAGCGACCAGACCTTGGCGGTGGTCGAGACGGCGGAAACGATGCTGTCCCCGAGTTCGAAGACGCCGATCAGGGGCGTTATCGCGAACGCCCAGAACATGGTCGCCAGCAGGATCAATCGATAGGGCGGGTGCAGCCGTCCAAAGGCCCAGAACGCCATGGGCAGGATGATGAGCGGCCAGATCTTGGTCAGGGCGTAGGCGGGAAGCACGTCGACGATGTACTGGAAGCTCTGGCCAGCGAGCGGAAGCATCGCGACCAAGGCCCAGAACCGCCATCCCAGCATCGCTCTTCGCAGAATGCTGGTCAGCCAGACCAGGGCGGCGTGATCGGTCTCCAGCAGCACCTCGCCGCGCGACGCGTGCAGCACCTCGCCCCGGCTGACGTCCGCCGTCCGGGGCGCTGGCC